>JAAZYQ010000022.1 GCA_014239575.1 Gammaproteobacteria bacterium
CTGTAGACCATCAGTGTTCATATCAGGTTATCCGTTTTCTTAGGTTGGCCATTCCCGGTTCCTGATGTGGCAAAGTCGTACCAATGAAGATCAGTCGCTCTTGCTGTACAGCAAGAATAGCTAACGATTTTAATCATACTTAGTAGTAGTAGTGCTCCTCGGGCCCTGACCCTCTTTGACTCTCTTGCTTCGCCCGGATGCAAATGTGGTGCACACTTTTGAAGACGGAGGAACAGTTGGGCTATAGGGCATCGCGAACCCGCTTCCATTGGGTCGCGATCTGTACACCAGTGCGAGCAAAAGATCGAAATGGTATTGTCTTGAAAACAAGTTTATTCCATGCAGTTGCACTTCCCGGACTTTCAAGGATCTGATGGGCGACTTTGTAACCCGCGTACGATGCCCTGGCTACGCCGGACCCGCAATAACCCATCGCGCTATACATGCTTCCCTGCTTATTAATATGCGGAAACGTGTCCCGCGTAAAACCAACATAGCCTGACCAGGCGTGGGAGATTCCAACACCTGCTAACTCAGGAAATATCTCAAGCATATGGCGATATAGATGAAAAAATTTCGGTGAGCGGGTCGTGTCTGCTCGCCCTGCAAGTCGCCCCCCCATGAGAATCCGCAATCCGTCTGGGCTGGATTGGTAATAATGATGTACACGCCGTGTGTCACCAAAGACTCGCTTCTTTGGCATAAGAGTCGTCATAAGATCTGGTGACAGTTCCGTTGTTGCGATAATGGCGGAGGCGACTGGAATAACTCGACGATAAAAATAAGGGATTGAACGATCACTGTACCCATTGGTTGCAATCAAAACCTTATCAGCGGATAACACGCCACGGGCCGATGTTATCTGCAATTTTTGACCCTTCTCTTGAACATCTTTTACCCTGGCATGTGAGAAGACACGAACACCTGCGGCCTCTGCCCGATCAAGAAGACCACTGTGGTAAAGAGCGGGATGCAACGATGCATCCCTGGGAAGTACTGCACCACCGTAATACAGGCCCGTGCCTATCTCTGAACCGAGTTCAGCCCGGGGCACCATATATGACTCAACACCGGCAAAAGTGTGAAGGTCGTCCATGTCCCGCGCAAGAGTGTCGTAATGTTTCGGCCGAGATGCGCCACGAAATCGACCAGCCTCTCGATAATGACACTGGATATCTTCGGCGGCAATCATGGCTTTGATATATGAAAGCGCCGATATGCCTTCTTGCAACAGAGCCTGAGCTTGGTCCTTGCCATACAATTTGATGAGTCGAGCAACTGTAAAACGTTGATTGCCGCTACCCACTTGACCGCCGTTGCGGCTGCTGGCGCCATAGCCAACCGTGTCTGCCTCCAAAACAACTACATCCCGCCCAGCGCGGGCCAGCGTCAGTGCGGCGACTAGGCCAGTAAAACCGGAACCCACAATGGCGATTTCTACCCGCTTGGGTAAATTCTTCTTAGTTCGAGTTTCACGTGGTGCCCACTCCCACCACCATGGGGTGAATCTGGCATCACGAAACGGATCGAGGTTCATTCTTGCTCCCTTGGCTGCGTAGAATCAACTCAAGTGTCTACGCCTTTAACCCTCTCCTATATAGTTTGGTCCATCTTTGTAGTTAGTCTGGGAACTTGGACGCTTCCCTGTCCGTGTTTAAAATAGCGGCGTGAAGCGTCTTTTCTTGTCTGTTAAATCGCCATTCTGCCCTAGGAAACCCGCATGAGCGTATACATCGTCTGATGTAATGCTGATGTTTGTGCTCATGCCGGTTTCTTGCATCAGGGCGATGAGGAGTGGCGTGTCCTCCAGAAATACCAGAATCCATGCTGAGGTAATTACTAACCACCTCTCCCGAAATATTCCCCTTCCCAATTACGGGACGTTCAAAATCCCCCAACTATGCTGTATTCATTTAAGCAGCAACGAAGACTCAAGTTGTTTGAATTGGAAGTTCGTCACGCTGCCAGGCTTCAAAACCACCGGCTATGTGATGCACCCGAGCAAAGCCCTGCTCCACGAAAAAAGATGCAGCAGAGTTGCTGGAAATTCCGTGATAACAATAAATGATGAGCGCCGTTTCTTTGTCCGTATTTTCGAGAAATGGTTCTACCGATTCATTATCTAATTGAATAGCGTTGGATATGTGACCGGCGGAATATGAACCGCTGTCTCTTATATCGATAATGCAAGCCTCTTCCTTTTCGATCAAGGTATTTGCTTCATCAGGAGTTAATTCAGAGTACACGCATGTTTCTCAATAACATCGACTCATCCATCTGCCTACTGGACGACTGCGGAAGCCATCCAAAAACGAGGTATTTAGAAGTATCGTAATTCGCCAATCCATCCGCGTTTTCCTCACTGCCATACAAGAATAATCGAATGTGGTCCTATTGTCCCCTGCGTTAGAGATAATTACCTCGTACGTAGTCTTTGGGATATGTCCGTGCCACCCATTCTTGTATTTTGGGGTGTGTGTCTACTGCCAGGCAGACTCTGGAGATTCTCAAAAATTCTTTGATGAGGTCTGTCGGAATGCCATCCAGAATCCCGCAAGACAACCAGCCCATGAGTCGCCAGATGGCAATATCGGCAAGACCTAAATCAGGCCCCAGCACCCAGCCACTGTCATCACCGATGTTCTTATTCAATATGCCGAGCTTTCTCGCCAATTCGCCTTTGCATAACTCCTGTCGCTTGATCTTCTTGGCCTCTTGATCTTCGTCGCGACCAGTAGTCGAAATCAAGTCAGTGATATCGGTGGCCATGTCCAGAAACTGGTCGATTTGGGCAGCGAGGACATCATCGTTTTTGGGGTACATGCCCGATAACTTGCCGCAAAAGCGTGCGATCCCTCCTGTTTGCGCAATCGAGACGCCATCAACGACCAGGCACGGCAGTTGATGAAAAGGAATCAGGGTGCCATCATCCAACTGGCCGATCTGTTTGACCCGTTGAAATTCCTCACTTCCAACTATTCTATTTTTAAAATCTATGCCCCCCATGAAAAGCGCTATTTTTCCGACCTCGGCTCTCCAGAAAGGGAAATCAAAGTAAATAAAAGTGAGTTCCATTTTGGATCTCCAGTGTTTCGACAAAAAGAAGGATGTAACGGCGCGATCAGAAAACGCCGACGCTAAATCCAAACATCATTTTCGGCTGTTAAATGACCGCGAGACTCGCCAGTATTTACGATATTGGCGGGCTCGATAATCATGACTTTGCTTTCTTGAACAGCAAAGGGCTTGTGCTGTTCGCCGCGCTTCACCACGATCATCTCTCCTGCATTTAGCTCAACGACTCTGTCTTTAAACTCTATACCCATTAATCCTTCAATCACAAAGAATGTTTCATCGGATTCTTTGTGCTCATGCCATATGAACTCGCCCTTGATTTTGACGATCTTAAATTGGGTGTCGTTCATCTGGGCGATGACTCTTGGCGCCCAATAGTCAGAAAACAGTCGGAATTTGGATTCGAGATTGACGGGCTTATTCATGTGGTTTTGGCCAGTTCGCTTTGACAGGATAAAAGATTAAAAAGAAAAGCAGCTTAACGCTTGTCTGTTACCGTACTAGTACCAAGCATCGGGCAATTCTTCCTTGCGCTTCGCGACGAAAGCTTCCAGAGCCTCTTTCATGGCCACATCGATAGGCGGCGGTTCATATTCGTTTAGCAGCTGGGTCCAGCGAGTGTGGGCGCGGGATCGCATATCGGGCGCACCGGCTTCTTCCCAACTTTCGACGTTCTCGCTGTCACTGAGACGGGGCTCATAAAACACGCTCTGGTAGTGGCGCAGGGTGTGGCCCGAACCCAGAAAATGGCCGCCTGGGCCCACCTCTTTGTAGGCATCACGGGCGAAGGCCTCATCGGAGGTATCCAGGCCCTGATCCAGCAGTTTCTGGTAACACCCCAACCGATCGGCATCCATCACCAGTTTTTCAAAACCAGTGCATAGACCGCCTTCCAGCCAGCCGGCGGCATGCAGCACAAAGTGGGCGCCAGCAAGCATAGTTGAATGCATTGAATCGGTGGATTCATAGGCCGCCTGGGCATCCTCGATCTTGGAGGCTGTCAATGAGCCGCCGCAACGAAGCGGCAATCCTACGCGTCGTGCCAGCTGTCCAATGGCGTAGTTGGACATCACCGGCTCGGGCATCCCAAAAGTGGGAGCACCTGATTTCAATGACATCGAAGACAAAAAGTTGCCCAGCACGAAAGGCGCGCCGGGGCGCACCAATTGGGCATAAGCACAGACCATCATTGCCTCAGCCATAGCCTGGGCGACACTCGCCGCTGTCGAGACTGGCCCCATGGCGCCAGAGAGAATAAAAGGCACCACCACAATACCCTGGCCACGCCCACAGTAAACGCGGATCGCTTGCGTGACCACTTTATCCACCAGCAAAGGCGAATTGGTATTGACGTTACCCATGATGACGCAGTGATCCTCCATCGTCTTGCGGCCAAACACGATCTCTGCCATATCGACACTGTCCTGCGCCCGGCTCATCTCAGTAATAGCACCCAGATGCGGTTTGTCCGACAGTGTCATGTGTGCCAGCAGCATGTCGAGGTGGCGCTTACTGACAGGCACGTCGCAAGGCTCACAGGTGACAAAACCACCGTGATGTAAAGAGGGCAACAGGTAAGTCAGTTTCACCAGGTTTTCAAACGACGCTATGTCCCCGTAACGCCGACCCCCTTCAAGGTCGCGTACAAAAGGTGCCCCGTAGATTGGAGCAAAAACCTGGTGCTTGCCACCGATCGTGACTGAGCGCGCTGGGTTACGCGCAAGCTGAGTAAACTGGCTTGGCGCTTTAGCGCAAAGATCGCGAACCCAGTCGGCAGGTGCACGAACGATATCACCCTCGATCCGGGCGCCGTGTTGCTGCCACAGTTGCAGGGCTTCAGGATCATCTCGAAAGGCGATCCCCACATCCTGCATGATCCAGTCGACCTGCGTTTCGAGACGCATGATCTGCTCTTCTTCGAGTACCTCGAAAAATGGCAGGCTTCTGCGGATATATGGCGAAGCGCTGACGTGATCTTTGTTCTTTAAACGATCTCGGGATGCGCGCGTACGTCGAGCCATAAAAAGTTTTCCTTAAGTCATGAACTGCATCTTCGGTGATTCTGCAACCAAAGTGGGCTTGTGCGCCAAGTACAAGATGGTCTAAAACGGTTGGCCAATGTAAGGCCATTGGGTATGGGGGATTTTCGCCCATACGACATCACGGGCTCGAAAAACACCCTATTTTTCTCACTTTGGAGCACTCAAAGCACTCAAAGCACTACAGGCAACTAAATAGCATCACCTTTGTTGCTTGAAGAAAGCAAGCTAGGTATGCAATGTCTTGATCAGGTGGTCCGCGAAATCCTCAATGGGCCCAATCGCAAGACCGACCACCTTGGCCTGATCATCAATCCGTCGCAGGCGCACGGCCGCATCGCACCCGGGCAGTGCTGAAAACTCTTTGGCCTTAGCCTCGCTCATGGGTCCGCCTTGTTTTACCAGGCTGGTTTTTGACCCGTCTGAAAGTCCGGCCCAGTAACCCGGATCAACCGCACACAGATAACGTTTGGCAGGCACATGCAAACGCACGGGCTCTGTCACTTGTGGACCAAAAGCGCGTGCCAGCCAGTTAGCACCAACAATCTCGTGTTTAAGATCACGGTCGTGAAAGCGCTTATCTTTAGCCTGGCTCTGCATCAGAAAGTGCCCAACATCGTGCAACAGCGCCGCCGTGATATCAGCGCTATCGCCGCTTTTTGAGCGAGCGAGCACTGCGCTCTGTACTGCATGCTCTAACTGGGTAATCCCCTCGTCGTAACACCAGTTGGCCCCACACTTAACAATCCAGGCCAAAAGCGCGTCGACAAAATCCTTGTCGTTGGAAAAATCAGAACGCTCAGGCCCCCCAGTCATCGTGCGTACCTCTAAGAATGGGGTTTCATGACGGCCCAGTCTTGGACAGGTGGACGAGCCATGTCAAATTTTGGACTCTCATCCATGAAATCGTGGGTGTGGATGATGAGCGAATCATCTCGAAATAAAACGACGCAGTACGCCGGTGGCTCAAAGTTTCCCTGCAGGGTCGGATGATCAACAAAATCCAACTGTAGCTGGTGATGCATGGCACGCAAACTGGATACCGGTATGCCCCGCCAGTTACCCGCCAACGGACGGTGAATGTGGCCGAGAAACAGGTGGCGAATCTGCTGTTTATATGGGGCAACCAATTCAGTGAAAGCCGCTTTTTGAACCAGTGAGATTCGATCCAGGCCTGGGATGCCAATATCAAATGGCGGATGATGCATAAATAAATAAATATCTTTGGCCGGCGCACCTCTAAGTTGCGCATCCAGCCACCGCAGGCGCCTCTCACAGTACCAGCCCTCATGGCGCCCTGGCTCGTGAGTATCAAGGTAGATAAAGCGACCCACAGGCAGGTCTTCGACTGACTGGACGAAGCCGTTTTCATCACACACCTGGCCGGGAAACCATTTTCTAAACGCTTCACGCGAATCATGGTTGCCCACCAACAAGCGCAAGGGTGGCTTGAGTGCGCTTAGGTGTTGTTTGAGATTATCAAAGGCCTCGGGCTCTCCCCAGTGGGTCAAATCCCCCGTAATAACGCAACGCGCGGCATCCGCGTGATGATGGTTGATATCGGCGATACAGCGCTCAAGAGCCACGGCTGGGTCCCGGCCATACAGGGTCTTTCCGGCTGGAATAAAATGGGTATCGGTAAAATGAATAATCTTCATCCGCGCATTCGCTGTCCATCGGGGTCAAACGGGGGAACCGTAATCCTTCGGGCGGGTCGCAGGTCTCCCAGTATCTCGATTTCGACCTCAAGGTCTTCATTCACGTGCTCAGCATCAACTAACGCCATGGCGATAGATTTTTGCGCGTAGTGGGAGTAGCCACCGGAAGTACAAAACCCTCGTACTGCGCCGTTTATCCAGACTGGCTCGTAGGCGATCACATCTGCGTCCAGCGCATCAACCTCGAACACAACCGGTTTGCGTCTTGCGCCTTTGGCTCTTTCCGTCTGGGCAACTTGGCGTCCAATGAAATTGCTTTTCTTGCCAAAAACGATAAAGCGATCCATCCCGGTTTCGCCAGCCGTGTAGTCAGGCGAGTATTCGTTCAACCAGCTGCCGAAAAATTTATCCAGCCGCAGGCTCATCATCGCTCGCATGCCAAAGGGTTGCATACCGTGCGGCTTTCCCTGCGCCCACAAGGCATGCCAGAGCGCCCTTTGGCTCGCGGCATCGGTATAGATCTCAAACCCCAGATCGCCGGTATAACTGACCCGCTGCACAATACAGTCGCACATGCCGACAACCATGCGCTTGACGTCTAAAAACCGAAAAGCTTCGGCGGACACATCAGCGCCGGTAACCCCGCTTAGCACGTGGCGCGCCAAAGGACCCGCGATCTGAAAACCCGTGCGTTTATCCGAGATATTTTCCAGGCCTACCCCGTCAGACAAGTTTTGTCGCAACCATCGCTCATGGACTGCCTGGTAGCCATAAGAAGATGTCAATTGAAATTCATCTTCTGCAAGACAGGACACGGTGAAATCCCCGATCAGACGCCCCTTGGGCGAGAGCATCGGGGTCAAACTCATACGCCCCTCCTCAGGTATGCGGCCTGCCATGATCCAATCTAACCATTCGCGCGCAGCAGCTCCGGTCACCGCAAACTTGCCAAAATTTTGTACCTCGTTGATGCCCACGCCCTCACGAACGGCTTTGACCTCACGGGCAGCTGCTGCAAATGCATTTGATCGACGAAACGATGGGGTCTCGTAGCGCGATTCATCCCCGTGTGCAAAAAAATTCGCCACTTCAAGTCCGAACTGCTGGCCAAAAACAGCGCCCAGTTGATCCTGAATATCGTACATAGGTGTGGTGCGAAAAGGGCGGGCCGCCGGCAACTCTTCGTTTGGATACGTCACCGAGAATCTCGTCTGATAGTTTTCAATGACCTTAGGCAGGGTGTAGCCGGGCGTTGTCCAGGAACCAAAGCGGGCCACATCCAACGCAAAAACATCGCGCTCAGGCTCACCTTCGATCATCCACTGGGCCAAAGTCAGACCAACGCCGCCGCCCTGACTGAAACCGGCCATCACGCCGCACGCAGACCAGTAGTTACGAAGACCTGGCACCGGTCCAACCAAGGGATTGCCGTCAGGCGCAAAAGTAAATGGGCCATGGATAACAGTTTTAACTCCGGCTTTTTCCAAAGCCGGGAAACGCCGATACGCAAACTCGATCGAATCGGTAATTTTGTCAAGATTATCGGGCAGCAGCTCATGGCCAAAGTCCCAGGGAGTGCCATCAACCGCCCAGGGCTGGCACGCTTGCTCATAAAAACCTATGCAAAGGCCTCTGCCCTCTTGGCGTAGATAACTCTCACCGCCCGGGTCCATCACATGTGGATGCTCGGTATCGCGCTCGTAAATCATGGGGATATCGTCCGTGACAATATACTGATGCTCCATGGGATGCAGCGGCAGATAGACGCCCGCCATAGTGCCCACCTCACGTGCCCACAGACCGGCCGCGTTCACCACATGCTCGGCTATGACCGTGCCCTGATCGGTAACCACCTCCCAACTGCCATCGGCCCGCGGGTTTGTTTCAATCACTTTGGTATGCAGCTCGATCTCAGCCCCATTCATGCGCGCTGCCCGAGCGTACGCATGGGTGGTGCCCGATGGATCAAGATGACCATCCAGGGGATCGTAAAGCCCGCCGAGCAAACCGGCAGTGTTAGTCGCCGGTGCAACATCGATGATTTCCGCGGGCGACAGAATCTGGGTATCTAAGCCCATATAACGGTGTTTGGCGCGCTCCGCCTTGAGCATATCCATGCGCTCGGGAGTGTCTGCCAGCGTGACCCCGCCGACGTGATGCAGCCCACAGGACATACCCGTCAGCTCTTCCAACTCCTTGTAAAGCTTGATGGTGTAGCCCTGCAACGCTGCCATATTGGTGTCGCCGTTCAGCGTATGAAAGCCGCCTGCCGCGTGCCAGGTAGATCCGGAGGTCAGCTCAGATCGCTCTATCAGCATCACGTCTGACCAACCGAGCTTGGTGAGGTGGTACAAGACGGAGCAACCTACGACGCCGCCGCCGATCACGCAAACCTGTGAGTGATTTTTCATATGAGTTTCTCTTTGAAATTCCGTTTATAGCCTATGCAGGGCTGGCTGCTGTATCCAACTTGAGTGGTAGCACTATCTGTTTGAAAATGCGCGTGGGCAATCCACCAGAGCGTCCCGAATTGTTCTTGTAGAGACTTGCCACCCACAAAGCGCAGCATGGGACTCACTTGCACAAGGCCTGTAATACTACCCAAGGCTTTGGGCCCAGCGCTCAAGATCAAGCCAATCAAGCCATAAAAGGCCCGGTAATCGCGAGCGTCAAATCCTCCCATTGGATATTCAGGAACATCCATTTTCCGTCAGGCGAGAAACAGATCCCCGCAATCTCGCTGTCGCCGTCATTCATGACATTGCGCGCGAAGTAAAGCAAGCGCCCATCGGGTTTGAGTATCCGCACGCCATTGGGTGCGTCGCCGTCCTCAGCCAGGAATATATCGCCCCAGGGCGATACCGTCACATTGTCAGGGCGATCAAAATCGCTATTTCCTTCCGCCTGAGCAATCAACGTCAGAGTATCGGCTTGCGCCGCTTTAGCGATATCAAGCCGATAAAGTTGCCCACTGCCTCTGGGACCGCCATCAGTGGAGCACAGGTACACGCTTGACCCATCGAACCAGGCGCCTTCTCCACGCGAAAAAATAGCGCCACCGTGCTGGTGTGCCTGGGTACGGGTGCGCTTATCAGCGGCTGTTGGATCGGTGATGTTCACCCACTCAACGGCAAACTGGTCGCCGATCTTTCGGCCTTCAGACAGGTCGAACCGATTCTGTCCCTGAACTTTAAGCGCCTGCAAATGTCCCCCCACAAAAGGTTGCTCGGGGCTATCTGGCACATGGCGGTAAATAGCGCTTTGGGAAGTATCCTCGCTGAGGTAAGTTATGCCCGATACCGGGTCAAAGGCGGCCGCCTCGTGGGGGAAACGCCCCAGCGCCGATAACCGATGTGGGGCCTGCAAGGAAGATGCTCCTGGATCACAGAGAAAAACATAGCCGTGTCCCGCTTCCTCCACTTCTTCGCAGCTCAACCAACCATAAGGTGTTGGCCCACCGGAGCAGTTACGTGAAGTCCCCGTCAACACCATGTTGCTTGCCCGCAGCGCAGCGCTCGCGCGGTCGATCACCAACCGGCTGACCCCGCCACCCCTATTAGGTGCAGCGGCAAGCTGGGTATCGACCGGGGTGCCTTCGCGAATCTCGTGGTTGCGCATGACGATCCAGGTGTCTTCGTCCCCGGGAAAACACGCCATGCCATCCGGCGCAGATGGTGCATTAAAGCCGTCACTCATGACATCGCCCACCCGCTGTAACACCTGATAAGAAAAGTCTGGCGGCAAATCGATAATGCCTTGGGGGTCGGCAACCAGGCCGACCGCTTCGTCCCAACTGTTGCGTGCTCTATATACCCAGCTGAACGTGCCAGCCGCTGCAGCGGCGGCGACCCCGGCGCCGAGAAACGAGCGGCGGGATATTGTCGGAAGCCTTGTGAAGGGCATGGGTCTAAGTCCCGTTATCCGGGACCACGACGATTTGTGCAATCACCGCATGAATGGGTTGTTCCAGCACAAACAGTATCGAACGTGCAATGTCGTCAGCCTCAAGGCATTGCCCATGGTTGTCATAGAACTCGTCGCCACGCTCGGCGCTGAAAAAGCGCGTGGCTGCAAAATTGGTTTTCACCATGCCCGGCAATACTTCTGAAACGCGAATACCGGTCCCCGCATATTCTTGTCGCAGCGTCTCACTGAAACCGTGCACTGCAAATTTGCTTGCGGTATAAGCACCGCAGCCCGCGACCGGAACCAAGCCCTGCGTCGAACCGATATTGACAACGTGCCCCTGCTTGCGAGCGAGCATGCCTGGCAGCATGGCCGCAGTCACCTGCATGAGACCGGTTACATTGGTCTGTATTGTTCCGGCCCATTGGTTGATATCGCCTTCATGGAAAGGCTGGCGTCCGCCAATATCGCTGCCGGCGTTATTCACCAGAATATCGACCGCTTGCCAATCCTGGGGCAGTCGATCAGGCAGGCTGGCGGCCGATACGGCGTCAGCCACATCCAACACTACGGCCAGACCAGGGCCAGGCAATTCATCGAGTTGTGTCTGCAAGCGTTCAAGACGGCGGGCGCAGCAGATGACCCGCGCTCCTGCATGACTCAGCAGGCGGACAGTTGCAAGGCCTATGCCCGCACTGGCTCCGGTTACAAGGGCTGTTTTTCCCTGGAGGGCTGTCATTGCTATCTCCTGATCTGGGCTGTGGTTTAGATTGATGACGAAAGTATAATGTCGCAACGTCTGCCCCTAAGCGCCATCTTTATAACCTTATGGCCGAAAAGACCCTGCATCAGCTGATCGATCAACTGCGTGATGAAATCAGGCAGTTGCCTGCAACCGACCACAGCGCCCGTGACCGCCTGAACGCACTGGTGGCAAATCTTGAGACACGACTGGAAGTCTCCGGCGAGGAGAATCACGATACCCTGATCAACCATGTCCAGGAATCGATCCGCCAACTGGAGGTTGAACACCCACGCACAACGGGGGTGCTCAATCACATCATGATGGCTCTTAGCGATATGGGCATCTGAATCTGCCCCTGATCAGTCTATCCCCAGTTCTTTTAGCTTGCGGGTAAGGGTGTTGCGCCCCCAGCCGAGCCATCGGGCAGCTTCCTGTTTGCGGCCCCGGGTAAAAGTGAGCGCGGTACGCAACAGTACCCGTTCGAAGTCCGGCCCAACCTCGGAAAGAATGTCGTGGTGTCCCTCGGACAGACGATCGGCTACCACCCGGCCCAGCAGTTGCTGCCAAGTCTGGGCCGATTCATCGAGGTTAGCCGCCGTGTTAAAGCCGGACGGTAGATCGGTCAGTGTAACGGTCCGCCCGGGGGCGACAACGGTGAGTAATCGGCACAAGTTTTCCAGTTCACGGACATTGCCCGACCAGGGAGCCTCACAGAGTACCGTCATCACCGCCTCATCCAATTGCTTGGAGTCAACTTGTAACTCATGCGCAGCCTGGTCCAAAAAAACCCGGACCAGAGCCGGAATATCCTCGCGCCGTTCACGAAGCGCCGGCAAGTGAATGCCGATCACGTTAAGTCGGTGGTACAGGTCTTCTCGAAATCGACCTTCGCGAACTCGACCTTCGAGTTCCTGATTGGTCGCCGCGATCACGCGCACGTCCGCTGCTATCTCCTCGTGGCCACCCACCCTAAAAAAGGTACCATCCGAAAGTACCCGCAACAGCCGAGTCTGCAGATCCAACGGCATGTCACCGATTTCATCCAGAAACAGCGTTCCGCCTGCGGCTTGCTCAAAACGCCCCTGGCGCTGGCCCTGGGCGCCGGTAAACGACCCCTTCTCGTGACCAAAAAGTTCTGACTCCAGAAGATCGGCGGGAATAGCCGCGGTGTTGATGGCAACAAAAGAACGCTCTGCCCGCGGGCTGTTGCGATAAATCGCGCGCGCGACCAGTTCCTTGCCAGTGCCAGACTCACCAGAGATCAACACGTTCATGGCTGAACCGGCCAGCCGACCAATCATACGAAACACAGCCTGCATGGCCGGTGCCTCGCCAATCATGTCGCCACTCGGTGCAACTGGCGCCTGGGGCATCTCCTGGTCGGCTTTTTTCTGCAGGGCTCGCCCGACCAGCGCTACCGCCTCGTCCAGATCGAAGGGCTTGGGCAGGTACTCAAAGGCGCCGCCGCGATAAGCCGACACCGCACTGTCGAGGTCCGAGTGAGCCGTCATCACAATAACCGGTAGGTCGGGCAACTCATCACCCAGCGCCTTTAATAGATCGAGGCCACTGGTACCAGGCATGCGGATATCGGTAATAAGAACATCAGGGGCACGACGCAGGGCGTGGCCGAGCACATTGTCGGCGTTGTCAAAAACGGTAGGTGCAAATCCGGCGCTGGTGAGCGCTTTTTCAAGCACCCAGCGGATGGAGGCATCATCATCAACTACCCAGACTACAGGCGCCGGACTCATTGTGCGTCCCCTATCGGCAGGGATAGCACAAAGCAGGTTCGCCCCGGCTCACTGGTGCACTCGATCGAGCCGGCATGACGGTGGATGATCTCCTGGGCCAATGCAAGACCCAGGCCAGTGCCCTCGGCCCGTCCCGTCACCATTGGAAAGAACACCCGGTCAATCAGCTCGGGATCGATCCCCGGCCCGTTATCCGTGATTGAGGCCTCTACGACTAGCCGATGTCGTTGGTTGCGTAAGGTGTACTGTCGCCTGACACGGGTCCGCAGGCTAATCTGTCCACGCCCTTCGATGGCCTGTACCGCGTTACGCACAATATTAAGCACCACCTGGATCATCTGGGCGCGATCCCCGCAGACATCGGGAATGCTTGGGTCATAGTCGCGCTTGAACTCCACCCCTTCCGGTAACTCGACCAGTATCAGTTTACGCACATGTTCGAGCACCGAATGCAGGTTAAACGGTTGGCGATCCATGGCCTGCAAACCGCCGGTCAACCGATCAACTAATCGACTGAGGCGGTCTGCCTCGTGGGTAATAATATGCGTGTACTCGCGCAACTCACGCCGTGGTAATTCCCGATCCAGCAATTGCGCCGCGCCTCGCAGGCCGCCCAGGGGATTCTTGATCTCATGCGCCAAAGCACGCACGATCTGATTCAGGGCATCCTGGCGTTCATGTACCCAGGTATCTCGCGCGATACGTGTCAACTGGTCGACTCGGTCGAGTTCAATGATCATAAAACCACTTTGGGGCTGTACGCCAAACGGTGACACCGTGCAGTCAACGCACAACGTGTTCGCATCACCCAGACGCACCAGTGTTTCCTCACGCAACGTCGTGGTGTCGCCCTGCGCCGCCGCCATTAACGCTGCCTGCAAAGTGATGCCCAACGGCAACAATTCGCCTACCTTACGACCCACCCCGCGTTGAATGCTGGTCGCCAACAATGCCTCAGCAGCGGGATTCATGAAACTGACCCGCTTATCTGCATCAACAACCAGCACGGCCGTGGTAAGCGCCTCCAGAACCTGTAGATGGTCGACAGTCTGGGATTGGTTCATCTGTTTTGCACCATATTGGTGCATATTAACTCAGAACAGGCGGCAGCTTGGGGTAACTCGAGCTGCCGCTGCCCCGCTCAGACGCTGTAATACATATCGAACTCGACCGGGTGGGTCGCCATCCGCAGACGCTGCACCTCTCCCATCTTGAGTTCGATATAGCTATCGATCATATCGTCGCTCATGACACCGCCCACTTTGAGGAACTCGCGATCGGCGTCAAGAGCGTCCAGCGCTTGATCAAAAGAATGCGCTACCGTTGCAATCTCGCTCTCTTCTTCGGGCGGCAGATCGTAAAGATCTTTGTCCATCGGGCCGCCCGGGTGAATCTTGTTCTGGATGCCATCCAGTCCGGCCATCAGCAAAGCTGAGAACGCCAGATAGGGATTCGCGGTGGGGTCCGGAAAGCGCACCTCAACCCGCCGCCCTTTGGGGTTGCTGACATGGGGAATTCGACACGAAGCCGAACGGTTACGAGCCGAGTAAGCCAGCATGACCGGCGCTTCAAAACCCGGTACCAGGCGCTTGTAACTATTGGTGCTGGCATTGGTAAATGCATTCAACGCCCGGGCATGCTTGAAAATACCGCCGATGTAATACAGCGCGGTCTCGCTCAGGCCGCCATATTCATCGCCAGCGAACATATTGTCACCGCCTTTGAATATGGACTGGTGCACATGCATGCCGTTACCGTTATCTCCCACCAGCGGCTTGGGCATAAAGGTCGCAGTCAACCCATGGGCGTGGGCGACATTGTGGATACAGTATTTGTAAATCTGGGTCTGGTCAGCCTTAGCCACCAGGGTGTCGAATCGTACGCCGATCTCGCCCTGTCCCGCCGTGCCAACCTCATGGTGGTGCACTTCTACCCCGAGGCCCATGTCCTCCATCGCCAGGCACATGCTGGAGCGCACATCCTGTAGCGAATCAACAGGCGGTACGGGAAAATAGCCGCCCTTAACGCCGGGACGGTGGCCGGTGTTACCCTCTTCATAATCCTTGCCTGAGCTCCAGGCTGCCTCGACCGACTCGATGTGGTATGCCGCCTCACTCATCTCGTTGGACCAGCGTACCGAATCAAAAATGAAGAACTCGGCTTCAGGGCCAAAGAAAGCATCGTCGCCGGTGCCGGTTGACTTGAGATAGGCCTCAGCCCGCTTGGCAATAGAACGTGGATCACGATCGTAACCCTGCATAGTCGCAGGTTCGACCACGTCGCAGCGCAACAAGACTGTGGTGTCCTGCATAAAAGGATCGACCACGGCAGAGTCAGGATCAGGCAGCAAGATCATGTCGGACTCATTGATGCCCTTCCATCCGGCAATCGATGAGCCATCAAACATCTTGCCCTCTTCAAAAAGGTCGGCATCAACCACAGACGCCGGTACGGACACGTGTTGCTCTTTGCCGTGGGTGTCGGTGAAACGAAAATCGACAAACTTGGCGTTTTTATCCTGGATAAACTTTAAAGCGTCATCAGCTGACATGGGGACGAATTCCTCAACGGTTAACGCGCCACGTCAGGACCGGTGCAATGCCCGGACCCCAGAAGCGCGCGGTGAAAAATGAAACAACGACTAAGCCTGCCTGTAACTAAAGCAAATTACGTGCCAGCAAAAAAGCCCCGTATTGAGGCTCTTAATTAGAGTATCAGCACTAATTTAGTGCGCAATAACTTTATTATGCACTAATTTAGTGCATTTATGTCTTATTTTCGTACCCGTATGCAGATTAGCACCTCTTCTTCGCTTTCTTGCGTACTTAGCAACTCGTGGCCGTGAACCCGGCACCAGGCAGGAATATCAAACAGGGCTCCCGGGTCGGTACAGTGAACAGACAACACATCCCCTTGCCTTAGGGTCGCTACCCGATCCTGGGTACGAATGACCGGTAGCGGACAGAGCAATCCGGTTACATCCAGTTGATGCGTGCTCACAAGTACCAGTCTCCTAGCACTTCATCCACCGTGAAGGGCGCCACCTGCAATTCGCGTTCGATGCCGTCCCGGCTGACGAACTGAAAGCTGACACTTTTTGCCTCGCGGCCCTGTCCGAAACGCGCCGCAATCCGGGCAGCCAACTCCACATCGGCGTCATCCCTCTCGCCTTCCACAAGGGTCAGTGGTCCGTTATGACTGGTCATATCGAGGTAAGTAAAACGTTTTCGGTACCCGCGCAGGTAACGGGTCTCGCCAGCATCGCGGGCAACGATCACCTTGAGATGTGGCTTTGGCCGCAAATGCCGCCCGACCTTGAGCAACATAATGTCATCCAGGTCATAGTCTCGCTTGGCCCGGCTTTGCCATAGATCGCGCAATTTGCGGCTATAGGCGGCATCGGTCAAAAAACAGCAGCCACCGGCAGGCTGTGCGTAATCTTCGATCCCCAGCTGGTGGGCCAAGGCGATCTGCGGCTTACGGGTACGCCCGGAAAACCCGTACAACTGCTCACGATTAACCCAGCCCTCACGCTCGGGTAAAGTCGGTGGCTGCAGCTGCGCACAAAGCGGCCGCAACAAACGATCGTTCGCTCCAGACTCACGGGCCACCACCGGAAAAGTATCCCGGCGCTGGGACATCGGCCGCTGACCCAGCACTTCACCGGTAATAATGAAATCAAAATCATGTGCTTGCATCCATTCCAGAGCCTTTCCCACCATGAAGGTTTTACAGTCCAGGCAAGGATTAAGGTTTGCGCCGTAGCCGTGACGAGGACGCAGTAACACTGACTTGTACTCCTCAATCACATCGACAATGTGCAGGGGAATGCCTAACTGTTCGGCGACCCACAATGCATTGTTGCGCCGGGGTTTTCGATTCGGATTATTGCGGATAGCGTGGGTGTGGCCCTCGACACAGAATCCGGTAAAAAAGTTAAGGCCTTCGACATGCAGTCCCTGATCCTGCATGACGCGGGCCGCCAGCATGGAGTCAAGGCCGCCCGATATGAGAGCAATCGCCCGGCGGGTTCGAGGTACATGAACAACGGCTTTCATAAGTCGGGATTGTAACAACTTGACTTATCTATGCCAGCCAGCACAAGAGCAAGGTATCGGATAAAACCTCTGCCGTTATAATGCGTCGCTCAACCCGTATTTGCGCTGGGAGCGAAAAAACGTTGCATTTCCAGGACCTGATCCTGCGCCTCCAGGCGTACTGGGCTGGGCAAGGCTGTGTGCTCATGCAGCCTTACGACATGGAGGTCGGAGCCGGCACTTTTCACACTGCGACCTTCCTTGCCGCCGTGGGTCCGGAGCCGTTACGCGCGGCCTATGTACAGCCCTCACGCAGGCCAACAGACGGCCGTTATGGTGAAAACCCGAACCGACTGCAGCATTACTTCCAGTTCCAGGTCATTCTCAAACCCTCGCCGCCAGAATTCCAGGATCTATACCTGGGTTCGCTAGAGGCCCTTGGTATCAGTTTTTGCCGCGACGATGTGCGCTTTGTCGAAGATGACTGGGAGTCACCGACCCTGGGCGCCTGGGGGCTTGGCTGGGAAATCTGGCTGAACGGCATGGAAATCTCGCAGTTCACCTATTTTCAGCAGGTAGGTGGACTCGACTGTCGACCGGTGACCGGAGAGATCACCTACGGTCTGGAGCGCATTGCCCTGTACCTGCAGGGTGTAGACAGCATCTTTGATCTGCGCTGGAACGAGCACTTCAGTTACGGCGACCTGTATCGCCAAAACGAAGTTGAGCAGTCCGCCTATAACTTCGAGCATGCGGATGTGGCGGTAATGTTCAACCAGTTCGAGAACTGCGAAACGGCTTGCAACCACCTGCTCGAAGAAAAACTGCCGCTACCGGCCTACGAACAGGTGTTACGGGCTTCGCATACCTTCAATCTGCTCGATGCCCGTCGAGCCATCAGCGTGACTGAGCGCGCGCGTTACATAGGCCGGGTGCGTACCCTGGCCCGTGGCGTAGCTCAGGCCTATTTCGAGGCACGCGAGGCGCTGGGATTTCCCCGGGGGCAAGCATGAGTGCGCAGCCCACGGGCAGGGCAGATCTACTGGTCGAACTGGGCACCGAGGAACTACCGCCCAGGGTTCTGAGGCAACTGGGCGAACAATTTGCAACCCTGCTAACCGATGCGTTGATCGACGCCGGGCTGGGCTGCGAAGGGTCCATGAGCTGGTTTGCGACTGCAAGACGACTTGCGGTACGGGTTCCGGGCGTCGCCCACCGCTGTGCCGATCAGATCAACGAGCGTCGTGGCCCGGCAATCGCCGCGGCTTTTGACGACCAAGGTCAACCAACGCCAGCTGCCACAGGCTTCGCCCGCTCCTGTGGCGTAACCGTGGACCAGCTGGAAAGGCTGGAAAACGACAAGGGCCAATGGCTGGTACATCGAGCCCTCGTGCCTGGGGCGCTCGCACACTCTCTTATCGAACCTTGTATCCACAGCGCCATTGAAAAACTGCCCATACCTAAACGCATGCGCTGGGGTGAGGGTTTGGCCGAATTTGTCCGTCCGGTACACTGGTTGGTGGTACTGCATGGTCAGCGAGTGCTGCCGTGCGAGGTCCTGGGCATTGCTGCCGGGCGTATCAGCCGCGGACACCGCTTTATGGGCGAGGCACGTATCAGTATCCGTAGCGCTGGTGATTATGAGAAAACTCTCAAAGAACAGGGCGCAGTCATTGCCGATTTCAATGCACGCTCACAGCTGATCGAGCAACAGGTATCCCGACTCGGCATTAAGGCCGGCGGCAAAACGGTTATCGACCCACAGCTGCTCGATACTGTCACCGCACTGGTGGAAAAACCCCATGCGCTTCTAGGCCAGTTCGACCCGGCTTTTCTTAAAGTTCCTACCGAAGCCCTGGTCTCATCTATGCGCGACCATCAGAAATATTTCCACGTAATCGATACCAAAGGCAGGCTACTGCCAGTCTTCATTACCGTAAGCAATATCCGTAGCACCGCACCGGGGCGCGTACGGGCGGGCAATGAGCGAGTGCTCAACGCCCGCCTTGCCGATGCCCGCTTCTTCTGGGAAACGGATAACCGCCGCCCCCTGGATAATCGGGTGGATGAGTTAGATGGCGTCCTCTTCCACCAGGCGCTGGGAAGCCTGCATGACAAGACGCGCCGGCTCGAGATCTTATCGGTCAAAATCGCCCAGACACTGCGGGTCGATGAAACCCTTTGTGCCAGAGCCGCACGTCTATGCAAAACCGATCTCGTTACGGGCATGGTTGGAGAGTTTCCGGAACTGCAGGGCACCATGGGTCGTTACCTCGCCCAACATGACAAGGAGCCTGCGGCCGTCGCCCGAGCTATCGAAGAGCACTACCTGCCGCGACACGCCCGTGACAAACTTCCGGTGAGTGCCCCAGGGCGGGTGCTCGCACTGGCTGACCGGATTGATTCTCTGGTTGGGCTGTTTTTAGCTGGGGAGGAGCCCACAGGTGATAAAGACCCCTATGGTCTACGCCGGGCTGCGCTGGGCGTCATCCGCATATTGATCGAAAAAAAGATGGACCTGGATATCGTCGAACTCGTGAATCACTCGGCCGATACCTACGCCGCGGCTGGTAATCCTGTTGGCGCCAACGCCAAAAAGCAGTGCATCGCCTTTGTGATGGAACGTTACCGCGCACTGTACGCGGCGTTGGGATTTGCTCAGGACGAGATTTCAGCCGTGCTCGAAGCCGGCGCCAACCGGCCCCTGGACTTTGACCGACGCCTAAAAGCCCTCTCGAAATTTCGTCATCGCCGCGATGCCGCTGGTCTGGCAGCCGCAAATAAGCGTATTCGCAATATCCTGCGCAAGAGCGAGCAATCGATAGCCGGGGAACTCAAGCCGCAACTGCTGATCGAAAGCGCAGAAATCGCATTATCCCAGGCGATACTTGAAACAGCAGGGGCCATTGCACCGGCCATTGCGCGCGCCGATTACCCGGCCGCACTTCGCATCCTGGCAGGTCTTCGCCCTGTGGTGGACCGCTTTTTTGACGAGGTTATGGTTATGGCCGAAGACCTGCCACTGCGGGCCAATCGCCTGGCACTGCTGGACCAATTAAGCAGTTTGTTCCTGACCATCGCCGATATCTCGCTGCTGCAAACACCGGAGCGTCCCAGTGGTAGATGACCGGGCACACTATGACCGCATGCTGACTGCGGTACAGGCTTTTCATGACAAGCATCGTCTGCGCGAGCACGGTGGTGAGGACATGCCCTACCGGGTGGCTCTGATGGCAGAAGAGCTGGGGGAGATTTCAGCCTGTATCACCAAAGGCAAGGCGACCGAAGCCCTGGCCGAGGAGTGTGCCGACCTGCTGATCCTGCTGATCGGTACCGCTATTGCGGGTAACTTCAAACTGGATAACGCCTTCTGGGCCAAGATGGACACATTGGCCCAGCGCAAAAGCCGTATCATCGATGGTCGTATCCGGGTGTCAGAGTTTCGGAACGAGTAGATGAAGTCGGGCCTGGTGATTGTCGACCGCGACGGGGTGATCAATTTTGATTCCGATGCCTATATCAAGTCGGTTGCCGAGTGGATTGCTATCCCCGGTAGCCTGGAAGCACTGGCTCGTCTCTCCCGGGCCGACTATCGGGTGACGGTCGCCACCAACCAGTCGGGCATTGCCCGGGGCCTTTACACGATGGAAACATTGAACCGCATCCACCAGAAAATGACCAATAGCCTGCGCAAGCACGGCGGACGGATAGATGCCATCTTCTTTTGCCCCCACGGACCGAATGACGATTGCGCCTGTCGCAAGCCACGGCCCGGACTGCTTTATGAAATCAGCGAGCGTCTGAACGCACCGCTAGCCGGCGTGCCGATGGTGGGCGATTCCCTGAAAGACCTGCAAAGCGCCGCTGCTGTAGGCGCTCTGCCCATACTGGTACGCACCGGGAAGGGGGCAGTTGCGCACCAGGCGCTGATAGAGGCTCAGGCTCACAACGAGCTTAGCCAGGCGTTGGTCTATGATGATCTGGCCACGTTTGCTGACGCCCTGTTGTCCGGTGCGTTGGACCAGGCCATGCAGGCGTGCCGCCAGGCAAGTGGAGCCGGTTAAGCGGCCAGCTCCGAGGGACGCATGATCTGGGCCCGCTCTATCTTGTTCTTTGGTGGCATGGCGATCTCTGCGGTGCTTTTTTGCCCGATCGCGCTGATCGTATGGCCAGTACCGGTGGTAATGCGGATGCGCATTATTGGC
The DNA here is from genome assembly GCA_014239575.1 of Gammaproteobacteria bacterium. GTDB lineage: Bacteria > Pseudomonadota > Gammaproteobacteria > Arenicellales > UBA868 > UBA868. Next base: position 21,420 of record JAAZYQ010000022.1, read on the forward strand.
CTATGGGCGCGCTTTATCGGCTGGTGGCTCGCACTGACCTGCCGGTTACGCTTCCAGGTAGAAGGGTTGGAGCACTTGCCATCACAGCCCGGCGTCATTTTGTCCAAACACCAATCGGCCTGGGAAACTATCCTATTCCAGGTTATCTTCCCACCGCAGACCTGGGCACTAAAGCGCGAGGCCTTATGGCTGCCGTTTTTTGGCTGGGGCCTTGCAGCCACCAGCCCAATCGCAATCAATCGGGCGACCCCGGTGCGGGCGCTGGATCGTCTGTTGCGCCAGGGTCGCAAGAAGATTACGCAAGGACGCTGGGTCGTGATTTTCCCCGAAGGCACCCGCATGGCTCCGGGTGAACAGGGCGCTTACCACCCTGGGGGCGCCATGCTGGCGGTTAAGGCGGGCGTGCCGGTGGTGCCAGTAGCCCACGATGCGGGACGGTACTGGGGACGGCGCAGTTTTTTGAAAAAGCCCGGTGTCATCCGGGTGTGCGTTGGGCCACCTATTGCTACCGAGGGCGAAAAACCACGAGCCGTGAATCAGGCCGCGAAGGACTGGATTGAATCCACCATGGCCTCACTGCTTGGCAGCCCGGAAGTACCCGTCGATACCAGCAAAGGGCGCGACAACCCCTGACTAATTATTGGCCTCGAGCAGCTGTTGTGACACCAGGCATGTGTAATCGGCGGCTGAGAGTGTCTGAGGACGAGCAGCCGGGTCGATACCGGCCTGTTTGATAAGTGCCTCGGAGCAGATTCCTTTCAAACTGTTTCGGAGCGTTTTACGCCGCTGCGAAAAAGCCTGGCGAACCAATGTTTCGAAGGCATCGTCTCGCACAGATGGGCCCACCGGCTCGCGGTGTGGCTGCAACGCCACAATACTTGAGCGCACCTTGGGTGGCGGTGTGAAAGCGCCGGAGCCAACATCAAACAGGATTCGGGATTCGAAGAGTCTCCCGACCATGACACTCAGGCGTCCATATTCACTGGCCCCTGGCTTAGCCACTAACCGTTGTGCGACTTCCTTTTGCAGCATAAACAGCATACGGCTAATTTTTTCGCGCTGAGACAGCAGGTGTATCAACAGCACCGAGGAGATGTTGTAGGGCAGATTGCCTACCATCACCAGGGGCTGGTCCGGATTCAGCTCGGCCAAATTAACGGCCAGTGCATCTTGCTCATGTACCTGCACCTGCGAATGTTTGATATAGCGCTGGCTCAGAAAAGGTGCCAGGTCACGGTCTATCTCCACCAGGTGCAAGCTATTGCCCAACTCGACCAAATGATCGCTCAGGGCCCCCTGTCCTGGGCCAATCTCGCAGAGCACTTCACCTGATTGCGCATGGAGGCTATCAACGATACGCCCGATAACGCCGCCGTCATGTAAAAAGTGCTGACCGAAACGTTTTCTCGGCCGGGGCAGGGTGGGCGATTCAGGGGTCACTGGATAATCGTTGCGCCAGTCTCACCGCGGCAATCAGGCTGCCCACATCTGCCTGGCCGGTACCGGCCAGGTCCAGCGCGGTGCCATGATCAACCGAGGTGCGCACAAAAGGCAGGCCCAAGGTTATATTCACCACGCTACCAAAGCCCGCGTGCTTGATCACCGGTAGGCCCTGATCGTGGAACATCGCAACCACCACATCCAGGCCTTTAAGAGAGTCTTGGGTAAATGCAGTGTCAGCCGGCAGGGGGCCGCGTAGATCCAAGCCTTGTGCACACAATGCCTCCAGTACCGGGATGATGACCTCGATCTCCTCTTGGCCCAGGTGCCCAGCTTCGCCCGCATGGGGATTAAGGCCGCAGACCCCGATTGCTGGTGTGGCTATACCAAAGCGCGTACGCAAATCCGTATCGACCACGCGCAGGACTTTCTCCAAGCGCTCTCGGGTGATTGCGGAGGCCACTTCGGCCAACGGCAAATGGATCGTGACTAACGCAACCCGCAGGTGGTCGTTCACCAGCATCATCACTGGAGTTTTTACGCCAGAGCGTTTGGCAAGAAACTCGGTATGGCCTATAAAATCGTTGCCGGCTTCAATCAGCAGGCTTTTTTGTACCGGGCCTGTGATCAGGCCCGCAAACTCACCTTTAAGGCAACCATCAGTAGCGCGCTCGAGCATCTCGACCACATAAAGCGCGTTGGTAACATCCAATTGACCTGGTTGCGACGAGGTTTTCAGGCTAACCGGCAGCACAACCGCTTCACCACCGGGCGCAACCAGCGTGTCGTTACTTAACGCCAGAGGCAAGCCCAAAAGGGACGCACGCTCCAACAGTAGGTCCGGGTCGCCAGCAATACACAGTGGGCCAGTGACGGCCTGCTGCAGCAGTTGCACCACGAGTTCCGGCCCTACACCAGCAGGTTCGCCGGTGGTCAAAACTATGATGCCGGCTCCATCGCGGGAGTGACTCATTGAGTTGTTTTCACAATCAAGTATCGCCACTGTCGGCCATCCAGTGGGCCAGTGACTTGAATGGGGTGTGCAGAGCCTGGGTCCAGGCGATTATCGCGCTTCGATCTGACGGGCGGTTCTGACTGATTTTCTTGTGCGCCCGGCAACGCTCCGACGTGAAGCGGATGCCAAACACCGCGCTGGCCATCTGCTTCAGATAATCGGCAGGGGCATCTTCGAGTTTCCAGTTCGAATCCTGGGATTGTTCAAAAACGTTTACCTGGTGTGCCAGCAGATCGAGCAACTCGTGGTCGGGGACTTTTTCGAGTACTCCGTAGAACTGGCAGGCGACATAATTCCAGGTTGGCACCACCTTGGCGCTTTTCAGTTTTTCTGCGTATACCGAGGGGGAGATATAACCGTCGGCAGCCTGAAACACCAATCGGCAGGCCAAAGGCCCACTGGAGAGTATCTCCAGCAATGGATTGGACCGCACCAGGTGACCACAAAAAATCGCGGACTCGCTACGATTAGTACACACGAAAGGGGCAAATACCGGATCGCAAAGTGTTCCATCCACCGGATGAATCGAGGCGAACTTGACCAGCTCGGCTACCTCGACAGCATCTTGCAGTTCTTCACTGGAAAAGAGTTCGGGAGGGTAACGCTTCATTGGCACTGCAATTATTGTTCATATTCCGCAAGTATCCAACAGAAAACCTGCGACGGGTCTTTCATTGTAAGCGTCCCAACACAAAAACCCTCCGGACTTCGGGCAAATGACGCAATCAGATGAATATGCCAAATCCATGGGTTTTGCGGTATCAACCATAATCGAAGACAACGGGGGCGGTCCGAGGCTTAGCGTTTTCAGGATAAACAGCGGCCTATCCAGTTCCATCTGCTAGCTGGGTCTATGGTGTGCCAGCCGATTGGCTTTCGGTAGTGAAAATCATCACTTAGGAGATGATCTGTCCTTTGTCGTTATCGACCAAGACTGGGCTTTCAAAGAATTGTAGGTCTGGTTTTGAATACCTTTGAGTTATCCACTCGATCCTCTGTTCATCAAACCAGTTTT
>JAAZYQ010000230.1 GCA_014239575.1 Gammaproteobacteria bacterium
TCGATGTCGGGCATCGGTTCGTAATGGGGGTTAATCTCGTAACTATCCTGCCCCACCGTCTCGCCAAAAGAGTGGGGCTGAAACCAGCGGTCCCAACGATGAGACCCGGGCACAAACTCCAACGCACCCGAATCCACCGTTACCGGGTCAAGTGCGATCCAAAAAGACATCACCTGCCAGCCCCGCATCGCCCAGTAAGGCTGGTCGTTGTGCCATCGGGTTCGGTTTGGGGTACCAGGCTCTTTGACGAACAACTGGTCATATAACAGGTTGACCTTTTTCGAATCCAAGAGTTGCGCCGCAAGCCCTGGCAGTGGAGATTGAAAGCAGAACGCACGAAACCTTTCGTCGTGCTCCCACAGGCGCAAATTGCCGTGAAAGCGCCCCTCACTATTGTCAGGTTGATAACCATGAAAGAAAGGGCCGGGTGAATTAATATCGGTTTCAATCGCCTCGGACAGGATCTTGAGCCACTGTGGACTTACACACTGGCGAATCACGGCTGCCCCATCGTCATGGAATTGAGCAACCAGCTCCAAAGGCAAGCGTTTGGGTGCTGTCATAGCCAGCGTTCTTCAAAAATCACGTGAGGGCCCCATCTTGGTTCACCCGGCCATTATGTTACATACTCCCACGCGGGCGAAGGCTGGCACCAACTACAACACAAGGAAATTTGAAGATGCGCTATCAACCATTAGGACCCACCGGCATGGAAGTATCGGCGATATGCCTGGGTACCATGACCTGGGGCGAGCAGAATACGCCAAAGGAAGGCTTCGCGCAGATGGATCACGCCCTTGCGGGCGGTATCAATTTCTTCGATACGGCAGAAATGTACCCGGTGGACGTTCGCGCCGAAACCTATGGCCATACCGAGATCATCATCGGAGACTGGCTGACTGAACGACACTGTCGCGATCAGATCATTCTTGCGAGCAAGGTCTGCGGCCCGGGGCAGCGTCATATCCGTGGGGGCGATTGCCGCTTTACCCGGGAAACCATTCATACTGCGTGTGAGGGTAGCCTGAAGCGCCTGCGTACCGACTATATCGATCTGTATCAGCTGCACTGGCCGGACCGGGGCTGGACCGATTTTAAGGACCTCGGACAAACCCAAATCATTGAGGACGTGGGCTCTGACCGCGAGGAAACGGTGGCCGCTCTTGACGAACTGATCCAGGCCGGAAAAATCCGGGCCTGGGGTATCTCTAATGAAAGCGCCTGGGGAGTTATGGACTTTGTCGCCCGGGCTGATACGGGTCGAGTGTCACGCCCTACCAGCATCCAGAATGCCTACAGTCTTCTTAATCGCAAGTTTGAGTTTGCCCTTGCCGAGATTGCCTTGCGAGAACACGTTGGCCTGCTTGCCTATGCACCCATCGC
>JAAZYQ010000231.1 GCA_014239575.1 Gammaproteobacteria bacterium
CGTCTCCGGATTCGGGCCTGGCGCTGTCGCCATAACCCCTGAGGTCGGCACACACGACATGAAAGTGTTCAGTCAGGGCAGGAGCGACCCGATGCCACATGACATGGGTCTGCGGGTAGCCGTGAAGCAGCAGTAACGGTGGGCCTTCGCCGGCATGACGGATATTGATCTCGGCGCCCGGCACGGCAATCCGACATTGCCGAAATCGATCATCGAACACGGTCTGTTGCCCAGTGGTGAAACATACCCGGATCATAACCTCTCGGTGGCCCGGGGCAGGCTCTTAACGGTTCCAATGCCATTACCCTTTGCCCTATACCCTCTACGTTTACTGTGCCCGCCGGGGTGGCGCACCGGGTGTTCACCTCGGTCGAGACGCGCGCGGAAGAATCTTTAATCCCCCTGGCCAAACATGATCTTTAGATCGGGCCCCTAATCGCAGTACAGTTTGCTTTGCCAGGCACAGCACCTGTTTTGCCCTGCACTGCTCTTAAGTCGATCTTCAGAACCGCATTTCATCGTGGCCCCAAGAACCTGGGGTCGAGCAGGATGTTACCTGGGGAGGCAGGCCTTGAAGGTAGAGTAAAAAAACACCACCGGGCTGTATCCGCCCCGTCGAGACAATATCTATCACCGATAAATACCCTTCTGCCGAAGGTTTCAGGGCTGAAAACTGTAATATCAACTTTTTGATCAGTCGATGGCTTGTCTCGCCCACGGTACCAATCAGTCGCAGACCACCACCAATGGAGCCTGGCCACCGGCTTTGCAGATCCGGATCCGGTTGCTGGAAAGAGCCGACGCTGGGTAATAAAGAAGGAGAGTCGAGCATGAACAAAGATGTTGTCGGCATTGCTGGCTGCGGCGCAATGGGATTGCCAATGGCCCAGCGTCTGGCTGATGCCGGTTATGAAGTTTGGGGTCACGATGTTAGGCCGGCCGCCGAGTTTGGTGAATTTTCCAGCCGGTTGGTCGCAGACGCAGCTGAGTTTTCGGGGCGCTGTAACATCGTGATCTCAGTAGTTCGAGACGCTGCGCAGACTCACGCTCTATTGTTCGGTGATTCACAGGGCATCGCACGAAGGTTACAGACCTCGGATATTCTGGTCATCAGTTCGACACTGTCACCTCGTTTTGTTCGGCAATTGCCTGAGAAATTGCCGAAGGGTCTGGTGCTAGTCGATGCACCGATGAGCGGTGCGCCTTACCGTGCCAGAAGCGGCACCCTCTCATTCATGCTGGGGGGGCCGAACGATGTACTCGAACGACTGACCCCGCTGTTTAAGGTGATGGGAGAGGATATCTTTCGGATGGGCCCGGTTTCCATGGGAATGACAGCCAAAGTGCTCAACAATTACT
>JAAZYQ010000232.1 GCA_014239575.1 Gammaproteobacteria bacterium
CGATATTCAGCATCATCACCTTTGTCAGCTGGTTCCAATCGGGCCTGCTGCCGCGACGTTTTAGTGGCGTTACCAACGACCCACGCTGACTCGGACACACTGGCGGATTACAACCCCAGGTAACGGGCCAATGCATCCGCGGTGGTTGGCAAATCCGCAGGGGGCGTCACTACGCGCACGGTCTTGTCGCGGGTTGTCACCCCCCTGCACGATCGACAGTTCAGCACGCTTACATCCCAGGGCACTGGCCAGAGTTTTCAGCAGCTCCTGGTTGGCCTTGCCGTCGACCGGGGGCCTGGTAATGCGCGCCACTAGGCGACCCGCACGCACAGGTCCGAACCCGGCCTGGCGGGACCGGGGGATCACCCGCACCCGCAGCATTATCGAACCATCGGTTTCGGCCTGTAGCCACCCATCTTCAGCCATCGCATTTCTTTGGTGATTACCCAGTCAGCGGGTTTGCAACCCTTGATTACACATCTCGCGACATGATGACTGAGTGATTCTAGTTGACTCAAAACACCCATCGACCTGTAATGGTCATGACAAAAGACAACAATGAGCGCAAGCATGGATGAGCAAACGGCACGCGATGCCCCGGCAGTTGAATTCGGCCGCGCGTTAAAAGGCTTTGGCATCAACCTGCTGGTGCGCGATGTCACACGCAGCGTCGACTTTCTTGAACCGGTCTTGGGCATGCGAGTGCACCGAGCCAACGACGATTTTGCGGTACTCGAATCAGCCGGGCACTTCATCCAGTTGCATGGCGATCATACTTACCATTCCAACCCACTGCCGTCACTGCTGCCAAAGGCCGGCGCCCGCGGCGCAGGCGTGGAACTACGGCTGTACGGTATCGATCCGGATGCTTGTGAGGCAAAAGCCATCGCCGGCGCTCATGTGGTATTGCGAACCAGCAAGGATCGGCCGCACGGCCTGCGCGAGTGTTATCTGCTGGATCCCGATGGCTACTGCTGGGTGCCCGGAATTGCCATCAAAGACCCGTCGAGCTGAAACTCGGATTTGGCAAGCAGTGCCCGCTGGCGCGTGGATCGTTGACCCACTACATCATTAAGTGTGCAACTTCAGATGTGCGACGACCGATGTAACCGGCCAGTATCCACTGGTGCCAGATGATCAGTTGACCACGAGCGCATCGAGCGCATGTGTGATCGGCTCGCAGGCGCCGTCGGTCACAATTGCCTGCTCCCCCAGCGCCATCATATGGCCACTGGCTCTGTCGACCATCAGCATGTGCATAAAAAAAGTCATCCCTGGCTCCAGCACCTGCGGATCGCCTTGGCGGATCAGCGGATCTTCCATCCAGGTGGGTGGAAACATGGCGCCCATCGTAT
>JAAZYQ010000233.1 GCA_014239575.1 Gammaproteobacteria bacterium
CGATATTCAGCATCATCACCTTTGTCAGCTGGTTCCAATCGGGCCTGCTGCCGCGGCGCTTTAGTGGCGTTACCGACGACCCACGCTGACTCGAACACACTGGCGGATCACAACCCCAGGTAACGGGCCAATGCATCCGCGGTGGTTGGCAAATCCGCAGGGAGCGTTGCCACACGCACGGTCTTGTCACGGGTTGTCGCCCCCTGCACGATCGACAGTTGAGCACGCTTACATCCCAGGGCACTGGCCAGAGTTTTCAGCAGTTCCTGGTTGGCCTTGCCGTCGACCGGGGGCCTGGTAATGCGTGCCACCAGGCGACCCGCACGCACAGGCCCGAGCCCGGCCTGACGAGACCGGGGAATCACCCGCACCCGCAGAATTATCGAGCCATCGGTTTCGGCCTGTAGCCACAAGTCTTCAGCCACCGCATCTCTTTGGTGATTACCCAGTCAACGAGTCTGTAACCCTTGATCACACATCCCGCGACATTATGACTGAGTGATTCTAGTTGACTCAAAACACCCGTCGACCTGTAATGGTCCCGGCAAAAGATAAGGGTGAGCACAAGCATGGATGAGCAAACGGCACGCGATGCCCCGGCAGCTGAATTCGGCCACGCGCTGAAAGGCTTTGGCATCAACCTGCTGGTGCGCGATGTCATGCGCAGCGTCGACTTTCTTGAACAGGTTTTGGGCATGCGAATGCACCGGGCTGACGACGATTTTGCGGTACTCGAATCAGCCGGGCACTTCATCCAGTTGCATGGCGATCATACTTACCATTCCAACCCGCTGCCGTCACTGCTGCCAAAGGCCGGGGCCCGCGGCGCAGGCGTGGAACTGCGGCTGTACGGTATCGACCCGGATGCTTGTGAGGCAAAAGCCATCGCCGGCGCTCACGTAGTACTGCGCACCAGCGAGGACCGGCCACACGGCCTGCGCGAGTGTTATCTGCTGGACCCCGATGGCTACTGCTGGGTACCCGGCACTGCCATCGAAGGCCCGTCGAGCTGAAACCCGGCCATTGGCAAGCTGTGCCCGTTGGCGCAGGGATCGTTGATCCACGACATCATTAAGTGTGAGGCTTCAAATATGCAACGACCGATGCAACCCGTCAGCATCCACTGATGCCGGTTGTTCAATTGACGACGAGCGCATCGAGCGCACGGGTGATCGGCTCGCAAGCGCCGTCGGTCACAATTGCCTGCTCACCCAGTGCCATCATATGGCCACTGGCTCTATCGACCATCAGCATGTGCATGAAAAAAGTCATCCCCGGCTCCAGCACCTGCCGATCACCCTGGCGGATCAGCGGATCTTCCATCCAGGTGGGCGGAAACATGGCGCCCATCGTAT
>JAAZYQ010000234.1 GCA_014239575.1 Gammaproteobacteria bacterium
TCAGAATGAAATAAAACTCCTCGGCATCGTGGGCATGCCCTGGGTAGGAGATTTGAGGTCGTTGTAATAACAGGCCGATTCGTAATGAATCAGAAGTGACCGGCGGCTGCTCGCTCGCCAGGACTGCGTAGGCGTAACCCCCGGCAAAAAATTCAGGTACGCCGCGGCTGGCTTCGTGCCAAGGGGCATTTTGGGCGGCAGTCGCAATCGCGTGGGCGTTTGCGTCCGGTTGGACGGTGGAAAGAGCTTTCGCAAGCCACTGGTCCGTTGTTGAACACACTGTTGGCGCGAGCTCATGCCCGCGGACCGGCACAGCCCGGATCTGGCTGGCCAATTCCTGAAATGCGCTTGACGAATTGTTGGCCGAAAGCTCGCCGAGTCCGGCCAGCAGATTGGAGAGATCGTTAGGATCTGACTGGTTATTCATGGATAGCTTTGCGTTTTGGTGTAACGTTCAAAAGAGGGTCTTCTGAAAATGGGGCCAATAGGTTACTCTAAAGACCGGAATTGACTCAATAAAGATTTATCGGGTGGCATTGAAATGATTAACACAAGGCGCGTGGGATCGCGTGGTTGGAAACAGCATGATTGGGCTTGACGGCAGTTGAGCGACGAGAAGGGACGTGGCTGATTTGTTAATACAGATGAAGGATCTCGTAATAGAGGCTGATATTGATGGCAAATGGACGAGTATTGTTAACGGCCTTAGTCTTGATCTTCATAAAGGCGAAATTGTCGGCTTAATTGGTGAGTCGGGAGCCGGCAAATCTACCTTGGGTCTTGCTGCCATGGGCTACACCAAACCAGGATGTCGGATTGCCTCAGGATCAATTCGCCTCAATCAGGAAGAACTGGTTGGCGCATCACATTCCCGGCTGCGCGAGATTCGCGGGAACCAAGTGTCTTATGTCGCTCAAAGTGCCGCTGCTGCTTTTAATCCAGCGCACCGATTGATCGATCAGTTTACCGAGTCCCCAGTACAACACGGCAAGATGGGGTCAGATGAAGCTGCCAAACGTGGCAGGGAACTGTATCGTCAACTCGACCTGCCGGACCCCGATCAAATTGGTGAACGTTTTCCTCACCAGGTATCCGGCGGTCAATTGCAACGAGCGATGACTGCAATGGCTATGGGATGTGATCCACAGCTTATTATTTTTGACGAACCAACGACGGCGCTGGATGTCACTACGCAGATCGAGGTTCTCTCGGCTATCAAGGAGGCGGTGCGCGCCCGAGGCGTGGCGGCGATCTATATTACCCACGATCTCGCTGTTGTCGCGCAGTTGGCAGATCGGATCATGGTGCTGCGTTACGGCGATCTGATTGAGGAGGGTAACGCAAGGGAGTTGT
>JAAZYQ010000235.1 GCA_014239575.1 Gammaproteobacteria bacterium
CCTTACTGTGCACCCACACCCTACGCTGTCCGAGGCCACCGCTTTCGCTGCAGAAGCTTTTGAGGGCACAATCACCGATCTATATCTGCCACGCAAGCCCTAGCGACGCCAGGCAACACTGGCCGGCATCTGAAACTCGACCGTGCAGACCTCACTCAGCTTTAACGTCACGGGCAGCGGACCTCCACTGGTTGTTCTGCATGGTCTTTTCGGGTCGGGCACCAACTGGAGGCGTATCGCCGATAACCTGAGACATCACTGGCAGGTTTATACCCCGGACCTACCCAACCATGGCAAGTCGCCCTGGGTTAGTAACATGAGCTACCCGGCACAAGCGCAGGCAGTGGCACAGTTTATTCAACAACACGCACTGGACCAGCCCGTTCTGCTGGGACACAGCATGGGCGGTAAAACAGCCATGACAGTGGCACTGATCACTCAAATTAAATTGCGCGCTTTGGTGGTCGTGGATATTGCCCCGGTCAGTTACCAGCACTCGCACGGACCCTTGGTTCGAACCCTGCAACAGCTTGACCTCACCAACTTGACTAGCCGCCAGCAGGCCGATCGGGCACTCGCGGGCGACATTCCTGACTGGACCCTACGCCAGTTTCTATTACAGAACCTGGAGCTTCGAAACAACACGCTTCACTGGCGATTGAATCTCGACGTCATCAATACACACATAGATTCTCTTTCCGGTTTTCCTGAAGTGGTGGTGCCATACGATGGGCCGACCCTGTTTATATATGGGAGTCGTTCCGACTACATCGACGCGACGCATGCCTCAACCATCAGTTCGCTGTTCCCCCAATCGCAGATGCACGCGATCGCGAATGCTGGACACTGGCTGCAAGCAGAGCAGCCTGAAGCTTTCCTGTCGGCACTCGAAGATTTTCTCAGCAGTTGATCCTGTTCTGCCGCGCCTGTCGGTCAGGCACCAGAGTACGCTTGGTAATTTTCGGTGGGCTTGATTACGCCCGATGGCCGAGGCACATGCCGGATAGAAAAGCCGCAGTCCCCCAGCAACTGGGAGATTCTTGGGTCTAGAATTTGACCCGTCGCATCACACTCTGACTCAAAAACGACCAGCCGAACACTGCCGCCGCGTAAAGTCTGCTCAGCACCGCACAATACGGGATATTCCCAACCTTCCACATCAATCTTAAGAACTGTCGGTAACAGGTTGGCCTGTTGGCAGAAATAATCCAGGGTCTGAACACCTACCTCGACCTGGCCCACTGCCTGACGATATGGCCAAGACCCAAAAC
>JAAZYQ010000236.1 GCA_014239575.1 Gammaproteobacteria bacterium
CTTTATCTTCAATGGTCGCGGCGCACTATGGCTATGACAAGATTGGCGTTGTGCTGGGTATCGAAATTCCTGTGCTTTACAAATTTGAAGCCGGGTATCGCTTCGGCATGCACTGGGGTAACGCCAAGTATGCCGAGGTCACGGGTAAGAAGGCTGATGTGGGTCTTTTGTGGACTTACACCGGAACTTTCAGCGATATTGCCAAGGGTAAGGTGGCCACTGAGGCCATGCTGGCCCAAGGCGCTGGGTTGATCTACAACGTGGCCGGCCCCTTAGGTATTGGCGATCTTGAGGCCATTACCGAACACCTGGAAGCCAAGGGCAAATCTGCCGGCCCACCGTTTATGATTGGTGTGGATGCCAACCAGGATTACCTTGGCGATGGCCATCGAGTTCTGGCAAGCATGATGAAGCGCGTTGATCTTGGCGTTTACAGTGCCATTGAGTCAGTAGTCAACGGGACCTTTAAGGGTGGCGTGCAGATTCTGGGCCCGCACAACGGCGGTATCGCTATGTCCGGAAAGCAGGATCTGGCCGACTTCATCGAGTTTGGCGTCAGTGGTGGTGCCATTCAATCGTCGGATCGTGATCAGATTAGCAGCAACTGGATAGCGATGCGCGATGCTATCCCTGGTTGGATCTGGGATGCTGTCACCGAATTGCAGGGGCAGATTAGTTCTGGTGCAGCGGAAGTCCCTTGTGGGTGGTGTGCGGATACCATCAACGATATTCGCGCCAAGTATCCCGACTGAGCTTGCGGATCAACCAGAAGTTCAAACGATACTCGCAACTTATTGAAGTGTTTCAACCAGGGTGATGCTGATGGCATTTTCCCTCTTGTGTGATGCTCAAGAGTTATAAACCAGGGGGGTCCGTAACGCCCCCCTGGTTCTTTGTTTTGACCTTTACGATGTGTGATCTCAGCATGACGCGGTTGGTATCACAGTACAAACAAATTCTATGATTACCTCAGCACAATGGCTGCGGTGGACGGGCCCGCTTATTGAGTCACTGCTCGCTGGCCTGATTGGTCTTGTGATCGGCGCCTTCATCATGCTGGCCTTTGGTTACGATCCTCTGGCAGCGTACTTCTCGC
>JAAZYQ010000237.1 GCA_014239575.1 Gammaproteobacteria bacterium
GGCCAGCACATGTACTGATGTGCTGTTCCCACGGTGCCCCCGGCTGGTGGTATTATTGTGTTGCACAATAACGCAGGGAACCGGCGATGAGCACGCGTACGCTCAAGAAGTACCCCAACCGGCGACTCTACGACACTGAGCTCAGCCACGGACATTACGGTATCCGGTCTACAATATCTATTGGATAGGCGCTGAAACCGGATGTGTGTAGGGTGAGGGCTAGCCTTTGTTGAATACTTCCTACGTTAAACCGACGATCACCCGCATATGGAGTGATGTTCTCTCTCGCGACGTTGCTCCGTTTCCCAATACAGATTTTTTTGATCTTGGCGGAAACTCAGTTCAGGCTGCTGAAATACTAGCCCTGATCGAGGTGGAACTTGGTCTGGTTCTGTCTCTTAGAGAATTTCTTTCAGCTGCGGACTTAGAAGGGTTGAGCGATTTGATAATCGCGAAGGAAAGCCAATTCCAGGCCAAAACGTTCCAGATGGATTCGGGTTTCAGAATGGGACGCAACATCCTTCGAAGACTTAGCGCACTTGGCAGTGCAATTATTAAAGTCAGCAGTTTCATCCATAACCAGCCAAACGATACAAGGGAAGCCGGAGATGGATCCGATGTAGTGGCTCGAAATCGCGCACTAGTAAGCAATTGGTCCGGCAAAAGAAGCAGCCCAGGCAAGCTGATTGTCGAAAGAAACATCCACGGCAGTCGTCCTCCACTTTTCTGGGTATTTCAGGGCGATCAGGAATTTGATGCGTTGGCAGTCTGCCTTGGCAAAGATCAACCCCTTTTTGGGATGCGATCAGGACACCAACTGATAGAGTATACGGAAGACCAGATTCAAGAATTGGGGGCGCCATACAGCAAGGAAATCAATTCTTTGTATCCGGATGGCCGATTTTTTCTCGGGGGGAATTGCCAGGGAGGAATCATCGCGCTGGCCATGGCGCAAAGGCTTCAGCGTCTTCAACGACAGGTTCTACAATTGTTCCTTCTGGATTTGCCCTTTGATTGCCAACCTTACTCTGGGCGGGTGATGCATATCTTTGGTGACGATCCGTTAAACCCGTTTAACCCTTGGTCCAATCCCTT
>JAAZYQ010000238.1 GCA_014239575.1 Gammaproteobacteria bacterium
ACCGCCCTTCTGATATCAAGCGCGAACGCGAGGTGGTCTGTCGGTGTCTCGATGAGTGTTATCCCATCGTCAGCGATTGGGACACACCGCTGGCGTACCAGCATCCGATCCGACTCAGCCTGCAGGGAATAGAAATCCCCGTTATCGGGTTTATTGATCTTCGCTATCCGGATGTGGTGCGCGAGTTGAAAAGCTCCGCCAGACCGCGCGCGGGTATTGTTGATGATCATGCTTTTCAGGTGGCGACTTATGCGATGGCGATCCGCCAGGAAAGCGGCGCGTGGCCACAGGCCTTCGTCGATTACCTCACGCCTTCGGGGATGAAGTCGTATCAATTGAAGAACGGCAAGCGCTGGGTGCAGGAGGTCGTCGATACCGCCGCCAGTATTCGGGCGCTGCTTGAGCGTGCGCAGGATAAAGACGCACTGTGCGAACTCATCACACCGGACTACAGCAACTGGCTGTGGCGCTACCGCCCAAACAGCCTTGCCACCGCCAAGGAACTCTTTGGCGAGTAACGCCCCTTAGACGATCAGTAAAAGGTGCAGATCTCTTCGAGGCTTCTGCGCTCGATGTCCGGCACCCTGACTCCGTCTGCGGGATAGCCCGTCACCAGGATCAAAAAGGGCCGCTCATTGGACGGCCGGCCCAACACCTCGTTCAGAAACTTCATCGGGTTGGGGGTGTGGGTCAGTGAAGCGAGGCCCACATTATGTAGCGCACTGATCAAGAGCCCTGTCGCGAGACCTGTGGATTCATAGGGGTAGTAATGCTTGGTGCGCTCGCCTTTTTCATCAGTGCGATTCACTAATGCAAACACCACGATGAGGTAAGGCGCGGTTTCCAAAAAGGGCTTGGCGGCATCGGTACCAAGATGCGAGAGGGCCTCAAGCCAATCATCCGATGCGCGGCGCTCATAAAAGGCACGCTCTTCGGCCTCGGCCGCCTCGCGGATCTGGCGTTTGATTTCTGGATCGCTCACTACCGCAAAATGCCAGGGCTGCTGGTTAGCGCCGCTCGGCGCCGTGCCGGCGGTGGCGATACACGCCTCAACCACTTCGCGGGGTACCGGCGCATCAGAAA
>JAAZYQ010000239.1 GCA_014239575.1 Gammaproteobacteria bacterium
CGTTATCCAGAACAACATATCACTTAAGGACAAGTGGCAAAGCGGCCAGGCCCATGCCATAGCCACGCGCTACTTTGAGGCCAGCCGCCCACTGTCGGGTGTGGATCTGATCGTCTGGCCGGAGGGGGCACTGCCGGCTTATCTGGATCAGATCTCGGCAGGTTTTTTAGATGCACTGCGCCAGCACCCGTCCGACTTTCTCATCGGTCTGCTGGAGCGCTCAGATCGCGTTGCCGGGTCGGATTACTACAACGTAGCGCTGGGTATCGGTGAGCAGCGCTCGCTGTATCGCAAGCACCAGCTGGTGCCCTTTGGCGAGTACCTGCCGCTCGCACCCCTGCTGGGGTGGCTGCTGGATTACCTCGACATCCCGATGTCTGATTTTTCAGCCGGCCCTGACCAACAAGCGCCGTTGGTGCTGGCCGGACAGCAGATCGGTGTCAGCATCTGCTATGAAGATGCGTTTGCTGCCCGGATCAACACGGCGTTGCCAGATGCAACGATATTGGCGAATCTCAGCGAAGACGCGTGGTTTGGTGATTCTCTTGCGCCACATCAGCGCCTGCAGATGGCCCGCGCCCGCGCGCTGGAAACCGGACGCCCCATGATCCGCTCCAGCAACAACGGCTTGTCATCGCTGATCGGGCCTGATGGGGCCGTTAAAGCGTTGGCCCCGCAGTTCGAAACGGCTGTTGTGCGTGGCAGGGTGCAGCCCATGACGGGCGTCACCCCGGCTGTGCGTTATGGCAACCTCCCGGTAGGGCTGGGGTGCCTTTTCCTGCTAGGCATTGGTCTTTGGCAACGTAAAGTTGCGATCGGCCATGCTTGATCGCGGTGCTAGACTGTGAGCATGGTCGGTAAGCACAAAAACCCACTGGTCGTGGCGATCTCCTCGCGCGCCCTGTTCGATCTTGAAAGCGGACACCGGGTTTACATGGAAAAGGGTGTTGAGGCCTATTGTCGATACC
Organism: Gammaproteobacteria bacterium; assembly: GCA_014239575.1. Taxonomy (GTDB): domain Bacteria; phylum Pseudomonadota; class Gammaproteobacteria; order Arenicellales; family UBA868; genus UBA868. Next base: position 969 of record JAAZYQ010000239.1, read on the forward strand.
AGGTTGAACGAGAAGACGAACGGCTTGAACCCGGCGTGGCCTTTCCGTTGGCTCAGAAACTGCTGGCGCTCAACGACCCGGCCGATGAGGCCCGGCGGGTCGAAGTGGTTCTGA
>JAAZYQ010000023.1:0-17883 GCA_014239575.1 Gammaproteobacteria bacterium
CGAAAAATGCTGGCCATGCGTCCTGGGCGGGATTTCTCCCAGCCGGCCAGCATCTGCTTGATGGCCTGGCGCTGAAGGTGATCCTGTGAGCCGCACAAATTACAGGGGATCAACGGGAATTCGCGTAAACGAGAGTAATCGGTGATATCGGCCTCGGTACAATAGGCCAGCGGACGGATGACCACATTGTTGCCGTCGTCGCTTAGCAGTTTGGGAGGCATTGATTTTAGTTGGCCACCATAAAACATATTCAAAAACAGGGTCTCGATCATGTCATCGCGGTGATGCCCCAGGGCGATCCGGGTCATGCCATGTTCACGAGCATAGCGGTAGAGAATACCCCGGCGAAGCCGCGAGCATAGTCCGCACATGGTTTTGCCTTCAGGAATAACACGTTTGACTATACTGTAGGTATCTTCATCGATGACATCAAAGGGCACCCCGGTGGTTTTAAGATATTCCCGCAGTGTCTCAACCGGGAACCCGGGCTGGTTCTGATCCAAGTGAACCGCCCGAAGAGTAAAAGAGATCGGAGCCCGCTGGCGCAATCGCTTGAGGATATCGAGCAGGGTGAAGGAGTCCTTGCCTCCGGAAACGCAGACCATCACTCGTTCACCCTCGCCGATCATCTGAAAATCTTCGATCGCCTGCCCCGTCTTGCGACGCAGTCGCTTGCTGAGCTTGTTATCGTTGATCGATGTTTTCATATCAGTGGGCCGATGATTGCCTGTGCCGGATGCCGTCTGCCCGGTTTGACTTTGGTTTGGTCTGCCGTCCAGCTCATTTTGGGGTATCTTAACGGTCATGAACTGCGGTCGCGAGATTTCGTCTCCATGAATTGCGGCATCTGCTTGCATTCCGAATGGTGAAACTGGTCAAGCGGCTTATTCTATCGGTTGTGACCGTACTGGTGGCTACGGTCACGGTGTTTGCTCTGGCGCTGCAGTACCTGAACTGGAATGACCATCGTGATGCTCTGGCGCGCTGGTTGAGTGTTGCCATTAATCGTGAGGTGACCATAAGCGATTCACTGGATTTCCAACTGTGGCCGACGACTCGCCTGAAGGTGTCCGGATTACGTATCGCCAGCCCTGCAGATACTTTTGATGTCAATCTATTGGAACTTAGAAATGGAGTTATCGAATTTGATCTTTGGTCACTGCTCTCTGGCATAGCCGTGGTTGACCGACTGCAGTTGGATGGCCCGATGGTCCAACTGGCAGTCAGCGCTGATGGTCAGGCTAACTGGCACTTTGATCGAGAGCAGACATCGGCCAAGTTGCCGCCCGCCTTTCCGCGACTAGTCGCACGTGATGTGTTGATTCAGGATGCACGGCTGTTATTTGCTGGCCGTGATCCGCGGTTGCACCAGGATCTATATCTGGAACGTTTGACTTTGACCTTGCCTTTCGGGGATGAAGGTAGCGAAGCTGTGCTGACGGGCAGCCTGAACGGGGCAGCATTAACCTTAGCCGGTTCGCTGACCCTTAAGGATGACGATCTGGACGCCACTTTGGATCTTTCATTGGGGACAATGGCCGGTGAGATTCGTGGCAGCATTAATGATCTGCTGGACGGCGCTAATTTTGATCTTGCATTGGATCTCAAAACCCACGATCTTAAGGCTGCGATGCAGGTTGTAATACCGGGGTTGTCAGCGAGAAACGCGAGACTGCTCGATGGTAGCGCCGCCATGACAGCTTACCTGCGCGGTCGGCCTGATCGGAATCTGCGTCTGGAAAATATCGATATCACGACAGACTCTGCGCTGCTGCGTTTGACCACCTCGGGTTCACTCAGCTTGGTGCGCCCCGGCCGCCGTGGTCCTCAACCGTCCAGTCGTTTTCAGGTACTCCTTGAGACCGAGCATTTGGGCGAACTGGTGAGCCTGTACAAGGGAAAGGTGCCGGTTGCGGCGACAGCACAGGTACAAGGAACACTGAGCGGCTTTTTAGGCAATTTTCGCATGGATGATGTGGTGGTCACCGCCGAAGGAGAGCATGCGCACGCCACGGCCACGGGACGCGTGGAACAACTGGGGGCCTCTGGGGGCCCCTGGGTTGAGTTCGCAACCCAAGTCACAACCAACAGTCTTAGCCCATTTCTTAAGGCGTATGGTTTGGACTTTCCGTATGTGGGGCGCGCATCGGCCAGTGCCCGTGTCAGCGGCCGGCCCGGTGATACTCATGTCACCGAGATTGATCTAAATATTAATGCTGATCCGCTCAGCCTCAAGGCGACAGGCACTATCGGCCCTTTGGGCAAGCAGGCACAGTTCAACCTGCCGTTTACAGCCAGTGCGGCTGACATCGCGGCATTGGCGGCACCGTTTGGTCTTAAGTTGCCCCTTAGCGCCAAGGGCGAGGTTAATGGTGCACTGACTGGCGACCCTGGCACTTTGGCATTGACTCAACTCGCGGGTATTTGGGTTAATGATCTGGGCCGTGTCAGTTTCGACGGCGCAGTCGAGTCGTTAACCGGGCCGCTAAGGGTGGATGCGACAGTCGATGTTTCGATTGACGATATCGGTGCAATGGGTCGATTGCTCGAATTACCTCTCGATGATTATTCAGCGATTGGTGCCAGGGCAAGTGCCCGAATTCAGCATACCGCCGAGCGCACCAGCCTTACCAAACTAAGAGGCACACTCGCCGGTCAGAGTATCAGACAAGGCCGTTTTTCCGGCGAGGTGCCTGATATCACCCAGCTCGGCGCATCTTCTTGGGCAATCGATGTTGAGTTAGTCGACATCGGACGGTTTGCCCAGCAACTGTATATCAACCCGTCATACGCCGATTCAGTAAAGCTAAAAGCCAGTCTGGTGGGAGCACCTGAGCCCAACGCGCCGCATTTCCTCACACTGGATATCAAGACCGATGCGCTCAAGGCGCTTATTCACGGTCAGGTGAGCGCGTTGGAAAAGGGCGCGGAATTTAATTTGAAAGGGCGTTTTGAGACCGATGATGTCATTAAACTCAATCACCTGCTGAACAGCGAATTACCCGGCGCAGGCCCATTATCTTTGCATGGCACCGTCCGCCGCCCTCGCGGCGCAACTCAACTGCTCAAGGGTCATCTCAATCTTGACGCCCCCGGTGTCAGCGCATCGGTTGCCGGCGCTCTTGCATGGCCATTGCGTAGTGGCATGAAGGTAGATACCCGGATAGAGGCTAAATCGCTTGTCAACCTTGATGCATTTCTGCCCGGTAAGTTTCCTGATCTTGGGCCCGTAGCCTTTTCCGGTAGTTTGTCGCTGGACGACGAGGGCTTTCACTCAGATCATTTTTCATTGGCAGTGGCCAATAATGATCTGGACGGTTCGCTTTCGATTAATGGTCTGAATATAGCGGCCTTACCCCAACTGCAGGTTACCAAGGATAACAAATTGCGTCTTAGCGGCGAGCTCAATTCAAAGCGCTTGAGCCTGATTGAACTATTCCCGGCGCCGCCTGAAACCATAACAAAATCAAGTCCCGAGGGGCCGATTTTTAGTGACGCCCCCTTGTCTCTGGGTTGGGTCAAAGGAGTTGATTTGGACGTTGTGCTCAAGGCCGGACGGCTGATTGCTCGAAAGGCTGAGGCGGGGAATCTGAGTGCGAGCATTAAGACCCATGATGGCGTCCTGATGGTTGACGCCGATTCCGGGCAGTTATCCGGGGGCCAGTTTGATATGGATTTGACGGTGAATGCTCGGAGCGATCTTTACGACACGAAACTGGATTTCAAAATAGAAAAGATGGAGATCGAGCAGATTCCCGAGTTGCGTGACAAAGACCTGCCGATACGCGGACAAATCAACGTCGACATCGACCTGGCTGGGCAAGGTAAATCCTTAAAGCAGATTCTTGCCGGGGCGAATGGTTCAGTATTTATGTCGGCTAGTGATGCTTACATTCCTGCAAAGGGGTTCGATAGGTGGACTCAGTCAATCGTCTCGCAGATTTCTCGACTCGTGAGCCAAAAAAAGAAATCGGACTACCATGATATAGAGTGTGGCCTGATCGGCTTTCGCGTAATCGACGGCGCAGCGATATCCCGCGAAACCATCGTGATAAAAACACCGGAAGTCGCCTATCTGGTGCGGGGCGGGATTCATTTTGGTGATGAGAGTATTGTGCTGGCCATCCAACCCAAGGCGCTCAAAGGCTTTGGCGTGTCGGCCGCCAGCCTGGCTAATTTCTACCGTGTGGGCGGTACGCTGACCCGGCCCCGTATCGAGGCCGACCCGGAAGGTTTATTGAAGACAGGCGCCACATGGGGCCTGGCAGCGGCAACAGCAGGGATTTCAATTGTGGCGCAGGGCTTATTTGATCGCTTTACCGGAAATCTGGGTGTGTGCGAGGCCGCACAAAAAAACTATGATAACTTGTTGCTAGACACCCGCCAGGAAGCGCTCCAGGCGACAACTGATTCCGACAATAAGGCTCGGGCTAGCGACAACTGAGAACATGGCCCTCATGCCTTCTGGCTCAGGGTTAGGTACAGCGTTCCCGAATGTGGCGTGCGGTCATCAGGTCCAGATGACCGCCTCCCCCATTTTTATATATTGTGATTTCGGTTGGGTTGCTACGCCCCGGATGGCCGGCGCATAACTGATAAAGGTCGGCGAGCACGTCTTCTTTCGTTATGACTCCGGCGTCCATGGGGATAAGCAGTTCGCCGATCTCGCCGATAGTGGTTTGGCGCGAGTCCACGAACAGCCTCCCTTGGCGAAATGTTTCGTTATCCGCTTCGCGCATGTCTTTGCGAAAAGCGCCAACCAGATCGAGATGGACGCCTTGGCTTAGCCATTCGCCACGAATCAGTGGGTCTGTTGTCATGGTGGCACAACAGACAATGTCGGCCCAGGCGACAGCGGTGGCCAGGTCTTCAACTGGATCGATAGTGCGTGATGGGCGTAGCTGTTCGATTAGCGCATCGCGTCTGTTGGCAGAGCGGTTCCAGATCCGGATGTTGTCGATACCTGGGTGGACCGTGCAATGTGCCTCGATGAGATAAGGTGCCATGGCGCCCGCGCCGACCATCAACAGGCGCCGGCAGTCAGGCCGTGCCAACAGCCGTGAGCCCAACGCCGAGTCGGCCGCAGTCTTGAGGTAAGTCAGTGCGGTACCGTCAATAGACTGTAAGGGCACACCAGTGACGCCATCGAAAAGAATGTAGGCCGCGTGGATGGCCGGAAGCTCAAGTGCCTGATTTTCGGGAAAAATGCTTGCAATCTTGACCCCCAAGGCCTCGCCGCGTTGCCAGGCAGCCCTGATCAGGCAATAGTCCGTTTCCTTAGAACCGGCCTGCTCCAGCAGCATATCCTTAACGTCCGCCGGCGTTTCGCGGTGCATGGCTTCAAGGGCATCGACCAGTGGGCCGAATTGCACTGTTTTTAGAATCTCCTGTGCGCCCAGGTGAAATTGAGTCGTTGAAGCTGACATTTTTGTTTTGCCTGAAATGGTCCTCGTAGTTTAGCCTTTAGCTACTGGGCTCGCGCAGGGCAAAATTCGATTGGCTTGGAGGATGGCAGATACTGATGAGTACCGAGCAGCAGACACTGGAGGGGTTGGCAAAGCGTGCGGGCATAGTGTTGCTTTACCACGGCACTTTCAGTGCCCCACCAGCCGCGCTTGCGCAAGGCCTGCACAATGTTCCGCCAGTTAGAAACGCTTTCCCATTATTTTCGATTCTTGCCGCTCGATGAATATTGCATGGCACTAGATCGCACTGGGTTGGCTGCCGTCACCGCGGATGACGGGTATCGCTGTATTACTGATGAGGCATTGGGCGTGTTCGAAGCGTTGCAGATACCGCTCACGATTTTTGTTAACCGCGCCTTCATGGACGGCGGTATTTTCTGGCGGGACAAGATACGTTTTATTATCAATACCTGTCGGGTTGCTGAGTTTGAGCATCGTTACTCCGACAGATTCTTTCGCGAGCCTGATCAGCCTTTTTATCGCTATACCAAAGATCCACGGAACAACAGTCGTGTGGTTGAAAGCGCTCTAGATGATTTCCTGACAGAAGTCGAGTTGCCAGCCGATCTTCAGAGAATTTATATGCCCACCAGTGCGGGATTGCCGGCTCACCCACTGTTGAGCTATGGCAGTCACAGCCTTAACCATTACGTAATGGCATCGCTAAACGAAACTGACCAGTGGCGCGAAATCGATGAGAATTGACGCTTTCTGAACAAACTTCCAAAGATACAGAAAACTTCTATTTTCTCCGTTCCTTTCGGGGGAAACGGAGACTACAATGCCGACACGATACGCTTGGCTGTGAACACAGGCCACAGCGGCATACTGCTGAGTGGGGGTGTTGTGGAGCCCGGAGGGCAGCCTGCTTGTGAAGTATTGCCAACGTATCAACGGGTCATGCTCAGCGGCAATGAAATGGCGGCTACATTGCTGCGTGTAGACAAACGTGGCCGTCAGACCGAGAGGTCTGATTAAAATCGGATGCATCGAGTTGGGTAACAGGGGGGCAGAGATGGCAGGAAGGTCCAACCGGATGGGTGGCAGGACCGCACGACAGGCGTTGCGTGCGGCACCGATACCCGAAGACGAAAAACCAGTACGTCCTGGACAGTCTGGCGGGCGTTATCAGCCATTAACTCAGGATGAGGTCAGCCGCATTCACGAAGCGGCACTCGAGATTCTGGAGACTATCGGTTTTGCCAATGCCTTACCCTCTTGCATTGAACTGGTGACTCGGGCCGGCGGCTCGTTGACGGATGATGGCCGATTACTTTTCCCCCGCTCGCTAATCGAAGATACCTTGGCCCGTTGCGCTCGCAATATCACGCTATATGGGCAGGATTCCCGTTTCGATCTGCATCTGAGCGGCAGTCGTACCTATTTCGGAACTGCGGGCGCGGCCGTGCATGTAGTGGACACGGTCAAGCGCGAGTACCGCGAATCCACAGCTCAGGACCTATACGATGCCGCGCGTATTGTTGACGAGATGGAGCATATTCATTTTTTTCAACGCTCCATGGTATTGCGCGATATCGAAGACCCGGCCGAGATGGATTTCAATACATGTTACGCATCGGTTGCCGGTACCCGTAAACATGTGGGCACCAGTTTTGTGGATCCCGCACATGTCGATCAGGCTATGGAAATGCTGGAAATGATCGCCGGCAGCGAACAGGCATGGCGTGAACGACCTTTTGTCAGTTGCTCGTGCTGTTTCGTTGTTCCGCCAATGCGTTTTGCCGAAGACGCCTGCCGGGTGCTGGAAGCTTGCGTCCGTCACGGTATGCCCGTACTGCTGTTGGCAGCTGGCCAGGCTGGTGCCACCAGCCCTGCGTCACTGGCGGGTGCCGTGGTGCAGGAAGTGGCTGAAGTGCTGGGCGGGTTGGTCTATGTCAATCTGCTTCAGCCGGGCCATCCGTGCATTTTTGGCACCTGGCCTTTTGTCTCTGATTTGCGCACGGGAGCCATGAGCGGCGGCAGTGGTGAGCAGGCAGTGCTGATGGCGGCCTGCGGCCAGATGGGGCGCTACTATGATCTGCCCACAGGCATTGCCGCCGGCATGGCTGATGCCAAGCTGCCAGATGCACAGTCTGGTTACGAGAAGGCCTATACCAATGTACTGGCCGGACACAGCGGTACTAATCTGGTTTACGAGGCTGCTGGAATGCACGCCAGCCTATTGGGTTGTTGCCTTGAGAGTTATGTCATTGACAACGATATGCTGGGCGCCATCAACCGCACCATTCGCGGCATTGAGGTGACCGACGAGTCACTATCGATTGATGCGATTCGGGAGGTCTGTATCGAAGGGCCAAGCCATTTTCTGGGGCACAGCCAGACTATGTCGTTAATGCAGCGCGATTATGTGTACCCCGAGGTGAGTGATCGTCTAAGCCCTAAGGAGTGGAACGAGAAAGGCCGCCCAGACCTGCTGGAAAATGCCCGCGAACGAGTGGCGCAGATTCTTAGCGCTCCTCGACCGACGCATATCCCGACAGCTCTTGATGAGGCTATTCGTGCACAATTTCCGGTGCGCTTGCCGGCAGAAAACATGGGTGCAATCGAGCAGCCTGACTCTTAAGAGGGTGGCATCCAGCGCTAACGGCTGGTATTGGCTGGTGTAGTCAAAAAACGCTAAGGCGCGAGACGTTCTACCTGCCAGTGTCCACGGGTGTCGCGGCTGTAGAGGAAGCGATCGTGCAAACGGTCAGCCTGGCCCTGCCAGAATTCAACGGTTTCTGGCTTCAGTCGGTAGCCTCCCCAGAAACTGGGAAGTGGTATTTCTCCATCGGAGAATTTTTTTGTCATTTCAACTAGCTTGGATTCGAGCACGGATCGCGCTGAAATCACGCGGCTTTGCGCTGATGTCCAGGCACCTAACTGGCTGCCGCGGCTGCGGCTTAGGAAGTAATTCAGTGACTCGGTGCTCGAGATACGAGTGACCGGACCATTGGCAATGACCTGTCGCCCCTGGCGGGTCCATGGAAACAGCATTGAGCCGAAGGGATTCTCACTGAGATCGCGGGCCTTACGGCTGCCATAGTTCGTAAAAAAGATAAAGCCGGATTCATCGTAGAGTTTGAGCAACACCGTGCGGACGCTCGGCCGTCCTGCTGAAGAGGCAGTCGCCAGGCTAAGGGCATTGGGCGCTTCTGGATCGACGGTGCAGGCTTCTGAAAACCAGGATTCGAACTGTGTCATGGGTTCACTCGCGAGCAAAGCTGGATCCAACGGCTCGCGTGCGAAATCCTCACGCAGGTAATCAGGAGGCCTCATAAATACAGTGGGTACTGGGTGGTGTAGATTATCAGTCGATCAGCACGGGCTGTCCGTTGCGACTGACCGATTGATCATAACTCCAAATATCAACATCGAAGCCTTGCTCTCGCAAGTGTTCCACGTATGCTCCCAGGTAACGTTGGAAGCTGGGTTCATACTCATAAGCGCGATCGTTGACGTAACGCATAATGCCTTGGGTGTGAAAAGTGCGAAAGGCCCCATCAAGGCGCATTATCTCCACGCCTTTAGCGTTAAAGAATACCACCGTGGGCGCGAATTGCACATTCAGTTCATGGGCAAATGCCCGCGCACTCAGCTTGCGTCCATCCGGTGTGATCAAGAGCGTATCGGACCACATATCAAGCTGAACCGCGCGCATCTTTTTGGCTTGCGTTCGCACAATCGGTTGTGACAGCAGTTGCTGGTGCAGTGTGTCGCACTCACGACATTGACCCTGTTCGAAATAGACGGCGAGTGCCCGCCCACTGGGTAGCGACAGGTCATAAGGCGGTGCTTCAAAAAATTCTTCAGTGTGCAGGGTGGTTTTGGTGGGACTATCTGCCTGGTTTGCCTGGTTTGCCAGGTAATCAGCAAAGGTGCCGCGCTTCTCGCCTGGTTTGCCTGCATACGCCAGTGCTTTACGAAAATCGTCCGGCGGATAATAGCCGTTTAGGCGCAGTACAACCTTGCGGGTCTCATCGAAGAACAGCAACGTCGGGGTGTATTGCACCTTGAGTGCGCCCGCGAGAGTTTTCTCGCTAAATTCTCGCCCACCGACCTGGACGACTTCGCGATCACCCCACATATTGATCGCTATCAGGTCAAAATCCTCACGCATCGTCTGGGTGATATCACGCTGGGTGAAATTGTGCTCGACCAGGGCGTTGCAGTAGGGGCAGCCCTCTTGCCAGAAATACAGTACCAGACGCTTACCTTCGGCTGTGGCCTGGGCGATATCCTCTTCGAAATCGAGAAAACTCTCCTTGAACCAGGCGGGGTGTGTCGTGTCCATCGCCCCCGCGTATGTGCCTTGGTTGTCTTCCTCGGCATGGGTAGGCCCGGATAAGAGCAGCGCCAGGAGTATGGCGACACCGCAGGTAAAGGGGTGGGGTAGGACGAGCATGGTATTTTTATCGACTGTCAGGCGACACGTACCGGAAACGATTCAATTTGTTTGCGCCATAGACGGGGCCCTTCCTGATGTACCGAGGCGCCAGTACTATCGACTGCGACCGTTACCGGCATATCTTTGATCTCGAACTCATAGATGGCCTCCATACCCAGATCTTCAAAAGCCACGACCCGCGATGCCTGGATGGCGCGAGAAACCAGATAGGCGGCGCCGCCTACCGCAATCAGATAAACGCTGCCATGGCGACGAATCGCCTCTATCGCAGTCGGGCCGCGCTCGGCCTTGCCGATCATCCCGGCGAGGCCGGTGTGTTCCAGCAGTGTATCGGTGAACTTATCCATCCGGGTAGAGGTCGTCGGTCCGGCCGGGCCAACGACTTCATCACCTACCGGGTCCACTGGCCCAACGTAATAGATGAACCGGCCATTAAGATCCACGCCTTCGGGCAGTGCTTCACCGCTTTGAATACGGTCTACGATCCGCTTGTGAGCGGCATCACGTCCGGTCAGGATATGCCCGCTCAGCAGCAGGTTTTCACCAATACGCCAGGATCGGTAATCCTCTGGGGTCAGTGTATCCAGGTTAACTCGCCGTCCGCCAGTCTGTGCGGCGATCTGTGGCCAGTTTGCCAGGTCAACCGTGGGTAACTTTGCCGGTCCACTGCCATCCAGGGTGAAGTGGATATGTCGAGTTGCCGCGCAATTGGGAATCATCGCTACCGGCAGTGAGGCAGCATGGGTTGGGTAGTCCAGAATCTTGACGTCTAGCACCGTGGTTAGTCCACCGAGCCCCTGTGCCCCAATGCCCAGGCGGTTGACCGACTCATAGATATCAAGGCGTAACTGCTGAATGGGGGTCTTGGGCCCATCGGCGATGATCTGGTCGATATCGATGGGCGACATCAGCGATTCCTTGGCGAGCAGCAGTGCTTTTTCCGGGGTACCGCCAATACCGAGACCCAGGATACCCGGTGGGCACCAGCCGGCGCCCATACCAGGCAGGGTATCGGTTACCCACTGCGTCAGGTCATCGCTGGGGTTAAGCATCCCCAGGCGCGCCTTGTTCTCCGAGCCTCCCCCTTTGGCCGCAACGGTTATCTCAAGTGTCTCGCCCGTCACCATCTCGATATGGACCACGGCCGGGGTATTGTCTCCGGTATTTCGTCTTTCACCTATTGGCGGGGACACCATAGAAGCGCGCAGCGGATTGTCAGGGTTTGTGTAGGCCTGGCGTACGCCTTCATCGATTGCGTTCTGTAAAGAGGTGTCGCCATCAATAACCACCGATTGCCCAATTTTGATGAATACTACGATGACCCCGGTATCCTGGCACATCGGCCTGTGGCCTTCGGCAGCCATGCGCGAGTTGATTAGTATCTGCCCAATCGCATTTTTTGCCGACTCGGAAGCCTCACGCTCGTAAGCCCGAGACATCGACTCGATAAAATCTGGTGGATGATAGTAAGAAATGTACTGCAGTGCGTTCGCTACGCTGGCAGTGATATGGTCGGTTGATATGTGTGCCATGGTTGGGGCTGATAGGGGCCTTAGATCCAAGGCCGGTAGATCTCAATAGCGACAAGTGTAGCAAAGGCGCCTATATTTTTTCTGAAAAAGCCCTACGAGTGTCCAGGGCATTCCCGATCGGAGCACAAATTGATAGCATAGGGCCTTGGAAAGCTCCCCTAGGCTCGAGTATGACCCTTTTGAGGGTTTCTCGAACCTGCCACTACCCTAGACTCAAAAAATTATGCCTGATCGGCTGAACCGGGGAATACTGTATCTGATAATCTGTGCGTTCGGCACAGGTCTTCTCGCATCACCGCCGGTACGCGCTTTTGTTGAGGTTAAGCAGCACACCATGCAGTGCAGTGCGACTTTCCCCTGCCCGCGTGAACTGCAGGACCGGGTTAATTTCTGGATCGATATCTACAGCCGTTGGAACAGCCAGGATTCGGTATTGCATGATGCGCGTGCCCCGCATCGCGTCTACAAGGTATTTAAGGGGCGTGCCTGTGGGCGCAAGGGCAATACCCCTTTTATCAAAGACCAGAAAAAGCGTGTTGCTGGAGAGATGCTTAACCTTGCCCGCCAGCTTGAGCGTAAATACCGGGTCAGCAGCGCCTACGGTAAGCATCTGCTGACATTGTTTCCGGATCGTTCACCGGCTGAGATCCGCGAGGCGGCGGGGAATATCCGCTGCCAGTCTGGCAATCGTGATGGTTTTCAGGCTGCATTGCGCCGCTTTGGTACCTATGGCCCACTGGTGCGCCGGGTTCTTAAAGATACCCGCCTGCCTAGCGATATTCAGTACCTGCCCTTTGTGGAATCATCCTATAACCCTAAAGCCTACTCGCGGGTGGGTGCTGCCGGACTGTGGCAGATTATGCCCGCTACGGGGCGCACGCTTGGGCTGGAACTGGATGCCACGGTCGACGAACGTCTGGACCCTGAGGCAGCCAGCTGGGCTGCCGCGCGTTATCTCAAGAATGCCCGCAAGACTCTGACGGTGGCAGCGCAAGCCAAGGACTCGAGAGTAACTGATAGTGCGCTCAGCCCATTTGTGATTACCTCGTATAACTATGGCGTTAATGGTATGCGCCGAGCGATCAAAAAGCTGGGCCCTGATTACATTCGGGTGATCAACCATTATCGCTCGAGCAAGTTTCAGGTGGCAGTGAAGAATTTTTATGCCGGGTTTCTGGCGGCTCGACATGTGGCCCGTAACGCGAAGCGTTTTTTTGGAGACATTCAGCCGGGTCGACCCTTGACTTACCGTACCTTGTTACTTAAGAGGCCGGTGTCTATTGCCCGAATTCAGAGTGTATTTGGTCTTAGTGAGGCGCAACTGAAATCGCTAAACCCGGCATTGACCCGTTTTGTCTGGCATGGCTGGCGTTTTGTTCCCAATGGCTACCGCTTGCGCTTACCACCGCGCTCGGATAGTTGGGCTAACCACGTAGCGCGGTTGCGTATGATGCCATCAGAAGTTCGCAGTGTAGGTGCATTGGAATACACGGTGCGCTCAGGTGATACGGCTTGCGGCATCGCAGCCGCCTTTCGGGCTAATTGTTCTGAGCTGATCGCGCTTAACGGCCTTGGCTCAAAAGCGGTTATCCGGGCTGGTCAGAAACTGCAGGTGCCTGCGGCGGGCCGACCGCGCAGCACAGTGGCGCAGCGAGGGGCCTACGTGGTACGCCCCGGTGACAGCGTGTGCGCAGTGGCCCAGCGTTTTGGAGTCGATTGCGATGACCTGCTGGCAGCAAACGGATGGCACCGAGGATCAGTCCTGGCGGTAGGTTCCCAACTGCTGATTCCGGGTACGCTGAAGCGTCCGCCAGGTGGGCGCTATACCGTAGGCAAAGGCGACAGTGTTTGCAGTATCGCCAATCGCCACGGTATTGACTGCAGCGCGCTGCTAGCGGCAAATAGCCTGGCGGCCAGTGATTTGATTCATTCTGGCCAGACGCTGACAATTCCTGACACGGCAGGGGCCAAGTCCGCCCCAGTGAGGAAGCCTGCTTTTGCAGATATACCCCGTACCAGCATTGCCTATAAGGTGGTAGCGGGCGACAGTGCTTGCCGCATTGCGGCCCGATTGGAGATCTCGTGCCGGCGATTAATTTCTGACAATGCGTTGGGTGCCGATGCGATCATTCGACCGGGGCAGGTCTTGCAGGCAGCGGGTGTCCCGGTCGAGGTGGCCCGCTCAATTGCTGCTGAGACGCCGGCTGATGACGTTACCGCGCAGAAATCCTTTGAGTACATCGTCACCGTCGGGGATACGGTTTGCGCTATTGCTAAAACACATGATATCGACTGTAACCGCCTGCTTGCGCTTAACAACCTTAGGGTTAGCGCATTGATCGCGCCGGGCGACAAGTTGAAAATGCTGGGCAAAAAGCCTGTAGAAACTAAAGCTGCATCGGCCGGCGTAGCTGAGTCGATAGTACTGGCTTCGGCAGCGTCTTTGTCTGGAGATGCTGCAGGCTCAGCTCCAAAGGCAGATACCCAGCGACCCATCGTGAACGAGGGAGTTACCGATTCTGGCTGGCCGAAGATTTCGCAAAACCCAGATATTTATCATTCGACCCTGTTGCTTGATGCACCTGAACTAAGCGATGAGCCGCTTGGCCCAACAGCGGCCTTGGTGCAAGGGGAGGGTTCCGTGAGTCCGCTGGATCAACCCATTGACCTGTCCGTACAAACAGCTGGGGTCAACGGCAAAACGGTGTACCGCATCAACATCGAGCCAGAGGAGACGCTGGGCCATTACTCTGACTGGTTACGCTTGGGTGGAGTGAAGCAGCTGCGCGAGCTCAATGGCTATGATTCGACACGGGTGCTGGCAAGTGGAGATGCACTGCTGCTGCCGGTGACTGGATCGGATCAGCAACATGCCTTTGAGCGTCGCCGACAAGAATACCACCGAGTGCTGGTCGAGGAGTTTAAGGAGAACTTTGAGGTGACAGGCACTGAAGCTTATACCGTACGTTCCGGAGACAGCTTGTGGATGCTGGCCCATGAGTTTGAATTGCCGATCTGGGTAATCACCCGTTTTAATCCGGGTTTACGTGCGGGGCCTCCGCGTGCGGGCGAAGATCTGCAGATTCCGCGCATCCGCTCCCGCCAAGGCTAAGCGTGAGCGTGTGCTTCAGTCGGAGTCATCGGTTTTTGGCTTAAACTCAAGTGCAACCGAATTGATGCAGTAACGCTCCCCGGTTGGTCGTGGTCCGTCATTGAATACATGGCCGAGATGAGCATCGCAGCGCCCGCACAGCACTTCGGTACGGATCATGCCAAGACTCGCATCGGTGTGTTGGCCAACATCCGCTCCGGGAGCTGGCTGCCAGAAGCTTGGCCAGCCCGAACCCGAGTCGTACTTGTGTTGTGAATCGAACAGCAGTGCACTACAGCAGACACAGTGGTAGCTGCCTGTCATCTTGCAGTCATTGTATGCACCACTGAAAGGGGGTTCGGTGCCATGGGTACGACAGACCTGGTATTGCTGGGCGCTCAGTCGTGCGCGCCATTCATCCTCACTGCGAAGAACTTTTTCTTTGTCACTCATGAATGTGAACCGGGTCTACAGTTAATGAGTTAGTTTTGCCGTAGCGCCAATGCGAGTCGGGCCTCATAGGCCTGGCGCGCGATACCA
This sequence comes from Gammaproteobacteria bacterium, assembly GCA_014239575.1. Lineage (GTDB taxonomy): Bacteria > Pseudomonadota > Gammaproteobacteria > Arenicellales > UBA868 > UBA868. Next base: position 15,037 of record JAAZYQ010000023.1, read on the forward strand.
ATATCCTTAAGAAACCAGGTCAGCTCATCCATATGCAGAGCCTGGGGCCCGTCGACCAGAGCTTCTTCAGGCTTCGGGTGAAAATCGGCGAGTATCATGTTGGCACCCGCGACCACACCCTGCGCAGTCGCATGCATGACGTCCAGGATACCATCAGGCCCAGCGTTACGACTCCCCACTGAATGTGATGGGTCGATACACACGGGCAAGTGGGTCAGGTGATGCACCACTGGCACATGGCCGAAATCGACCAGGTTGCGGTGAGGGTCGCCCATGTTGGTTTTCATGCCGCGCAGACAGAAAATGATATTGCGGTTGCCTTCGCTGGCAAGGTATTCAGCGGCGTTCAGTGATTCGTCAAGGGTGATGCCAAAGCCGCGTTTCAGCAGTACCGGTAACTCCTGTTGGCGACCGACTTCTTTGAGTAGTTCAAAGTTTTGTGTATTGCGGGTGCCGATTTGCAGCATCACCCCGGTCGGGTGACCGGTCTCCTCAAGCGCCTGAAGAATCTCCCGTACGTGTGAGTCGTGGGTTATCTCCATGGCGATCACCCGGATACCGTATTTGCCGGCGAGTTCAAATATCCATGGCAGGCAACTGGCACCATGTCCCTGAAAGGAGTAGGGGTTGGTGCGAGGCTTGTAGGCGCCCATACGGGTACAGACCTGGTCGTTGTCGCGCAGGGCACGCATCATGGTTTCGACGTTAGTCGGGTTGTCCACGGCACAAAGGCCCGCAAAGACATGCAAAGATTGCTGATCAAAACGCACGTCGTTATAGGTAAACCCCGAGGCGCGCACGTCTCCGGTGTGGCGCCCGATCACGCGGTATTCGCGCGAGACCCGAACCACTTTCTCAACTCCGGGGAGGCTTTCGATCTCGGCCTGGTCCAGGCCGGCAACATCACCGACCACGTAGATCTCGGTGAGTGTGCGGCCAGTGCCGGTGATGCTGTGGCTATGTGGGGTAATCCCGGGTCTGGCAGAAAGGTAATCCATTACTGCCTTACCTTCGGCAGTGCTGACCGGACTATCGGATCGCAGGATGACTATCACTACGAACCTCCTTGTTCGATCGGTAAGGTGAGATCGTTACCCCACTCGGACCACGAGCCCGCATAGCCTCGCACCCGGGTAAATCCCAGCGATTTGAGCATCATCCAGGCATGGGCCGAGCGGTGATGGGTCTGGCAATAGGTAATGACCTCTTGCTGGGAATCTATTTGACGCAGGGTCAGCATGTTTTGTAGTTGAGAAGCGCCTTTCAGTCTTAGGTTGCGATCAGGGTCCATAGTATCTTGCCAGTTAATGTTTTTGGCGCCGGGGATATGACCGCCACGGGCAGCATAAGCTTTGGTTCCAGCATATTCTTCTGGGGTTCTGGCATCCAGCAGTACGACCTCGTCGTCATTCAGGTGCTCGAGCACATAGTCGCGGGTGGCGAGTACCGTAGGATCGTGTGAGATCACCGGCAGAGTTTGGGTGTCATCCGGAAAAACCGGATCCTCGCTCACCGGGTGACCCTCGTTATTCCAGGCATGAATCCCCCCGTTCAAGACCTGTACCCTCTGGTAGCCCAGGTAATGCAATGTCCACGCAAGTCTCGCGGCTCGGCCACCACCTTCGTCGTCATAGGCTACCACTCGGGAGGTGGGGTCAAGTTTCAACATCCCAGCCAGGTGGGTCAACCGTTCCTCTGACGGCAACAGACCGGGTGCTGGTTTGGTGCCGGCCAACAGCAATGGATAGTCCAGGTGTATGGCCCCCGGCACGTGTATCTGACTGTAGGACTCAGGTTTTCCCAGATCGACTAGCAGTAGTTTGTCGTCATCGAGTAATGGCTCAAGTTCCTCAGGTTCGATCAAGATAGGGTTGTGACTCATAATGCACCAAAATGGGGTCTGGCAGGATTGCACACCGCCGATGTCTGGAAAAAGAGAACAGAGCATTGTCACTATCTGGCCCGTTAATGCAACCGTACAGAGCGTCTTCGGGATTCAAGACAGCTGACTGTGTTGCCCAAGGGCGCTTTTGTGACATTGGGTCTGACCCAATACTTTGGTCGTTAGTCAATGTCTGCGATAATCTCCGCGTCGTCGGGTAGTCCGATTAATGCCCGACCGCCTGTTCCTTTCTCAGTGATCCACTTCAACCGACCTATCAGGAGCGCGCCATGAAGCTCGTCACAGCAATCATTAAGCCATTCAAACTCGACGATGTCCGCGACGCGCTGGCGGAAGTCGGCATCAAGGGTATGACGGTTACCGAGGTTAAGGGTTTTGGCCGGCAGAAGGGCCACACTGAACTGTACCGCGGCGCCGAGTACGTGGTGGATTTCGTGCCTAAGGTCAAGCTTGAAGTCGCGGTGGATACTGCGATTCTTGATCAGGTTATCGACGCGATTGTCGACGCAGCGCGTACGGAGAAGATCGGTGACGGCAAAATCTTTGTCTACGATGTGGAGCGTATCTTGCGCATCCGCACCGGTGAGACAGATCAGGATGCCCTTTAAGATAGGGCTCATCATTACCCGCCGGTTCTCGGTGGACGACTTTCAGCGCGGTTTTAATACCATGGAGTCGGGTCAATCCGGCAAAGTGCTGCTGGATTGGTGTTGAGCATTCTACCTGGGGTGCGGGTGACCGACCCGGCGCCGAATCTCACGATTCGGATGGCCTCAAACTCGATAACGGCTCAAGTGTTCGAAGGGGTATCGTCCGGCGTAGGGATCAGGTGCACATCGCGCTGAGGGAAGGGGATCGAAATGCCAGCGGTGTCAAGCCACAGTTTGGCATTCTTGTTGAGCTCAAACTTTAATGTCCAAAAATCTGTGCGCTGAGTCCAGCAG
>JAAZYQ010000023.1:17893-22837 GCA_014239575.1 Gammaproteobacteria bacterium
ATTCTTGTTGAGCTCAAACTTTAATGTCCAAAAATCTGTGCGCTGAGTCCAGCAGCGCAGGCTGAGGTCTACTGACGATTCACCCAGGCCTGTTACTAACACCTGGGGTGCGGGCTCACTCATCACGCGGCTGTCCTGCTGTAAGTGATCAAGCAGTAAGGCCATGGCTTTTTCGATATCGTCTTCGTAGGCGATGCCCACGGGCACGTCCAGGCGTCGGGTGGGTAGACGGCTGTAGTTTAGGATCGAGGTATTCCACAGCGAGACATTGGGCACAGCTTGGTAGATGCCATCATAGGTCGTCATTTCGGTGGAAAAAAGACCAATAGTCTCTACCGTGCCTGAGATGCCGCTGGCATCTATGTAGTCTCCAACTTGAAACGGTCTTAACACCAACAGCATCAGACCCGCGGAGATGTTCTGTAGCGTGCCCTGCAGAGCGAGTCCGACGGCTAACCCCATGGCACCCAGTGCTGCGACAATAGAAGTGGTCTGAACCCCAACCCGAGCCAGTACCGAGATTATGGTGACAATCAGTATCGCGTAGCGGGCCAGCGATGAGAGGAATGGCCTGAGCGTGTCGTCGATGTGGCGAGATCTCTTTGCCCCTTTGTTTATGATGCTGGCGACACGGCCCGATAGCCACAGGCCAAGAGCGAGAATAACGATTGCTGCGAGGGCGTCTCTTCCGATACTCATAAGCCAGTCGAGTACTTGCAAATCGTGGAGTTGATCGATCATGTTATTCGAGACCTAATGGGTACAATTTGTTGTAAAACGAATCCTCACTGGTGCCCGCTTCCAGTGATTAAAAGTTTAGCCTTTGGGCCATGGGCAAACTAGTCTATAGTTTTCGCCTCACAAAGATCAAATCTGAATCTTTGTAGGTGCGAGTTTTGACGATGGACCTAAAAGTCCTGCAGTTGCGTGGCGAAGTTTTATCGGCAGGGGTCGTTTAAGGTATCCAAACTAGACCGCAAAAGGGTAAGCCGCTATCTTCTTGTGGGTGGCGCGGGCAGTCGGGCCAGACGGTTGCGATAATGTGTCGTGAAATTTCAGTAGAACGCCAATGAGGGGAACATCATGAATAATCAGGATATTGGAACATTGGATCGCTGGCGTGGGCGGGTGGCCGTGGTTACGGGGGCATCCAGCGGTATTGGTCGGGCCATTGCACTGAATCTGTTGCAGGCTGGCCTGCGGGTGGCGGTTTGTGCCCGGCGCCTTTCGGCTATCGAGGACCTTGGGGAGGAGGCCGGCACGCCCGATGCTTTTTTGGCGTGTCGGGTCGATCTTCGTGTCGCAAGTGAGATTGTGGGGTTTTTCGATACGGTGCGTAAGCGCTGGCAGGGCGTGCATGTGCTGGTTAATAACGCGGGCCTGGGTTTTGCCGGTGATCTTGCCTCGCAGGATCCTGGCCAGTGGCGCGAGATGCTTGAGGTTAACGTGCTGGCACTTTGCATCTGCACCCAACAAGCCCTGGCCCAGATGGAAGAACACCATGATGAGAGTCATATTATTCATATCGGCTCCATGAGTGGGCATCGGATGCCCCCAGGGGCTAACGGGGTCTACGGTGCCACCAAATTTGCAGTGCGCGCGCTTACCGAGTCGTTACGCCAGGAGATGCAGGCCGCTAAGCGAGCGGTGCGGGTGACGACCATTAGCCCGGGCCTGGTCGAGACGGGCTTTGCCTCCAATTACGCCGGCAGTGCCGATGCGGCAGCAAAAACCTACGGTGCGCTTAAGTGCCTGCAAAGCGAAGACGTCGCCAGTGCGGTTCTCTATGCGCTGGCCCAGCCTGATCATGTGCAGATACACGATATCCTTCTGCGGCCAAAAGAGCAGGGCAGTTAAGAGCCTGGCAGACAACCGGCAACAACAGCACAAAAGGATCCTCTTATGAGCGAGGTTTTCAAATCCACCGATCAGGCACGCTCTTTGCTTTTGCCAAAGTTGGGCTCACTATTGCAAAAGACAGATGAGATGCCATGGCAGGATTGCGGTGCGCCCGGTTTCTGGGCCAAGCCCCTTGTCGAGGACGCCGCTGCCGGCATGCGCACCTGGCTGATGAAGGTAGATGCCGGCGCGTTCTCGGATATGCACGCCCACAGCGAATACGAGCAGATCTACGTGCTCGCAGGGTCTTTTTACGATCAGGATGGGCGTTACGGTCCGGGGGATTTTATTGTACGTTCGCCCGGCGCTATGCATACTGCCGGAAGTGATGATGGCGCCACGGTGCTGCTGTTTTACTCTGCGGTGACTGATGAGTCGAGGTGATCATTCACAACTGGTCTCACCTTACTAAATCCGGTTTGCCAGGGCTGATGCTTCACTGATAGCTACCTCCACGGTGCGCGGTGCACGACAATCCCCTATGGAGAAAATCTGTGGGGCATCATCGTCCCAGCCATGAATGAGTTCATCGTTAGCGCGGCATCCGGACCAGTCGACAATAAGATGGATACCCTCCCGTTTGCTGAGCCGGTCATCGAAGACATTGCGCAACACCACGGCATCTGCGTTTACGGATTCAACAACGTGGGCCGCTGTGAACCTACAATCACGCTCGCCCAGGCGCTGATACCAGGCTGCACGGTTAGTCGGATCAAGATCAGCGGCAACGGCGATATCTGAAGTCACAATTTCGGTTGCGATGCCCTGATGCAACAGCACTTCGCCAGCGACCAGGCCTGCCTGGCCACGGCCCTCGCTAAGCACCAATGTCTTGGCAGCACTCACCGGTGCGCCGCACAAAAGCTCATGCGCTGAAATCACCTGCATTGATTCGTCACCGGCAAAGCTGCGACAGGCATCGAGTGCGCCGGTGGCAATCACAACCACCTCGGCATCAAGATCAACAATGTTCTGCCGGGTCATCGGGCGATTGAGTATCAGGGCAACACTCAGTCTTTCCAACTCGTCCACACGCCAGTCGATGATGCGGGCCAACTCCCCAGTAGAAGGTGCACTGGCCCACAGCGCCAACTGCCCGCCAGGCCTGTTGGCCGCATCGAAAACCTGCACCGCGTGACCGCGCTCAGCGCAGATGCGCGCGCATTCCAGCCCCGCAGGCCCTGCGCCGATTACGCTCACTTTTTTTGGAGCCTTGGTCGGTGACAGCGCTACGCCTGGTGTGGATACAGTGGGGTTTTGAATACAGCGAATGGGTTTGCCGGCATAGCGGTTGGCAATGCAGACATTGGCACCCACGCAGATGCGGATATTGCTTGGGACCTGGCCGCGGATTTTGGGCAGAATCTGCGGGTCACAGATATGCGCGCGAGTCATGCCGACCATATCGGCCTGGCCATGGGCAATAATGTGTTCCGCATGGGCTGGGTCGACAATTCGGCCTACTGTAAATACCGGCAGGTTCACCACCTCGCGTATTGCGCCGGCAAGATGCACAAAGATGCCGTGGCGGGTAGGCGTAGGCGCCCAGTGACGGCTACGACCCAGGTGCGTAATATTGGTATGGGCAATAATGTTGAGATAATCGATAAGGCCCGTAGCTGCTATTTGTTTGCAGATGATCTTCATTTGCTCAAGATCCAGGGCGCCGGGCTCAAACTCATCTCCGGGCAGGCGCACCCCCAGCACATGATCCCGACCCAATGCGCCGCGAACGGCCTCCAGCAATTCCATTAAAAAGCGCAGGCGATTCTTAAGTGCGCCACCGTACTTATCTGTACGGCGGTTGGTTAAAGGCGAGAGAAAAGCTTGAGGTAAAAAGCCAAAAGCACCCAGTATCTCAACACCGTCCATGCCGCCGGCAGCCACTCTTTTGGCCCCTTGAGCATGGGCATTAATGACTTCGTGAATCTCAGCCAGAGTCATTTCATGCGCAATATTGCCATTGATCTCCGAGCGCACCGGTGAGGCTGCCCAACTTTCGAGACCTGGCTGGTTGATCAGCACAGTGCCGCCACTGTGTGCCAGTTGTGCCAGGATACGACCTCCCTCTGCGTGAACCGCATCGCTTAATGCGCGGTATCCCGGCACGATATCGTTGTTGAGGTTCCAAAGTGCATCGGAGTTCATCCCTAAAAGGCCGGATTCATGCACCGGGGTACCACCGGTGATCTGCAGACCCACCCCATTGTGTGCGTAGTTGCGGTGATAGGCGATGTACTGCTCGGCGGGTTTATTATCTTTGGCAAAGCCCGGCACATGCGCTGAGACCAGCACGCGGTTGCGTATTTCGATAGGGCCGATTTGCAGGGGACTCAGCAGGTGCCTGAAAGTGCTCATAGGCCGGGCCGGGCGGGTGTGTATTTCACGCTATTATGTGTGCGGGTAATCATAGACTCGAATAAAAGGCGTGACTGGCGTGTATAGGGCCTGCTATTGGTACTTGCACACCAAAGAGTCCGAACGAGGTGATGTTTACCTGCTGTGTCATCAACGGTGACATCTTAAAAAATCCATACGGCAGGTGTACTGGATAACCACTGATCTGAAACTGCGCTTATACCGCAAACCAAGTCGTTTTGTCGATAGAACCGACAATGGTCTTGATTTTCTTGGATGTAGTTTTCATCCACAGCGTGCTCTCTGCCCTTCAGCCCTTTGAACCTGCAACGCCTTGTGGACTGCGCCCGCCGATTGGCCATGCAATGGCAACAGATATCCTATTTCTAGGCCCTCTTTTTGTGTTTACGCACCGCGAGATGAGTAACCCATTAAGCTCATCGCAATCGGATTTTTGTCCGAAAACGCCAGGGAGATAGGCTGTTATTGACGTTGTACGGGATCGGCGTATTATGCTTGCCCCTAACAAGGGTTCGGCTTTTCCACAAAACTGGATTGAATATGAGAAAAATCTCGTTGCTTTTACTGTGGTCACTTATCGGCTTGGCGCCTGCCTCAGCCGCGAATCGTGGTCTGACTGTCACAGCGACTGCCCCCAGCGGAGAGGCGATAGAGCTTTACCAAGGC
>JAAZYQ010000240.1 GCA_014239575.1 Gammaproteobacteria bacterium
AACGAATCGTCGATGATGCCGGCCGCAAGCAAAGGCGCCTCGATGACACCCCCACGGCCCAGGATAATGATCCAGGCAAAGGTTCGGATCAGCAGGTTAGTCCAGAACGGGATGGTGACCAGATAAATATAGAAATTGCGGCGGTTCTCGGGTTGCAGTGTGATGTAGTAGGCGACCGGGAAACCAAAAATCAGGCACAGCAGGGTAGCGCCGAAGGATAACTGGAAGGATCGGAATATTATGTTGAGATAGCCCGGATTGAAGACTAACTTGTCTTCCAGGTCGTATTCAAAAGCAATCTTAATGTAGGCGGCCAGTGATCCTATCGGTTTGACACCGCCATAGGGATTCGGTTCCAGAAAGGAAAATACACCCATGATGACCATGGGTATCAGCATGAAAATGCCGATGACGAAATAACTCGGTGCCAGGCCCAGCCAGCGCCGCCCGGCCGCGCTTTTCGGTAACCAGTCGCTCATTGCGCGAGGACCTTCAAGGCTCGCGCCGAGAATGAGACTGCGATCGGGTCACCTATCGCAAAGGGTAGTTCGCCGTCCTCGCGTGGACGCGCCTGTGCTGTTAATTCGATTCCGTCGCCCATATCCACGGTATAAGCTGCCTGGTTCCCCAGGTAGACAAGGTTGGCGACCTTGCCCGGTCGTTTGCCAGCATCGCTTGCCTCGTCGGGGACAGACAGCATGATTTTTTCAGGCCGCAGAAATAGCGTAACCTGATCACCGACTTGGTGGCGGCCACGGCTCTTGGTTTCAAACAGACTTTGTGCGCCAATCCTGCAGGTCACCAGGTCATCGTTGAGATCGACAATCTCGCCATCCAGAAAGTTCGTATCGCCGATAAAATCCGCCACGAAACGGTTGGTCGGACGCTCATAGATGTCCGTCGGCCTGCCGATTTGCTGAATCTCGCCATTAGACATAACTGCGATCCGGTCACTCATCGCGAGGGCTTCCTCCTGATCGTGCGTGACAAAGACGAAGGTGATGCCGGTCTCCCTTTGAAGTTGTTTGAGCTCTTC
>JAAZYQ010000241.1 GCA_014239575.1 Gammaproteobacteria bacterium
CCAAGCGGCCATTAGAGTTGGATATTCCCATTTACATTACCGGTATGAGTTTCGGTGCCTTGTCGTACGAGGCAAAAACCGCACTGGCCCGCGGCGCCACCATGGCCGGTACGGCGACTTGTTCAGGAGAGGGCGGTATGATCCCTGATGAACGGCGCTATTCCGAGAAATGGTTCTACCAGTGTATCCAGTCCCGTTACGGGTTTAATCCACACCATCTTCGTTTGGCCGATGGATGCGAATTTTTTATTGGCCAGGGTTGTAAAGTCGGTTTGGGCGGCCATCTGATGGGGCAAAAAGTCACAGATCAGGTGGCAGAGATGCGCTCGCTTCCCGCTGGAATAGACCAACGCTCGCCGGCCCGCCACCCAGATTGGCTGGGCCCGGACGATCTGTCGCTGAAGATACAGGAAATTCGAGAAGCCACCAATTGGGAAATTCCGATCCAGTTGAAACTAGGTGCAGCGCGGGTTTATGACGATGTGCGTATGGCGGCCAAGACTGATCCGGATTCTATCTATATGGATGGGATGGAAGGGGGAACCGGTGCAGGGCCTCACCTGGCAACCGAAGAGACTGGCGTGCCTGGTATAGCCGCGATCCGCCAGGCCCGGCAAGCGCTTGACGATGTCGGTAAATCGGGGGAGATCTCGCTGGTCTACGCCGGCGGTATCCGCAATGGCGGCGATGTGGCAAAGGCCTTAGCCCTTGGGGCGGATGCCATCGCAATCGGTCATTCGGCGATGATGGCATTGAACTGCAACAAAGATATCCCTGAAGCCGATTATGAAAAAGAAATGGGCGTAGAGGCGGGTTATTGTTATCACTGCCATACCGGCCGTTGCCCGGTCGGCGTCGCCACGCAGGATCCTGAGTTGCGCAAACGACTGAATCCTGATGATGCCGCCGAGCGGGTGTACAACTTCCTGCACACACTGACTATTGAGTGTCAGATGCTGGCGCGGGCATGCGGTAAGACCAATGTGCATTCATTAGAGCCCGAAGACCTTGCCGCTCTTACGATGGAAGCTTC
>JAAZYQ010000242.1 GCA_014239575.1 Gammaproteobacteria bacterium
ACAAAGCGATGAACGATGCTTACTTCGCGGTTGATATTTACGGTGGTTGAGTTGATCTACTGACCCTCATTTGATCTGAACGGGCCCCCAGCGGGCCCGTTTATTTTTCAGTTCCGCAATGGATTCCGTCTGGGAATACCGCTATCTACTGTTATCCGGCACAGCAGTAACAGTACAGCTGGCGCTGGCCTCGCTGACGCTCTCTGTGTTGCTTGGTCTCATTGGGGCTTCGGCCAAGCTCGCGACTAACCCAGTCCCACGACGTATCGCGAGCGCCTATACCACGCTGGTACGTGGGGTTCCAGATCTAGTGCTGATGATGCTGCTGTTCTACGGTGGGCAACAGATTGTCAATGATCTTGGTGCCGCAACAGGCTGGTGGAATTATGTCGAAATCAACCAGTTTATCGCCGGTGTCTGGTCTATCGGTTTTGTCTTTGGCGCTTATATGACCGAGACCTTTCGCGGTGCAATCCTCGCAATACCCCGCGGTCAGATCGAAGCCGGCATCTCCTGCGGGATGACGCCATTTCTGATTTTCCGACGCATCACCTGGCCGCAGATGGTACGCCATGCGCTACCTTCTTTTACTAACAACTGGCTCGTCCTGATCAAAGCCACCGCCCTAGTCTCAGTCATCGGCCTGCATGATCTTGTCTGGAACGCAGCTACCGCTGGACGTTCCGTGCGCGAGCCGTTCTCCTTCATGTTCGCGGTATTGATTATCTATCTTATTCTTACCGCCTGCTCGGACGTCGGCCTTCGATGGCTGGACCGGCGCTACAACGTGGGCGTAGACAGGGCATAACGACATGGCCGAAACCGACCGCACAGTCTTTGAGTACCTGGTCTATGTGAGTGAGAACCAGTCGCCACTGGATTTCATGCTCATTGCCGACCACATCGACAAGTTTTTCTATGGCGCCCTGCTGACAATAGAGATCACCGTTCTCGCGCTGCTGATTGGCGGTGTCATGGCCATTCCGCTCGCGATCGCACGCGCCTACCAACACCGATGGCTG
>JAAZYQ010000243.1 GCA_014239575.1 Gammaproteobacteria bacterium
TGAATCCAACAAAGCACTACTTACAGACGCTGCTGACCTATTACGAAGAGGAGGTTTCTGGTGAGGCCTATTTTCTGGGCCTGGCAGAGCATTTCGCTGAGCATAAAACGTTGATCCTCCTGGCAAAAGTAGAGCGCTATGCGGCGCAGTCTGTTTTGCCGTTACTTGAGAAATATGCCCTTAGCCCGCGAGATGAATCGATTCTGAAAGCCGACGGTGAAGAAGCGACCCTTCAGCACCAAAATATGGGCTGGCTGCAATTTATGGCACATATCGTACAGCGCTACCCGGACTACCTGGATGAATTCTTTGCCCTGCAGGCTATGGCGCCCAGGGAGGATCATTTGGCACTGAAGATACTGACAGACCACGAGGTGGCGGTAATCGATTTTGCCAGGCAGGAGATTGCTGGCGATCCGGATAGCCTGGATTCGCTAAACCAATACCTGCACACCGTTAAAGACCTAAAACACAGCGGCATGAGCCTCAATGAAACTTAATGACCGACGTGGGTTAGATAGTATCCAACTTGAGTTTCTATTCCCCTGGGCCAACAAAAAGGTAGCGGACCTTTCTTTTGCTGCCAGGAAAAAACAAGGTGGGTTCTGCAGTGACCGTAAGTGTTTTCATTACGCGGTCAGGGAAAAGTGTTTTTGCATTGTTAATGCAAAGAACGTCGTCTTCAAGACAAATTACCGCGATCCCCCGTTCTGAGATCTCCTGGCTACTGATCCATGGACTCCATTGCTGGCTGAGGTGCTGCAGTACTGAGGGATGATCCGGTGAATGAAAAGCGATGCTGTTTGGGGCGCCGTAACCCCCACCGACGATTCTTAAGGGCACCTGATAGGCCTCATGCCAGAGTTGGGTGATCACTTGACCCAGTTCCTTACCCGGAAACCGGTGCATCTGGTGATCGGTCGAGGCAAGCCCCGTGACGAGCAACGTGGTAGGCAGCACAAGTACCCAAATGAAGGCAGCT
>JAAZYQ010000244.1 GCA_014239575.1 Gammaproteobacteria bacterium
TTCGCCGCGCTCGTTAACATGGGTCAGTGTTTTCTTTATAGGCAAAACTTACACCACAGATTTTAAGATCGGTCGATTATTGTAGCGACAATCGGCTAAGCCTGGGTTTCAGGCCAGCATGAGGCCAAGCCGGCACATGCTAAAATTTAAATAACTTCCACCTATTTAGATGCCTTTTCTATGGTCAGCACCGCGTCCACTATGGGATCTCTGGGTTCACCGGCTCCCACTTTTTCCCTGCCTAACACGAATCCTGCAGCCGGGGAAAAAATGGTTTCACTGTCAGATTACACCAGCAACTCGGCTTTGCTGGTTGCCTTTATCTGCAATCACTGTCCTTATGTGATCCATATCCGCGAGGCGCTAGTGCAGTTTGCCAAAGACTATTCGCCTCGTGGACTGGCGCTAGTGGCGATTAGTGCGAATGATGCCGATACCTACCCGGATGATTCCCCGGCGAAAATGTCTGAAGGAGCCATCCGTCATGGCTTTTCCTTTCCCTATCTTTATGATGAAGACCAGTCGGTGGCTAAAGCCTACCAGGCGACTTGCACGCCAGATTTTTTTCTATTTGATAACGAGATGCGCCTGGTCTATCGTGGCCAGTTCGATGCCAGTCGACCCAAAAACAATGAACCGGTTACAGGAGTCGACCTGCGTAATGCCGCTGATGCGGTTCTTGCGGGTAGTGCCCTCGCAGATGAGCAAATCCCCAGTATCGGCTGCAACATAAAGTGGAAAGACGGTGGAGCGCCGGACTACTTTCCCGCCTGAACACGTGGTGAGTGGCGTGTCCTGCCAACCGTGATTGGTGAATCAGTTCTTTTTTCGGTCTTTCTGATCTTCACAGGCGCGGCCCTGTTAGCAACCGTCGCCCTGTATGCACGCCAGTCACTGCTGACCGCCTATATCGCCCTGGGGGTGCTGTGTGGCCCATCTGGCATGGGCCTTGTCGAT
>JAAZYQ010000245.1 GCA_014239575.1 Gammaproteobacteria bacterium
TTCGCCGCGCTCGTTAACATGGGTCAGTGTTTTCTTTATAGGCAAAACTTACACCGCGGGTTTTAAGATCGATCGATTATTGTAGCGACAATCGGCTAAGCCTGGGTTTGAGGCCAACATGAGGCCAAGCCGGCACATGCTAAAATTTAAATAACTTTTGCCTATTTAGATACCTTTTCTATGGTCAGCACCGCGTCCACTATGGGGTCCCTGGGTTCACCGGCTCCCACTTTTTCCCTGCCAAACACGAATCCGGCCGCCGGGGAGAAAATGGTTTCGTTGTCAGATTACACCAGCAGCTCGGCTTTGCTGGTTGCCTTTATCTGTAATCACTGTCCTTATGTGATCCATATCCGCGAGGCGCTGGTGCAGTTTGCCAAAGACTATTCGCCTGGCAGACTGGCGCTAGTGGCCATCAGTGCGAATGATGCCGATAACTACCCGGATGATTCCCCCGGGAAAATGTCTGAAGAGGCCATCCGTCATAGCTTTTCCTTTCCCTATCTTTATGATGAAGACCAGTCGGTGGCTAAAGCCTACCGGGCGACTTGCACGCCGGATTTTTTTCTATTTGATAGCGAGAGGCGCCTGGTCTATCGTGGCCAATTCGATGCCAGTCGACCCAAAAGCCATGAGCCGGTAACAGGAGTCGACTTGCGTAACGCCGCTGATGCGGTTCTGGCGGGTAGTGCCATCGCAGATGAGCAAATCCCCAGTATCGGCTGTAACATCAAGTGGAAAGACGGCGGAGCACCGGATTACTTTTCGGTCTAAACCCATGGTGAGTGCGTACCCTGCAAACCGTGATGGGTGAATCAGTTCTTTTTTCGGTCTTCCTGATCTTCACAGGCGGGGCCCTGTTAGCCACCGTCGCCCTGTATGCGCGCCAGTCGCTGCTGATCGCCTATATCGCCCTGGGGGTGCTGTGTGGCCCATCTGGCATCGGCCTTGTCGAT
>JAAZYQ010000246.1 GCA_014239575.1 Gammaproteobacteria bacterium
CCCGCAAGGATGTGCGCTTCCTGCGCGAGCGGCCCTTCGCAAGCAAGGATGCCAAGGGTCGGCTGCTGACCGGGGCTGCCGTCGGTTGTGCCGGCGACTTCATGGACCGTGCGCAGGCATTGCTTGAGGCAGGGGCCGACTCCCTCTTTGTTGATATCGCCCACGGTCACTCGCTGGTCATGCAGCAGGGCATCGAGCGTCTGCGCGCCGAGTTCCCTCAGGTGCCACTCATCTGCGGCAACGTTGCTACCGGTGCCGGCGCGCGATTTATGTGTGAACTGGGGGCAGATGCTGTAAAAGTCGGGGTTGGTCCGGGACGGGGTTGCCGGACACGACTGGAAACCGCCGCCGGAGTACCGCAACTTCAGGCAATCCGGGAAGCCTGGTGTGAAGTCGGCGGTGAGATCAGCATCATGGCCGATGGGGGCGTTCGATACGACAAGGATATCTTCCTGGCACTTGCCTGTGGCGCAGACACAGTGATGCTCGGCAGCGCCCTGTCCGGTACGGACGAAGCCCCCGGGCGGGTGATTGAGGATCCGGCCACACATACCAAGAAAAAGATCTACCGCGGCATGACTTCTCCGGAAGCGGTGATGGAATCACTTTACGATTCAGAGGACTCAGATGCCGTCGATGCTGCCCTGGCAACTCCGCCCGAGGGTCAGGAAATCCAGGTACCCTATCGCGGCAGTGTCGTCGACATTTTGCACCGGATCCGCGGCCACCTCCGGTCGGCCGTGAGTTATGCTGGATGCGAATCTCTAGAGAAGGCAAGAATGGCCATCCTGCCAGATCCACTTGAGTACCTGATTGCGCTTTCCGAGGCGTCCCGAAGAGAGTCCTACGAACGCTGAAGTGTGGTCACCATTGTGAATGTCTGCTGGATTCGGCATAGCACAGCTACCGCAGATCGAACGGGTTTTCTGGCCGCTTCCGGGTAATGGAC
>JAAZYQ010000247.1 GCA_014239575.1 Gammaproteobacteria bacterium
GGGTGATTGCAGGTGGAACAAAACTTGAAAAAGGCGCCTAAGAGCCTTACATTGATACTGTTGAGTTGTCGATTAAATTAAAGATCAATATTACAATAATTTAGTAAGATACTGAAATATAATATAAAAATATTCGATTACCCTAACGGCTGCTACGAAACCCTAAGCCCAATCTCTAAAGAGCCGAGCCGGCTGGGCGCCAAGCTTTCTTCATTCCTACGGGTGATTTTCCGCAAATTGTGGCCACATTGGTGGTCGGAGAGGAGGCTTTTATGAACCAGCAAAGGGGTACAGCACTTCAGGATCCGTTTCTTAATATTTTGCGAAAGGAGCGGATTCCTGTCTCGATTTATCTGATCAATGGCATTAAATTGCAGGGACAGGTTGAGTCATTCGATCCCTTTGTTGTACTGCTTCGAAACAGTGTAAGTCAACTAATCTACAAGCATGCGATTTCGACAATTGTGCCGTCTCGAGCCGTTCGGATCCCATTTAATGAAGAAACGGACGACGATGACGACGGCGATAATCGTGGCAATATCGAGGCGGGCCCGGACTAATCAGAGCTTCCACTAGTGATGCTCGTCGCGCCGGTCGTTGAAAGATTTGCCTGGTATTTGATCGATATGCCTCACATGGCGCTGACGCAGGGTTGACCTCGCTAACTCACAACGGCCCATCACGTCCTCTGCCCGAACGGGCGATTCTCGTTTACCAGAGTTTTTCAGGGCGTGTTCTAGAGGCCGATTTCGACGAGTTAGAAGGCCTGGCGCTTTCTGCGGGAGCCCAAGTGAGCGGGCGCGTCGGGGCGACGCGCCGCACTGCTGATTCGGGAACTTTTGTTGGCCGCGGTAAAGCCCATGAGATTGCAGACTTGGTTGCAAGCCGAGAGGCCGATCTGGTTATCGTTAACCAGGCGATTACACCCATTCAAGAACGCAACCTTG
>JAAZYQ010000248.1 GCA_014239575.1 Gammaproteobacteria bacterium
TGCCAGCCTGAACCCATAAGAGTGAACCCATAAGGATCAAACACATGAAACAAGCCGTCATCGTCTCAACCGCACGCACAGGGCTGGCCAAGTCTTATCGCGGTGCCTTCAACGAAACCCACGGGGCCACGATGGCCGGTCATGTGATCGAGCATGCTGTCGCGCGTGCCGGGATCACCCCGGACCTGTTGGAGGACGCGTTTCTTGGCTGTGGCTATCCCGAGGGTTGGACTGGCAGCAACATCGCCCGCCAGGCGGTGATTCGGGCCGGATTGCCTGTCAGCGTGGCGGCAACCACGGTGAATCGGTTCTGCTCGTCCGGTCTGCAGGCGGTAGCGATGGCCTCGCACGCGATTGTGCAAGAAGGTGCGCCTGCAGCGATTGCCGGAGGGGTCGAGAGCATCAGTCAGATGCCTCCCAGCCGCCCGCCGCAGGCGCAGGAAAGCTGGATTGTCCAGAACAAACCGGACATCTATCTTCCGATGATCCGGACCGCCGATATCGTCGCCAAACGCTACGATGTCAGCCGCGAGGCGCAGGACGAACTGTCGCTGCAGAGCCAGAAGCGCACCGCCGCTGCGCAGTCCGCCGGAAAGCTGGATGATGAAATCGTACCGATGACCGTCACACAGGCTTTCAAGGATAAGGAAACCGGCGAGGTGACCCGTAAGGAGGTCACCTTTGGCATGGACGACTGCAACCGTCCGAACACAACGCTTGAGGCGCTCGCCGGGCTGGTCCCGGTGCAGGGCGATGGGTACTTTGTGACGGCCGGAAACGCCTCGCAATTGTCAGATGGCGCGGCAGCTCTGGTGGTGATGGATGTCAACGTGGCCGAACGCGAAGGCATCGAACCGCTGGGCGCCTTCAAGGGCTTTGTCGCCGCCGGTTGCGAGCCCGACGAAATGGGCATTGGCCCGGTCTTTGCCGTCCCGCGCCTGCTGG
>JAAZYQ010000249.1 GCA_014239575.1 Gammaproteobacteria bacterium
AACTCAACGGTTAGCGGTAGAAATGCCCGGATAATGGATTCGACCCTACGAGCCCAACTCTCAGGATCGACCACACTATCGCGGCTTTGCAGGATATTGACCAATAGGTGTCGACCCTTAAAACGTTCGGCGAATGCGAGGTAACCCTCAAGCTGATCGACATGCCAAGTGGGGACCCGCAGCAGCAATCGCTTGACGCTCAGTTCATCGACCAACTCGGTGATCGCGGTATGGTCACCGTGATCGGGCGAGATACCCAGTCCCACAAAATCGCTGACTGGAGGAGGCTTTGTCCGGGCTGGCATCACATAGTGCCAGGCGATTGCTGGCCAGAGTGTGGCAGCGGTGATGCCTGTGCGTCCGTATTCAAGAAGATTGGCGCCGCGCAGTCGGGGTTTTTGTGATCGCTCCAGTTTGAAAGGCTGATCCGAGTGGCAGTCCCACCATGGCGGATGGGTCAGACTCATTTGCGTACAGCCGCGATATCGAACACGCGATGACCCAACTTCAGGCCGCGGCGTTCGTACTTGGTCGTGGGTCGCCAGTTCGGCTTGATCGCGAACTGTCCCGCGCCAGTGGCATTGACCAGCCCAGGAGCAGATTCTATTGCGATGAGAATCTCCTCGGCGTATTCGGCCCAGTCGGTTGCGATATGCAAAGAGCCGGCGGGTTTGAGCTTGTCTGAGATCATTTGTAAAAATTCGGGGTTGAGCAGGCGACGTTTGTGATGGCGCTTTTTGGGCCAGGGGTCTGGAAACAATACCAGCACACGGGTCAGCGATGCTGATGTAATCAGTTGCGGTAAAAGTTGCACGCCATCTCCGATGATTACCCGTACATTGTTGATGCTCGCCCGCTCCAGCTGCAGCAGCGTGCGACCTGCACCCGGCCGGTGTGGATCAATGCCGATAAAGCCCCTTT
>JAAZYQ010000024.1 GCA_014239575.1 Gammaproteobacteria bacterium
CTGTAAAGATACTGAAGGTTGACTTAAAAATAGTTGCTCAGCGGCCCGAGAGATGCTGCCCAGGCGAGCCGCATAGCAAAAAGCGCGTAGCTGCTTGAGACGATTCTGCTTGTAGTACGGTGGCGCGCTCATGACTTCTTGGTGCCTTTAGTCAATTCGTTGAAAGATTCTATAATAGTGTCACTTAATAATTAATATTGAAATAATTAAATTGTCAAATGCTCAGATAGAACCGAAACTTTGGGTGTGGTCAGGCCAATTAACGTTTGTGCCTGAAATTTAGGTCAAAACATGCCGATTCCGATTGGGGCAAAAGCCATAACCTGTCAGGGGTTGAGCATCGACATCAAGAGGGGTAAACCAACGATGGTAGAGCAGAGCAAGGACACGATATCCCTGGAAGCGCAATGGATGGATAATCCGCGTTGGAACGATGTCAAGCGTGACTACACGGCTGCCGATGTGGTCCGTCTGCGTGGTTCGGTGCATATCGAGCACAGCCTGGCGCGTTTGGGAGCTGAAAAACTGTGGCGGCGACTCAATACTGACGATTACGTGCCAACTCTTGGTGCACTGACAGGCGGTCAGGCAGTTCAGCAGGTCAAGGCCGGTGCCAAGGCGATTTACCTGTCAGGCTGGCAGGTCGCGGCCGATGCCAATATCGCTGATACGATGTACCCTGACCAGTCACTCTACCCGGTTAACTCGGTCCCCGCCGTCGTGCGCCGAATTAATAACTCTTTCAAACGCGCCGATGAGATTCAGGTTTCGTCTGGCAAAGGTGACGTCGATTATTTTGTACCCATCATCGCTGACGCTGAAGCCGGTTTCGGTGGCGTGCTTAATGCGTTTGAACTGATGAAAGGAATGATCGAGGCCGGTGCCGGCGGAGTGCATTTCGAGGATCAACTGGCATCAGTGAAGAAATGCGGTCATATGGGCGGCAAGGTGCTTGTGCCTACCCAGGAAGCGATCCAGAAGTTGGTGGCAGCCCGTCTGGCAGCCGATGTCTGTGGTGTGCCCACAGTGCTGTTGGCCCGAACCGATGCCAATGCGGCTGCACTTCTTACCTCGGATGTGGATGAACGTGATCGTGAATTCGTTACCGGTGAGCGTACCAACGAGGGGTTTTATGTGACCCGCGCCGGCCTTGACCAGGCGATCGCCCGCGGCCTTGCCTACGCGCCGTATGCCGACCTTATCTGGTGCGAGACCGCGGTGCCGGATCTGGACGAGGCGCGCCGTTTTGCCGATGCAATCCATGAACAGTTCCCTAACCAGTTACTGGCATATAACTGTTCACCGTCGTTCAACTGGAAAAAGAACCTGGATGACGCCACGATTGCAAAGTTCCAGCGCGAACTGGGCGCCATGGGCTACAAGTACCAGTTCATTACGCTCGCCGGGATACACAACATGTGGTATCACATGTTTGATCTTACCCACGAATACGTGCGCAACGGTATGACCGCTTACGTAGAAATGGTACAGGAGCGCGAGTTTGCCGCCTCGAAGCGAGGCTACACTTTTGCCAGTCATCAGGCCGAAGTAGGGGCTGGATATTTCGACGACGTGACCACCGTGATTCAAGGGGGCAGGTCCTCGGTAACGGCTATGACCGGCTCGACTGAAGAGGAGCAGTTCGCAACTGGCTGATCCGCTTTAGCACGGTGTCAGGGGCCTACTTTCGTACGTTACTGAAAAGACAAAACCGGCAACAGGGGTACCTGCTGCCGGTTTTCTGTTTTAATAGGGTTTAATGGCCGTCGCATAGGGCCTTGAGAAAAGGCTGCCATTGACCCTATATTAGTCACAACAGCCATAGATTTGCGGCACACGTGCCGGGTACCCATGAGCGAGCGTAAAGACATCCAGCGAACCGGTGGCACCTCAGTTGAGGAAGCCGAGCCTCGGCTAAAAAAACCGCGCCTGTTCCGTGTGCTACTGGTCAACGACGACTACACGCCCATGGAGTTTGTGGTCACCGTGCTGCAGCGAATCTTCCGTCTGGCCCAGGAGCAGGCAGTTCAGGTCATGCTAAAAGTGCACACGGAGGGGTCTGGTGTCTGCGGGGTTTATACGGCTGAGGTGGCGGAGACCCGGGTGCGTGAAGTGTTGAATTTTGCCCGCGAGAACAAACATCCGCTGCAGTGCACGATGGAGTCCGAGTAATCGCCATGCTTTCAAGCGAGCTTGAATTTTCCCTTAACAGTGCGATCCAGACTGCCCGTGATGCACGCCATCAATACATCACGGTAGAGCACCTGCTGGCCGCGTTACTGGATAATCCCCCGGCAGCGAAGGCGATACGAGCCTGCGGCGCCGAGCTTAGAGGCCTGCGCGAAAAACTCGAGGCATTTCTCGACGAGCATGTACCCGTGCTGAGCGAGGAAGAGGATATCGATCCGCAGCCGGCATTGGGTTTTCAGCGTGTGATTCAACGCGCTATCCTGCACGTGCAAAGTTCAGGCAAGCGCGAGGTTACCGGTACCAACGTACTGATCGCCATGTTTGCCGAGAAGGATTCTCATGCCGTGTATTTTCTGGGTGAAGCGGGCGTGTCGCGCTTCGATATTGTCAATTATGTTTCCCACGGCATCGCCCACACAGGTGACACGCCGCGTGAACTGCCTTCACCACGTGAGGGCGATGACGATGACGAGGATAGCGATGAGGAGTACCAGAGCGCATTGGCCGTGTTTGCGGTCAATCTCAATGAGCAGGCTATTGCCGGTAAGATCGATCCGTTGATTGGACGCTCACGTGAAATCGACCGTACCATGCAGATTCTGTGCCGACGGCGCAAGAACAACCCTCTGTATGTCGGTGAGGCGGGCGTCGGTAAAACGGCTATTGCTGAAGGCTTGGCACGCAAGATTGTGGAGGGTCAAGTTCCCGAGGCGCTGATCGATAGCACTATCTACTCGCTGGATCTGGGTGCTTTACTGGCGGGCACCAAGTACCGCGGTGATTTTGAACAGCGTCTGAAAGCGGTCCTGGCAGATCTTGAAGAAGCCGAGGGCGCGGTATTGTTCATCGACGAGATCCATACCGTGATTGGTGCGGGTGCTGCCTCCGGCGGAGCCATGGACGCGTCCAATTTGCTAAAGCCTATGTTGGCGTCTGGTGATGTCAGGTGCATCGGATCAACAACCTATCAGGAATATCGGGGGATATTCGAGAAGGATCGCGCACTGTCCCGACGTTTCCAGAAGGTCGATGTGCTTGAGCCCAGTGTCGAGGAAACCGTCGAGATACTGCGCGGCCTAAAAACTGAGTTCGAAAAATATCATAGCGTGCGTTACACCGCGCCTGCATTACGCACCGCTGCTGAACTTTCCGCGCGGTATATCAATGATCGCTATCTGCCAGACAAGGCCATAGACGTCATTGATGAAGCCGGCGCCCAGGCACGCCTCGCGCCTGCCTCCAAACGCAAAAAAACGGTGGGCGTGTCTGATATCGAACGCGTGGTCTCAAAGATGGCGCGGATTCCACCAAAGACCGTGAGCGCCACCGATAAAGATGTGTTGCGAACTCTGGAGGGTGATCTTAAGCGTGTGGTATTTGGTCAGGATACTGCCATTGGTGCGTTGGTTAGCGCGATCAAACTGTCACGCTCGGGTCTGGGTAATCCGGACCGACCCATTTCATCGTTTTTGTTCTCAGGTCCGACGGGCGTGGGCAAGACCGAGGTGACCCGCCAGCTCGCCCTCACCCTGGGTATTGAGCTGGTCCGCTTTGACATGTCTGAGTATATGGAGCGCCATACCGTCTCGCGTTTAATCGGCGCGCCGCCAGGCTACGTGGGTTTTGATCAGGGCGGGCTGTTGACCGAGGCGATCACCCAGAATCCACATGCGGTGTTACTTCTTGATGAGGTCGAAAAAGCCCACCCCGATGTTTTCAACCTGTTATTACAGGTTATGGACTACGGCGCCCTGACGGATAACAACGGCCGCAAAGCCGATTTTCGTAACGTGATTATTGTGATGACGACTAATGCCGGCGCGACCCAGATGGCGCGAGGCTCAGTAGGCTTTGTCACCCAGGATCACAGTGCCGATGACACCGAAGTGATCAACAAATTGTTTACACCGGAATTTCGTAATCGGCTTGATTCGATTATCCGCTTTGGCGCTCTTGATAAGCAGACTATCTCGCACGTTGTCGACAAGTTTATCCTGCAGTTGGAGAGTCAACTGGCCGATAAACAGGTAGCACTACAGTTTGATAACAGCGCCCGTCAGTGGCTAGCGCGCCATGGCCACGATGTCACGATGGGAGCTCGACCCATGGCGCGGTTAATCCGAGAGCGAATTAACCAGGCATTGGCGGAGGAGTTGCTGTTTGGAGAGCTTGCGTCGGGCGGCAGCGTACGTGTCTACGAAAAAGACGATGACCTGGCTTTCGAGATAGACCCTCCCGTTCGTCACTGAGGCAGGCTCGCTGCAGGTACATGCAGTTCACCTTTATGATTGTTGTTTGGAATGACGTTGCCAGGGCAGTTGTGTGATCCGCAGAATTCAACCAAGATCGGTGCCCCGCTCGGGCGCACCCTTTAGCCAAGTTGTCATTGACGATCGTTACGCATACCTCGCGGGGCTGGTCGCTGCCGATTTTCCAGCGGGAAGAGTCGTTCTAGGGGATCCAGCGCTTGAAACCGAGGCTGTCATGCAGACGATCGTCGATATCCTGGATGAGCTTGGGCTGGGATGCAAGGATATCGTCCGTGCTGATGTTCATCTATCAAGTCTTGACGATTTTGACGTGATGGACAGCGTTTATAGACGTTTTTTCGAAAAAGATAGCTACCCAGCCCGGACCACGACCGAGTCTCCACGGTTGTTCGGCGATTCGAAGGTCGAGATTACGGTTCAGGCTCGGTTGAAAGACTGACAAAAGCCTCCTGGGCATTGTCAGGAAGCAACACGGGCATTCCATCCAGCATGGCCTGCCCGTCACTTAAGCGCAACCGACCCTTTGCAAACCAGGCGATCGCCTGTGGGTAGATCTGGTGCTCCACAGTGTGGACTCGTTGTGCCAGGGTTTCGGGCGTATCGTGTAGCTCAACAGGGACATGTCCCTGAATGAGAATCGGCCCGCCGTCGAGTTCTGCGGTTACAAAATGTACGCTGGCTCCATGGATTTTCACCCCGTCGGCCAGCGCGCGTTGATGGGTATCGAGGCCAGGATAAAGAGGAAGCAGGGAGGGGTGTATGTTCAACATAGCCCCCAGGTACCGTTCGACAAAATCCCGCCCCAGGATACGCATAAAACCGGCCAGAACCATAAGATCGGGGCTGAAACTATCGACCAGATCTATCATCGCGGTATCAAAATCCACCCGCCGTCGGAAATTACGATGATCGAGGCAATGAGCTGGAATACCGGCTTCGCGTGCCCGGGTTAGGCCATAGGCATCAGCTTGATTGCTGATCACGGCAGCTACTTGAGCCGGAATGGATCCGTCGGCACAGCGGTCGATGATGGCCTGCAGGTTGCTGCCAGCGCCGCTGATCAGTACTACGAGCCGGCACTCGACCAGGGGCTCAGTCAAAGATAATGTCCCGGCTGCCGGCCTGCACCTCACCCAATCGGTATACCGTCTCTCCGCTGGCCTTCAGCATTTCGTGGGCTTGAGCGGCCGTATCCGAAGACACAATGATGACCATGCCAATACCGCAGTTAAAGGTGCGTAGCATTTCTGTATCGTCAATCGAGCCCTCGGATTGCAGCCACTGGAAAATCTTTGGTCGAGGCCAGGCCGTAGCATCGATTCGGCAATCGCAGTTGCCCGGCAGTATCCGTGGAATATTGCCGCCCAGCCCACCCCCAGTTATGTGGGCAATGCCGTGTATTGGCACTGCTTTAAGCAAGGCCAGAATGGGGCGCACATAGATCCGTGTCGGGGCCAACAACGCCTCGCCCAGCGTGGTTTCACCGATCGGATTGTCCAGCGTGGCCTGGCTTCTCTCGAGCACGGCACGCGCGAGAGAATAGCCATTCGAGTGAAGACCGCTCGACGCCAGTCCCAGTACTTGGTCGCCGGCGCGGATGTGAGCGCCATCAATGATCTGATCCTTTTCGACCACGCCAACGCAAAAGCCGGCAAGATCATAGTCGCCCGGTGAATACATCCCGGGCATCTCGGCTGTTTCTCCACCGATCAGTGCGGCGCCGGCCATCTCGCAGCCGGTAGCAATACCGGCAATGACCGATTGCGCATGTTCAGGCGACAGGTTGCCAGTAGCGAAGTAGTCCAGGAAGTAAAGAGGTTCGGCCCCAAGAACCAGTACGTCATTGACACACATGGCGACCAGATCGATGCCGATAGTGTCGTGGCGGTCGAGGATGACGGCAAGTTTCAGTTTGGTGCCGACCCCATCGGTACCTGAGACCAGCACCGGCCGGCGATAACGATCGATGGGCAATTCAAAAAGCCCGCCAAAGCCGCCGATATTGCCCAGGCATTCGGGCCGCTGTGTTTTTTGAACCAGAGGTTTGATGCGCTCGACCAGGCTTTCACCGGCCTCGATATCAACACCTGCATCGCGGTAGGTTAAAGGTGAGTCATGAGGATGGGACACGTGTAATATCGCCCGGAAGTAGTCCAGGGCTTATGGTATCTTATGTCTGGCCGGGAACGGGGATCCTCGGCGCCAGCGCCTGGTGCTGATATCTTCTCAAACTCGTATCCTGTCTAACACCGGGTGTACTTTTGCTTCATCAACTTCCTAATCTTCTGACCCTGGCACGTATCGGTGCCGTGCCGGTATTGATCCTATTCCTGCATGACGGCCGGTATGCGCCGGCGCTAGCGGTCTTTTTGGCCGCGGGTATCACCGATGGCCTGGATGGCTGGATCGCCAAGCGCTTTGGCTATGTCACCCGCCTCGGTGCGATCCTCGATCCATTGGCAGACAAAATGCTCATCGTCAGCACCTACATCATGCTGGTATTGGCGGGGGATATCCCGTTCTGGGTGCTTTTGCTGATCGGTTTTCGTGACCTTGGCATCATTGGTGGCGTGCTGGTCTTGCAGACACTGCATGGCGAAGTGCAAATGCGCCCAAGCCCGGTTAGTAAGCTGAACACCTTCCTACAGATCTCGCTGGTGGTGCTGATCATGGTTCAGCGCGTCGATCTACTGGCTTTGCCTGTCGTCACCGAGATCTTGCTATGGCTGGTGGTAGCCACCACTTTGGTCAGCGCGTTCCACTATGTTTATTTTTGGTTTATCCGCCCGGACCCCGGCCCCGAGCGCTCATCCATTAGGGCAGATCATTGACGGACGCTATGACCCAACAAATTCACCTGCCGCTGCGATTATCTGACAGTGCCTCATTCGAGAATTTTCTTACCGGCAGTAACAGCCAGGTACTCGATGTGCTTGGTCGGTTCGGTAGCGTGGGCGCCCCACAGATACTCTATCTTCATGGTCCGCCCGGGTGCGGCAAGTCGCATCTGCTGCACGCCTGTTGCCGGAGCAAAGGCCAATCGATGCCGCTGACGGTTTATGTGCCCACTGGTGTGGATAGTGTAGGGCCACAAATGCTGAGTGAGCTTGATCCGCGCAGCATGGTCTGCGTGGATGATATCGAGCATATCTGTACAGATCGCGCCTGGGAAGAGGCGCTACTGGGCCTTTATGAGCAGTTACAGGCAGCGGGCGGGTTTTTGTTGGTAGCCGGGCGCTACCCACCTGTAGAGGCAGGCTTTTTGTTGGCAGATCTCGCCACGCGATTGGCCTCGGGCGGTGTCTGGGCTTTGCACCCCCTGAGCGAGGCACAGTTGCCTGAGGCGATGCGTCTGCGAGCCCGTCTTCGTGGATTGGAGATGTCCGAAGCTGTTAGTGCTTACCTGCTGCGCCGGGTACCACGGGATCCGGTCACACTCTTTGCCCTGCTCGATCAGATTGATGAGCAGGCTTTCTCAGACCAGCGCCGCCTGACCGTGCCGTTTGTGCGCGAATTTGCGATTCGTTTTTTGGGTAGTTAGGCTTTTGTCAGCGCCGCAGCGGTTGTTGCCAGCCGCATCCCCAGCGACCGGCACAGGATTTTTTCTTCGGTGCTGATGGGTTTGTCATTCTGGGCGCCAGCCACGTGGCTGGCGCCATAGGGCGTGCCGCCGGTCTGGGTGTCATTGAGTGCCTGTTCCGTGAAGGGTAATCCACAGATGAGCATGCCATGGTGCAACAGCGGTAATATCATCGACAGTAAAGTCGATTCCTGGCCACCGTGCTGGCTTGACGAAGAGGTGAAGACTGCCCCCGGTTTTCCGGCCAGGGTGCCGGCCAGCCAGTCGGTACCGGTGCTTTCCAGAAAATACTTGAGCGCAGTGGCCATCTGGCCAAAACGTGTCGGACTCCCTAACGCCAGGCCATCGCATTGCCCGAGATCGTCCAGCGAGACATAAGGCGGCCCATTTTCAGGGATCTTGGGAGCTGTAGCTTCAGGGGTTGCCGATACCGGTGGCACGGTACGCAGCCGAGCCGAGCAGCCATCGACACTCTCGACACCCTGGCAGATCAGCCGCGCCATGGCTGCCACCGCACCCTCGCGGCTGTAGTACAGAACCAGTATTTCTGTCATAGGGTCATTCAATGTGGTTCACAGGATCTCCAACACCTGTTCTGGCGGTCGTCCGATCGCTGCCCGACCTTGGTTGACGACAATGGGGCGTTGTAGCAGGATAGGATGATCAACCATGGCCTGTAGCAGTTGTACATCGTCGGCCTGTGCCAGATTCATTTCTCGGTACGGCGCTTCACCAGGACGTATCATGTCCATAACTGAGCATCCCAGCAAGGTCTGCAGTTCTTTGAGCGTCTCCTGGCTGGGGGGGTTTTCCAGATAGTCGACAATTTGGGGCTCAAGGCCATGTTCGCGCACCAGAGCGAGGGTTGCTCGAGATTTGGAGCAGCGGGGGTTGTGGTACAGCACAACTGACATGATATTCTCCATATTTTCTTGACAGAATGAGGGGTACGAAGGTACATTGCCCCAGATAAACCGGCCCGTAAACATAGGGGCTAAGTTACCTGATTTTATACGCAAACCTCCCACCGAGAGCGACCCACCGATGACAATAAATGCAACACCAATCCGTACCCTGCTGGCACTGTTGGCGGTGACTGTTGTTGCCACGGGCTGTGTGACAGCGAAACCGACTGAAACCGAGGCCGGCACAGCTACTGTTGCAACCCCGGCACCAGCAACGTCGACGGCCACAGCCATTGTGTCAGCTCCGGCCAAGCCTGATGATTGGTGCGATCGCTACCCCGATTCCTTCGTCTGCCAGGAAGACAAAGCCGACTCCGGCGATTGGTGCACCCGACATCCTGAGTCCTTCGTCTGCCAGGAAGACAAAGCCGACTCCGGCGATTGGTGTACGCGACATCCCGATTCCTTCGTTTGCCAGCCGGCGGCCCCCGTGCCGTCAATATCGGCTTATGTTGTGCAAGGCGGTGATCACCTGTGGGGGATTTCCTCGCAGCCTAAGGTGTACGGCGATCCCTACCAGTGGCCGTTGCTTTTTAAACGCAACCGCGCTGATATTCGCGATGCTGATCTGATCTACCCGGGCCAGTTAATTCAGATTGAAAGGGATCTCACCGATTTTCAGATTCAAGAGGCCATCGATCATGCCCGGACACGTGGCGCCTGGTCACTGGGTGTTACCGAGGCTACTGATCTTAAGTACCTGGAGGCAACTCAGGCCAGCGAGGCCAGTACCGCAACAGCCGATGACGCAGCACAGATGATTGCGCAGGCGAGCGCCGATGTGGACGCCGCTAAGGGGGCGGGAGGCGTCTGGCGCCTGATTGATTCAGCCACAGGTGGCAAAGCCGTGAGTATCAGTAAATTACTCAAGACGGCAAAGGCAAAACTCGAAGCGGGTGACGCCAGCGAGGCCTACCGGATGGCCAAGCGGGTATCGGAAGCCGCGCAGATGGGTATCGCTCAAGCGGCCGAACAGGCAGATGCGGGACCGGTCTATAACTGAGCCGCCGGTGGGCACTATCGAAAAGGCCCCGGTAACCCGGGGCCTTTTTTTTCACCATGGGTTAACGATGTGACGGCGAAACGGCTATGAGTCGTGTATTTGGCCGCTGATCATTGCCGATGATCTTGTGAAACATTCCAGTTCATATTCGATCGATCTAATTACCCGAGCGTTCAGTCGGGTTCGCCAGGGCCATTTGAATCGTGTTGCCTCTGCGCTGGCTTTTACTACCTTGTTGGCGCTGGTACCGCTGATCACGGTGAGTTTTTGGATTCTGTCGTTATTTCCTTTTTTTTCCAGTTGGCGGGGCAGCATAGAAGATTTTCTTTACAGTAATCTGGTGCCGGCGACGGGCGAGGTAGTGAGCGGCTATCTACGCGAATTTTCCAGTCAGGCCGGAACGCTGACTGGCCTGGGCTTGGTTGCACTCATGGCAACTGCGTTGCTTTTGTTGTCAACCATCGAGGATGCACTTAATGGCATCTGGGGGGTGCGCAAAGGCCGTACACCCATGCAACGTCTGCTGCTTTACTGGGCGATGCTGACCTTAGGTCCGATATTGGTGGCTGCAAGCTTGTCTTTGAGTTCTTATCTGGGTTCATTGGTCTTTTTGGATTTGATGCCGGGCACGCAACAGGTCAGCGCCACGGCTTTGCTGGGATTGCCGGCCCTGGTGGAGGGCCTGGGCTTTCTCTTGATGTATCTGGTGATTCCAAATTGCCCGGTGCGATTCCGTTATGCCCTGACCGGGGCGATAACCGCTATGGTCTTGTTCGAAATGGCAAAGCATGGTTTTATATTGTTCATTGCCAATTTCAACACCTATCAGATTATCTATGGCGTGCTTTGGACGATACCAGTATTTTTGGTCTGGATTTTTGTGTCCTGGCTGGTCACGTTACTGGGGGCGTGTGTGGCTGCAGAGATGGGGGTGTTGGCGTCGGCAGTCGTTCCCGCGCCGCGGATGCGTCCAGTGATGGGCTCGACGACTGATGCAACTCAGAACCGCTCGCGCAAGAATCGATAAAGCTTGTGGCCAAAGGAGGGATCCAGTTGCATTTCTGGACTACTCGCCAATGGTTCAACGACAAGCCTGCCGCAAGAGAATGCCAGGGGACTATGCCCACGCAGATCTTAGATCAGCTTGCCTAAAATTTAATATATTATTATATTGTAACAATATTCAAGTTATTCTTAAGTCTCCCTCGAGGTCTTTTCATATGACACTATCTGCTGCACGCCGAGCAGTTTTCATGCTCGGTTTGGTTTTGGTAACTGGGTCGACAATGGCTGGCGAAGTCCGTGATCCGGCTGTGTATTTTTTCCACGACAGTTTCAATGATCTATCTGAGGAAGCGGAAATCGCGCAAGAGGAGGGTAAGGCCGGCGTCATGGTGATGTTTGAAACAGACGATTGCCCCTGGTGTACGCGAATGAAGGACACTGTACTGAATCAACTCCAGGTGCAGGATTATTTTCGAACTCATTTCCGGGTGATTGCACTCAACACAGATGGAGATGCTCTGGTGACAGGGTTCGATGGAGTCGAAGTGTCTGAAACTGAGTTTGCACTTCGGCATAACCGAATCCGCGCCACTCCAACATTCTTGTTTTTCGACCGCCAAGGGAAATTGCTGACCCGCTATACCGGTACAACCCGTGATCCACAGGAATTCCTCTGGCTGGGTGAGTATGTCGTTGGCGCCCATTTCAAGACCGAGCGTTTTTCCCGGTACAAGCGTAAGCGCCGAGAAGAATCCTCCTGAGTCAATGGGCGAAAACGGTCTTTGGTTTGGCAGTAGATCTTCGGTGATGCGTCGTACTGCGCAGCTAGCCCTGCTGGTGCTTGGTGTCGGATTGGCACCGTTGCCA
Organism: Gammaproteobacteria bacterium; assembly: GCA_014239575.1. Lineage (GTDB taxonomy): Bacteria > Pseudomonadota > Gammaproteobacteria > Arenicellales > UBA868 > UBA868. The sequence continues at coordinate 11,881 of JAAZYQ010000024.1, forward strand.
GCGCTGGCGGAAAGCGCTATTTCATCATCTGAGCCCTTACCTCAACCGTTGACACTCCAGGACGCTCTGCGACTGGCTGGCGAAAACCATCCGAACCTTCGCCTTGCGCGAGCCGGAGTTTTGGCTGCCCAGATTCGCTTGAAGAAAGTGGAGTCAAGTTTTGGGGCAAGTGTATTGCTTGAACTACAGCCGCGGGTGGCAAGCAAGGCTTCTGTGTCTGGTGTCGATTTTCAGGACGACAGCCGTTATGGGTTAGTGTGGCGCAAACGTTTAACCGATTTTGGTCGCAGCGCCAGCCGTCGTGAAGTAGCAGGAGCAACCCTACAGGCCAAGCGGGCAATCTTCCAGAGTCGCCAAGGTCGCCACACTCTTGAGATCATGCAGCGTTTTTTCGCTGTCACTCTGGCCGATTACGCTTATCAGATGCACGATGAGCATCTGGCGATCAGTTATTCTCGCTACACGCGTATGCTTGAGCGCCAGACTCGGTTTGAGCAGTATTCTGATCTGGAGGTCGCTGAGCGCGAGGTCAGGTATCGCCAGCAGTATGTTGCACGCCTACAAGCCGATTTACAGCGTCGCCAGACCCGCCACCAGCTCGCCCTCGCGCTGGGTCGGCCAGGTGATTTATCCAGCGAGTTGGCGATGCCTGATCTTACGGTCTACCGCAAGCGCGAGATTCCCAAATATGCAGACTTGGTGGATCGGATTATTCTGTCATCCGCTGAGCTACAGTTCCTGCGCCACGATGTGGCCGCGGCAAAGGCGGCTGTTGATGTTGCTCGCAAGCTTAATTCACCGGTGTTAAGTGCCGAGCTTGAGGCCCGTGAATACGTCAACAGTACGAGTTCCAGTCGCGATCGGTACCGGGCCAACCTCAAGTTCAGCATGCCTTTGTTTGATGGAACAGACGGCCGTGATATTGAGGTCGCGCTAGCGCAAAATACGCTCTTGCACAAACAGGCCGCACTCGCATCATCAGAGTATGCCGTGCGCGAGGAAGTGCTGATGTTGCTGCACGAGCTTGAGGTCAATCGGGCAGAGGCGGCAGCGGCACAGGCGCAGGAAACCTATCGCGGTTATTACCAGGATCGCAGCCGCGCCATGTACGAATTGGAACTGCGCTCGGATTTAGGTGATGCACAGGCCGCAGTGGCTGAAGCCATGCTGGAGTCAATCCGGGTTGATTTCGAGCGAGCGCTGTTGTGGACGCAACTGGATAGTCTGCTTGGGCTGCCATCAGCCCTGATTCAGGAGAATTAAACACTATGAAAGTCTTCATCCGCCCCTTTATTGGAGCACTGCTGCTGATGGTTGCCCTGGATGCATTTGCACAAACCTTGCAAGGGTCTGTTGGCTGGAATCGTCGAGTGGCTTTGGGTTTTGGAACATCAGGGCAAGTGGAAGCCGTACTGGTTCAGCCGGGGGCCGCTGTGAATAGTGGCGAGATTCTGGTGAGACTTGACGCAACAGTTTATGAGATCGCATTGCGCAAAGTGGGTAATGTCGAGGAACTGTATCGGGTGGAACGGGACGAACAGCGTGCCGATTTTGATCGCGAACAGACGCTATTTGAAGAAGGCTCTTTACCTGCCGTGCAGTTGGATCTGGAAAAACTTGAACTGGCCCGTGTCCAGTCTGCTTACGCTGGCGCTTTACTTGAACGTCAGCACGCCGAGTTTCAGCTCGAACTTGCACACCTGAGAGCACCTTTTTCAGCGTGGGTTATTGATTCGGCGTTTGCCCCGGGTCAATATGTGAACCATGATTCGGGCAATCCTCCGGTTCTCACGCTGGCTGAGCGAGGACTCTATCTTGCTCGGGTGTTGGTCAATGCTCAAATCGCTGCCACGTTCAAAGTGGAAAGCGACGTCCGGGTTCAGGTAGACGGTCAAGAGTTTGAGGCGATCGCCAGCGCGATCGGTCTTGAGCCAGTTCCTGGGTCTGAACAGAATGCGCAGTATCTGCTCGCGGTTCGATTTGCCAGTGACCGGTTGATTCGCCCTGGCACTGCCTGCACGGTTACGCTGCCTTGAGCCAGAATCCCGGTGAGCAACCCTTATAGTGATGCGATAGTTTGCAGGGTAGTGACCAACTCGCCTAGGGGATAGTCCGCCGATTCACCGCTGGCTCGGTTGCGATATTCCACCGATCCATTGGCCAGGCCACGTTCCCCCACAACGATGCGGTGCGGAATGCCAATCAAGTCCATTTCTGAGAACATGACTCCCGGGCGTTCTTCGCGATCGTCCAGTAGCACTTCGAAACCGGCATCGACAAGTTCTTTATAAAGTTCCTCTACGACCTGCGCGACCCTTGGCGATTTTTTGAGCCCGATCGGCACAATGCACACATCGAAAGGCGCCAGGGGCGGCGGCCAGACAATGCCGTTGTCGTCGTGATTCTGCTCAATGGCGGCAGCAACGATCCGGGTAATGCCAATACCGTAACAGCCCATATACAGCGGTTGATTACGGCCGTTGGCATCAAGGTAGGTGGCATCCAGCGCCTCGCTGTACTTGGTGCCCAATTGAAATACGTGGCCTACCTCGATCCCCCGCTTTACCTGGATTTCATTTTTGGAATCGGTTGGGCACGGATCGCCATTGACGGCCTGGCGAAGATCCCGGGTTGTCGGCTCAGGCAGATCGCGCCCCCAATTGACGCCGGTCAGGTGAATATCGTCACGATTGGCGCCACAGACAAAATCCGCGAGCACGCCCGCACTGTGATCAACAATCGTAGGAATTTTCAGACCCACAGGGCCAATTGAGCCCGGAGATGCGCCGGTGGCATTGTGGATGGCCTCTGCACTTGCCATCCGTAACGGCTTGGCGACCTCGTCCAGTGATTCGGCTTTGACGCTGTTCAGTTCGTGATCGCCACGCAGGATGAAGGCAATCGGTGTGCCCGAAGCGCCTTGCACTACCAGGGTTTTCACGGTTTTCTTTGCACTCACTCCGAGAAAATCACAAAGATCAGCCATGGTGTGTTGGTTTGGGGTGTCCACTTCACTCATTTTTTCGCCGGGCGCTGCGCGCGCGCCAGCCGGTCGCACGAGGTTAACTTTCTCGACATTGGCGGCGTAATCACACGGCGAGCAAAGCGCGATCGCATCCTCGCCTGAGTCGGCCATGACATGGAATTCGTGCGAAAAATTTCCACCAATGGTCCCGCTGTCCGCTTCGACGGCCTGAGTTTCGAGGCCGAGGCGTTTAAAAATTCGTGTATAGGCGTCATACATCGTCTGGTAACTTTCGGCCATGCCTTGGGTGTCGCGATCGAAGGAGTAGGCATCTTTCATGATGAATTCCCGAGCCCGCATTACCCCAAAGCGCGGTCGAATCTCATCGCGAAATTTGGTTTGCACCTGGTAAAGATTGACCGGCAGTTGGCGGTAACTGCGGATCGTTGAGCGCGCGAGTGTTGTAATAACCTCTTCATGGGTCGGACCAAAGCAGAAGTCACGCTGGTGACGATCGGTAAACCGCAGCAACTCCGGGCCGTAGTCGTCCCAGCGGCCGGATTCACGCCATAGCTCGGCCGGCTGCACGGCGGGCAATAAGACTTCCTGGGCGCCAGCCCGATTCATCTCTTCACGCACGACAGATTCGACCTTGCCTAGGACGCGCAGCCCCAGCGGCAACCAGTTATAAATCCCAGAAGCCACCTGACGAATCAGGCCAGCCCGGAGCATCAGTTGGTGACTGATAATCTCCGCGTCAGCCGGAATTTCCTTAAGGGTGGCAAGAAAAAAACGAGAGGTACGCATAAATCGTTGACGGGATTAGCGGTTATTAAGAGTGGAGTGTATGCGTTTTGCTCTGCTGATGGGTTTTCATATTTGACATGGCCAGTACAGTCCAGATCCGGTTCTTAGGTTCCGTGTCGCTCAATGTTTAATCCCCGGTTTGGGTTTTCTGAGATGAACCCGCACAGAATCAGCTTTCTCGCCGCCTAATCTGGGTCGAGATGTCATTTTAATCCCACGGGCTTCATTCAATTCCCTTTCCCGGGCACTAATCAAAGAGAGACAGTCTCGCATCCTAACGATGGTCTCGTTCGACAGGACATGGCGAGTGTCTTTATGTACCGCCGTCTCGCGAGCGATCTCAGTCAAGATCAAGCGCATCTCACGCAACACGCGAGCCTCTATGGTTTCTGTCGCCACCTTATGTAATTGTCCTTAACTTATCCAAGGTTTAAGCCCACTAGGAAGTCCAGCAAACACAAAGCGTAATGCAATTTGGTTCATCGAGTAAGTTTAAGCCTGGACGGCCTGGTAAGTCCCAACAACAACTTGGCACCAAAATCCCATTTTATCTTAAGTCCGCGGAGCGGACGATCAACTCCATATGCCGTTTCATCCGTGCGCGGCTTACTGAGAAGGCGCTGAGCCGATCTGACCCGCTTCACTGACCGCCACTGATAACATGGCAAAATCCAGATGGCTGGACATCTGCAGGTCGTTGATCATTTGGGCCAGGCGCTCGGTTTCAGCGCGATGAGTCGCAACCCACTGGCGAACTCCGGCCTTGCCGCGGCTACCTTGGGTATCAAGAATATTGGCAGTGATCATACGCTGGCTGAGATGCAGATCAGAACGCAGGGTTGAACGGGCCAGGGCGTGCCAGTGATTGGTGATCGGCAGGTCGCGAATGTGATCGGAAAGCCAGTGCAAGCCGAGACGATCACCGGTATCAAAATAGACCGTCGCGACCTGGGCGATATCATGTTCACGACTATTGGCCACATCGGCGATGTCCAGGGAACTGGTGAGAGCCGCCAGAGCTGCGATGTGGTTGGCGAGTGTCGCCGGCACGGCTGCATTCAAATAGCGGCGTACCCGGCGTTTCTGAGTCAGGCGGTTTGAAGCGGCCAGCGGTCGGGGAAAACTGCGGCGAAGTTTGTCTACCCCGCCACGAAATTCAGCCACCGTTGCGGCAATATCAATTGGCCGCTGGCGGTGGCGCAACATCCAGGCGGTGGCGCGCTCAAGCAATTGGCGAGTCTCATGCATAAGTTCTTTTTGTGTTTTCGAGGCGATCTGATGATCCAGTGCCTCAATTTCACGCCATAACTCACGTAGTCGGAAGATTTCGCGTACTGCTGCATATGCCCGAGCCGTGTCGGCTGGAAGGCCGCCTGTCAGCTCGTTCATTCTCAACGTAAAGCCCGATCCGACACGATTGATCATACTGTTCGTGACGTGGGTCGCAATGATTTCCCGACGCAGGCGGTGGGGTACCATGAAGCGGTCAAAGCGCGGGCTTAAGGCCTGGGGAAAATAGCGTTGCAGATCTTCAGCGAGGAAGGGATCTTCAGGTACGTCTGACTCCAGCAGGATCTGGTAGGTCGAGATCTTGCTGTGGGCCAACAGGACCGCCAGTTCAGGTCGGGTAAGCCCTTGGCCTCGGGAAATACGTTCGGTAATCTCTTCATCTCCGGGCAGGTATTCGAGTTCTCGGTCGAGTCCGTAGCTGCGCTCAAGCTGGCGCATGGCGCGGCTGTGGTGGTGAATCAGACTCGGTGCCCGGTCTACTGCCAATGCCAGTGCCTGGGTTTGTGCATAGTTGTTACGTAACACCAGGAGCGCAACCTCGTCGGTCATTGCCTCCAGCAGGGTGTTGCGCTCATCTATATCAATCTCATTCGCTTCAACAGCCGCGCTAAGAAGAATCTTAATGTTCACTTCATGATCGGAGGTATCGACTCCGGCGGAGTTATCAATCGCATCGGTGTGGCATAGGCCTCCACGGCGACTGAATTCAATTCGACCCAGTTGAGTGAGCCCAAGATTCCCACCCTCGCCAATGACGCGGCAGCGCAACTGTGAGGCATCAACTCGCAATGCGTCATTGACCCGATCGCCGACCGATTCATGGCTTTCGGTCGATGCTTTGATATAGGTTCCGATGCCGCCGTTAAATAGCAGGTCAGCCGGGCTTTTTATCATCTCGTGTATCAATTCGGTTGGGCTGAGTCGCTGCGCACCAATGCCCAATGCCTTACGGGCAGATTCAGTTAACTCGATCGACTTGGCGGTACGTGGCCATATGCCGCCTCCGGCTGAGAGTGTCCCTAGGTCGTAATCAGCCCACGTGGAGCGGGGCATTCGAAACAGTCGCTCGCGCTCTTTGAACGAGGCTTTGGGATCCGGGTGTGGATCAATGAAAATATGCTCGTGGTTGAAAGCGCCGATCAGGCGGATATGAGAGGAAAGCAACATGCCGTTACCGAACACATCCCCCGACATGTCGCCAATACCCAGAACGGTAAAAGGTTGCGCCTGGGTATCAATATCCAGATCGCGGAACAAACGCTTGACCGACTCCCACGCACCGCGGGCAGTGATGCCCATGGCCTTGTGGTCGTAGCCAGTCTTGCCTCCCGAAGCAAAGGCGTCGCCTAGCCAGTAATCGTATTCAGCCGCCACGTCGTTGGCAAGATCCGAGAAGGTTGCGGTTCCCTTATCGGCGGCAACGACCAGGTAGGGATCATCTTCGTCGTAGCGTACAACCCGCGGCGGTGGGATGACGGAATCGCCACGGCGATTATCTGTCACATCCAGCAGGCCGCGGATGAACGTCTGGTAGCAAGCGCGTACTTCAGCGCTGCGCTCATCGGGTTCGATTTCGGACAGTCGCCGCGCAATAAAACCGCCTTTGGAGCCGACAGGGATAATGACAGCGTTCTTGGCAATCTGTGCTTTGACAAGCCCCAGGACTTCGGTGCGAAAATCTTCCGGGCGATCGGACCAGCGCAGGCCGCCCCGGGCCACTTTACCGCCACGCAGGTGGATTGCCTCGACCTGGGATGAGTAGACGAAGATCTCTGCCATCGGCCGTGGCCGGGGCATGCGGGTAATGGCGCTACAGTCGATCTTGAATGAGAGTCGCCCCGGTTGCTCGCGATGATGGTCTTGAAAATAGTTGGTTCGGAGCATCGACTCAATAAGATTAACGAAAGCCGACAGAATACGGTCTTCGTCTAGATTGGTAACCCGTTCAAGCCCAATCGCGATTTCATCTCTTATGTTTTGTACTGTTTCGGCACGATCACTGGCCAGATCTGGATCAAAGCGGGCGTGAAACAGTCGGATGACCCGGATGGCCATATGCGGGTTGCCTGCCAGGGTCTCAATCGTGTAATCCTGGCTGTACCGAAAACGCAGTTGCCTCAGGTAGCGATAGGCTGCGCGCAATAACGTGGTCTCTTTCCAGTCGAGACCCGCACGCAGCACCAGTCGGTTGAAGCCGTCGTTGTCTGCCTGACGACACCAGACCCGTTGGAACACAGTTTCAAAATGGTGTTTGCCGTTATCGACATCGATGTCGCTGCGGTCACGGTCTTCCAGATCAAACACATGCAGGAAAACCAGCGCACCTTCCTGGCTTGTTATCCGATAGGGGCGCTCAGATAAAACCCGAAGACCCATATTCTCGATGACCGGCAGAACATCCGAGAGGACAGCCGCGGCGCCTGGAGAATAAAGCTTGAGTTGTGCACGATTGGCCTGACTGCCGCGCTCGCGATACAGCTCAATACCCAACTGCGAGCTATGCTCGGCCGCGACAATCTGTTCCAGATCGCAGGCTCCGCGCTGGGGGGTGAACTCTTCCTGGTAAGCGGTTGGAAAGCCATCGCGCCAGGCTTCGAAGCGAGCCAGGGCAGCCTCCCGTCCATATTCGGTTTCGAGCGATGAGTGCAAGTCTTCTCGCCATGACCGCGCGGCTTGCGCTATGCATTGCTCGAGTGCCGCAGGGTCCGGCGAGAGCGCGCCTTTGGGATCAACGCTAATCAGATAATGAATCCGCGCCAGCACCGAGTCGGAAAAATGCACATCGAACTGAAGTGTGTGGCCCGCATAGGCTTGCAGAAGAATGTTTCCTATTTTTTGTCGTAGATCGCTGTTGAACCGATCCCGCGGAACAAAAACCAGGCAGGAATAAAAGCGTCCGAAACGGTCACGGCGTTGGAACAGGCGGGTGCGTTGACGCTCCTGTAGCTCGAGCATTCCGATAGTGATCGAGTACAGTTCGTCATCACTGATCTGGAACAGGTCATCTCGCGGGTAACTTTCAACGAGATTCTGCAACACCTTAATGCCATGTCCGTTTTCGGGAAGTCCGCTGCGCTCTAGCACGTGCTTAAGTTTGAGCCGCAGAACAGGCACATCAGCTACGTTGTGAGTGTAGGCGGCTGCAGAAAAAAGGCCCAGCAGACAGGTCTCACCGGTTAACTGACCCTGTGCATCAAAATGCCGTACCGCGATCAAGTCCATGTAGGCCGGGCGGTGTACGAGCGAGCGTTTGCTGGATTTGGCAAGGAGCAATGGGCCTGATTCGTCAAGATAGCCCGGCAGTTCTGAAGGCAATGCCAGAAGGCGTTGGTTCAAGTCTGAGTCGGGTTGTGGGCGTAAGATGCCCAATGCTGAGTCGGCCCGTGCGAGCAATGACGGTTCTTCGCCTGCCAGGGCGTCAAATTCAATAGCTCCAAGGAAAGTAAAGTGATCATCGGCAATCCAGTGGCAAAGGGCAGCCACTTCGCCAGTGGATTCCGAATCCAGTGGCGTGTGATCGGCCTGGATGCCCTTAGCGGTCGCCAAAGCCAGATCACGCAGGGCTTCCCAGTCGGTATCAGCGGCTCGAACCTCGGCGAGGACCCGGTCTATTTCCTGCACGATTGCCGCAAGGCGCTCTGGTGTTGTCTGGCGACTGATCTGAAAAGATAAAAACGATTCTTTAGGGGCTTCTTTGTCCTGATTATTCAGGCCGACCATGGTGCCGTCGGGATCACGCTCGACGTTGATCACGGGATGAACTGTCAGATGAATGGTATGACCCAGTCGGTTCAGAGCCATACGGATGGAATCGACCAGAAAGGCCATGTCATCAACGACAATCTCGACCACACTGTGCCGCGTCTGCCAGCCGTGAACTTCGGTCGTGGGGTTGTAGATACGCAGGCAGGTGTTCCCAGCGGCTCGGTGCTGTGCAAACTTAAGGTGAGCCACGGCTGCCCCGTAAAGGTCGTTCAAGGGAGCCAGTTCCAGATCGTGGCTAGGCACTCGATGGTAATAAGCCTTGAAAAAGGAACTTGTATGCTCGACCTGGCTCGCTGGAAGTCTTTCCCGGGCAAGATCGGATAGCTGTTGGATCAGCTTATCGAGTGTGAAATGCGGTGTGACTGACATCTAGTGAGGTTTCCACGGCCCTTAGTTTCTGGAGGGCAAGCAGGTCGGAATATACGTGAATTCCAACAAGGGTTAAATTGTTTTGACGAGATTGATGCGAACAGATACGGTTACATGAAAAGGCCATAGTCGTACTAAGGCACAGATAAACTCGGCTGGCCTTTCAGGTGCCACATTTAATGGGAGTAAATTATGATTGATCAGCCGCTATGGCGGCCTACCTCCGAGCAGATCGCCACCAGCAACATGACAGCTTTTGCCCGCGATGCGGCATTACGCTGGGGCCGGGTATTTGATGACTACACCGTGTTGCATCAGTGGTCGGTCAGCGAGCCTGGTGAGTTCTGGACCAGTGTTTGGGAGATGGCGGGTGTAATTGCCTCTGGCACGATTGATCCAGTAGTCGAAAATCCCAAGCGGTTGCCCGGGGCACGCTGGTTTCCCAATGTTCGTCTGAATTTCGCCCGCAATCTGCTGCGTCGTCGCGATGACGCGCCGGCGCTGATTTTTCGTTCAGAAGACAAAATAAAACGGTCGCTGAGTTTTGCTGAGTTGTATCGGCAGGTAGCAGGAGTTGCCGGCACACTTCGCCAGGCTGGTATCGGGCCGGGAGACCGGGTCTGTGGTTTTATGCCCAACATGCCCGAAACGGTCAGCGCCATGCTGGCGACGGCGTCCGTGGGGGCGACGTGGTCATCTTGTTCGCCGGATTTCGGTGTACAGGGCGTACTGGACCGATTTGGCCAGATCACGCCCCGAGTGCTGTTCAGCGCGGACGGTTACTTCTATAACGGCAAGGCGCATGACTCTTTGGAGAAGTTGCGTAAGATTCAACAAGGCTTGCCGTCACTGGAGCACACCGTGGTCGTGCCTTTTTTCTCGAACGATCCTGATCTGTCACAGATCATGGGGGCTGTGTCAGTCGATGAGTTCAGCTCTTCCGAGGAGGAGATCGATTTTGTCGATCTGCCCTTTGATCACCCGCTCTACATCATGTATTCGTCAGGAACCACCGGTGTACCCAAGTGTATTGTCCACGGTGCTGGCGGGTCTTTGTTACAACACCTCAAGGAGCAGCAGTTGCACGTGGGATTGCGCCCAGATGATCGGCTTTTTTATTTCACGACCTGCGGTTGGATGATGTGGAACTGGCTGGTATCCGGGCTGGCCAGCGGGGCTACGCTGGCGTTGTATGACGGCTCTCCTTTTTCCCCGGACACAAACGTCATTTTCGATTTTGTTGAGCAGGAGAGAATCAACATCGTGGGAACTTCGGCCAAGTTCATTGATGCCATTGCCAAGGCGGACCTGTGTCCGCGCGAAACTCATGATCTGTCTAGCGTCCGCACTCTGCTTTCCACCGGATCACCGCTGATGGCCGAGGGTTTTGACTATGTTTACGCATCAGTCAGTGATAGCCTCTGTTTGTCTTCTATTTCTGGCGGTACCGACATTTTGGGTTGTTTTGTCGGCGGAAATCCCAACCTCCCGGTGTGGCGCGGTGAAATTCAGTGCCCGTTACTGGGAATGAAAATCGAAGTGCGTAGTGATGATGGCTCGCTTCTGGGGCCAGGTGAGAAAGGTGAGCTGACTTGTGCCAGCCCTTTTCCATCAACGCCCATTGGCTTTTGGAATGATCCGAACGATAGCCGTTACCACGCAGCCTATTTCGAGAAATTTGAGGGGGTATGGTGTCACGGCGACTACGTCGCGACTCCCGAGCACG
>JAAZYQ010000250.1 GCA_014239575.1 Gammaproteobacteria bacterium
TGACTCAATAGAAATCTGGTGCCAGGCTTTGCGGCCGGGGCGCATTATAGCAATGCTGGCCATACCACGATGCATTGTCTTTCGGAAAATTTTCAGTATTTGTGACAGAAGTTTAGAATTTCACTTATGAAGGTGCAGTCACTTATTGGGGTCAGTGTGCTGCTTGCCACTGCCCTTGCATCGCAGGGGGCCGGCGCTACCCTACCGGAGCCGGTCGCGCAACTGATGCAGGCCAACGGTATCCCGCTCGACTCGATCAGCGTGGTTATCAGACGTGTGGGCTCTCAGGCATCACAGATCACCCACCAAAGTCACACGCCACGCAACCCCGCATCAGTCATGAAGCTGGTCACAACCGCGGCTGCACTCAATCTACTTGGCGCCCAACACCGCTGGCAGACCGAGATGCTTATTGATGGCACCTTGCGAGACAATGCGCTGCATGGCGACCTGATTCTTCGCGGGGGTGGCGATCCTTGGTTGGTTATCGAACGCTTCTGGCTATTGGCGCGCCAATTGCGCGACCGTGGGTTAACCCATATCCAGGGCGACCTGGTACTCGATGACAGCCTGTTTGACCGCAAGGCTATCGGCCGAAAAGCTATCGACGGCAAACATCAACGTAGCTACAACACGCTGCCCAGCGCACTGCTGGTGAACTTTGGTGCCACGTCACTGGTGTTTGATTCGCGTATGGGCCGGCTCACGGTCCATGCTAACCCCACTGCCACAACCCTGCGTCTGGTGAATTCAGTCAAACAAGACAATACCAGCTGCGCCAATCGACTGTACCGGATCACCGTTGAGTCCACCACCCACACACAGCAAACGAATGTGCAACTGGGCGGCACGTATCCCGCCAACTGCGGCCAGAGTATTCTGCGACGCACCCTGCTGCCACATGGCC
>JAAZYQ010000251.1 GCA_014239575.1 Gammaproteobacteria bacterium
CTGCCGCCCTGGGAAGCCCGGGTAGAACACCTTTCCGGAGGCGAGCGCCGGCGGGTCGCCCTCTGCCGATTACTGCTCTCCGAGCCTGAAATGCTGCTGTTGGATGAGCCGACCAACCACTTGGACGCCGACTCCGTGGCCTGGCTGGAGCGTTATCTGGAGCAATACCCGGGCACCGTTATCGCTGTGACCCACGACCGCTACTTTCTGGACAACGTCGCCGGGTGGATCCTGGAGCTCGACCGCGGCCATGGCATCCCCTGGGAAGGGAACTACTCATCATGGCTCGAGCAAAAAGACATTCGGCTGGGCCAGGAAGAAAAGAGCGCCTCGGCACGACGCAAGAGCATCGCCGCCGAACTCGAATGGGTGCGTGCCAACCCCAAGGGCCGTCAGGCCAAAAGCAAGGCGCGCATCGCGCGCTTTAACGATCTCGTTGATCAGGAATTTCAATCACGAAGCGAAACCAACGAGATCTATATTCCGCCAGGCCCGCGCTTGGGCGACAAGGTGGTCGAAATTAAAAACCTGCGCAAGGCTTTTGGCGACAAACTGCTGATTGATGATCTTTCTTTTTCTTTGCCGCCGGGCGGTATCGTCGGCATCATCGGACCCAACGGCGCGGGCAAGACCACGCTCTTTAAAATGCTGACCGGTGTCGAAGCGCCGGACAGCGGCGAGATCGATCGGGGCGATACGATCGACATCGCCTATGTTGACCAAAGCCGTGATTCGCTGGATGACAGCAAAACCGTTTGGGAAGAAATTTCTGACGGACTTGATGTGCTTGAAGTCGGCAAGTACCAGACACCTTCGCGCGCATATGTTGGTCGCTTTAACTTCAAAGGACCGGATCAGCAAAAACATATCGGGTCGCTGTCGGGCGGAGAGCGCAACCGCGT
>JAAZYQ010000252.1 GCA_014239575.1 Gammaproteobacteria bacterium
GTGGCAAAACGGGAAAACTTACTGGAACAACTGGCGCCACGACTGGGAGATCTCGAGCGCGCCCTGGCGGCACACCCATCAGGACCCTTCTTTTTTGGCGATGCCCCGTACTATTGCGATTTTGGAGTTTTTCACCATGTGAATCTCGCCATGTTTCTGGATCCAGATCTACTGGACCCTTACCCCAACCTTAGCGAGTTCACCTCCATCTTCGAGAAACTCGATGGCGTGCGTGAGTACCTCGACGCCAGGGCAGAATTGGTGGATGTGGGGGTTGAACCAAAACTCCTTATTGATGGGTTAGCCCGACCCACTGGCACGGTTGATAACTAGCCAGACTGGGCCACCTGTGCGAAGAAAGAGTACGCCTTTGCTGTTGATTTTCTGTTGGCCGACAACTTAACCTCCTGATCTCAGGCATAAAGGAGTTGTGCATGACAACTGCATGTTTCGGCTATTGCTGAACGGTGACTCGACTGCAGGAATACAGCGCTCTGATCTTGTACGCCAAGATACTTTCACTACCGACAACACCCACAAGCGGCGCCATATTTTCTTTCAAACCGCAGATGGCTTAATCCCAAGTGGTGTATTGGAATAGGCACCATGTTGTGAAAATATCGATGTCTATCCGGCGTATGACATGATGGCCATGCTTTCAGCATAAGGAGGGCGCTGATAATCACCAGAGAATGCGAAAAGGTTATATAAGCGGTCATTTTGTAATTACGTAGTACGTGCGCCGCGTTTGGGTGATTTCCAAAGCGCATCGGATTCCTTTGGCAATAAAGCCAGTATCGTCCGCGGTGAAGGTATCTAAAGACTCATCGGTCTTGGTTAATGTAACTTATGCTGAAAGCATGGCCATCATGTCATACGCCGGATAGACATCGATATTT
>JAAZYQ010000253.1 GCA_014239575.1 Gammaproteobacteria bacterium
GCCGGCGCCGTACCAACTTCCTGCGACCCATGTATCGTCTGGGCTGGTTGCTGATCTGGAGCCTGTGGGGCATAAGCCTGTTGTTCGGGATCCCGGCGGTGATGCCCCATGACGATGTTGTCGGTTGGGGTTTCATGACACTCGCGGTTACTGCTGTTGCCTATCTGCTGCACCGGCTCTGGGACTGGTGGGTGATGGGCCGGCCTTTGCCAAGCCGCCGGTAACTTTCACTCAGGTGTGTTTTCAAAATGAGGGAGACAAAGGATGAATCAGGACCCGGTTTTTCATAACTTTGACGAGGCGCCGACACACGTCGCGCCGTTCAGTCATGCGGTAGAAGTGGACGGCTGGATTCAGTTGACCGGGCAGATGCCAACCGACCCCGATGATGACAGCGCACCGTTGCCACCAGGCGTTGAAGCGCAAACCCGCCGTGTGATGGATAACCTCATCATTGTGCTGAATGGCCTCGAGCTCGATCTTTCCCACGTGCTTTCGTGCCGTGTTTATCTGACCGAGTTTGCACGGGATTACGAAGTCATGAATCAGACTTACCGCTCTTACTTCCTCCCGGGCCGCCTGCCCGCACGTACCTGTATTGGTGTTACCGGCCTTGCCCGCGAAGCATTGGTCGAGATCGATATGGTGGCAAAGCGGGCTTAATCGTTTTGGAAAAGGTTACTGGGTGATCCCGTGTGGCATAAAAAGACGACGTGCGCCGTTCTCGCCAGCCTTGGTGTTGTTTTTCTCATCTCTATATTGCCCGCACTCGATGCCTCGGCATCAACACATGCTGCAGCCGTAAAACATCAGCGCGCACTCACTTTGATGCGCCTATTGTGTGAGGACTCTGACGACTCCGTTTACCTTAGCGAATTCCCGGGAGTCGTCCTT
>JAAZYQ010000254.1 GCA_014239575.1 Gammaproteobacteria bacterium
TATATTTTATGGAAGTCATCAACACCAACAGTGTGATTAGTTCCAGTTAAAGGTACTTTTGCTAAAGCAGAAGCTTCCATTGTTAATGCAGCTAAATCTTCTGGCTCTAACGAATGAATGTTAGTTTTTCCGCAAGCTCTAGCTAGAAGCTGAGCTTCCAAAGTCATTGCATGTAAATAATTATAAACTCTTAATGCAGCATCATCAGGATTTAATCTTTTTCTTAAAATTGGGTCTTGAGTTGCAACACCAACTGGGCAACGACCAGTATGACAGTGATAACATTGACCAGCTTTTACACCCATTTCTTTTTCAAAGTTGGCTTCAGGGATATCTTTGTTGCAGTTTAGTGCAATCAATGCACCAGTTCCAATTGCTATTGCATCTGCACCTAAAGCTATAGCTTTAGCCATATCTGCACCATCTCTAACACCACCAGCATAGATTAATGTTACTCTTCCAGTTTGTCCTACATCATCCAAAGCTCTTCTTGCTTCTCTAATTGCAGCAATACCAGGAATACCCGTGTTTGCAGCAGCGATGTGTGGTCCTGCTCCTGTAGATCCTTCCATTCCATCTAAAAAAATAGAGTCTGGATTACATTTTGCAGCCATACGAACATCATCATAAACTTTTGCAGCACCTAATTTTAATTGAATAGGAACTTTATTTTTTGTTAGCTCTCTTAATTCTTGAACTTTTAAAAATAAATCATCCGGACCTAGCCAGTCTGGATGTCTTGCAGGTGATCTTTGATCAATACCAGAAGGCAAAGATCTCATTTCAGCAACTTGATCAGTAACTTTTTGACCCATTAAATGTCCACCCATTCCAACTTTTTGACCTTGACCAATGAATACCTCTATTGCATCAGCAAGTTGTGCGTGGTGTGG
>JAAZYQ010000255.1 GCA_014239575.1 Gammaproteobacteria bacterium
ATTACCCGGGAGATTCTGCCTAATATTGCGCTGCCATACTCCTGCGTTTCGCCCGCATATAACACCACAATATGGTCGGCAATCTGGGCGACCACCGAAAGGTCATGCGTCACATAAATGGCGGCAGAACCTTCCTGTTTAATTACTGACTTGAAGGCTTTTAATACTTCGATCTGCGTAGTGACATCCAGTGCAGTGGTCGGTTCGTCCAGCACCAGCAGGTCCGGCTTGCCACACAGCGCCGTTGCCGCCATCAGACGTTGCAGTTGTCCACCGGATACCTGATGGGGATAACGCTTACCCAATAGATCAGGGTCTGGTAGTTCCAGAGCCCGATAGAGAAACTCAGCTCGCTCGTCGGCCTGCTCCTGGGTGAGAATGCCATGCAACACACAAGTTTCAGTGACCTGCTCACCAATCGTCAGAGCCGGGTTGAATGTTGCTGCTGCGCTTTGCGCCAGATAAGCAACCCGCTGACCCCGAAGGCCTCGCAATTGATCCGCACCCATGGTGATGACGTCTTCGCCTTCAAGGCGCACCTCACCGCCGACAAATTCCAGACCGGGCTTGGTATAACCGAGCGACGATAAGGCAATGGTTGTTTTGCCTGAACCTGACTCCCCAATCAGGGCTACCACCTCGCCACGGGCCACATTAAAGCTGACGCCCTTTACGATCGGCGTCAACTCATCATCGTCATTGCGAGCACTGATGCAAAGGTCATCGACCTCAAGCAACACACTCATGAGATCATTCTCTTAGCCAGCTTGCCGCCGGAATGTGCTGAGATATCGTCCACAATCATGTTGATGGAGATGGTCAGCGTTGCAATCGCCAGTGCGGGTATCAGCGGGGCGAACGAGCCATAAACCAACCCCGGCAGAT
>JAAZYQ010000256.1 GCA_014239575.1 Gammaproteobacteria bacterium
CAAGACATCTTAATCCGGCAGTACAATCAGGGATTGCGACCGGTGAGCCGGGTGCACAGTTGTTTGCAACCTTGGTTCGCTTTGACGATAAATGGAATGCGGAACCTTATCTAGCTTCATCATGGAAGACCTCTGCAGATGGTCTGGCAGTTACCTTCAATCTGGTTGAGGGGGCCACGTTCCATGATGGCACGCCTATTACCTCGAAGGATGTGGCCTTTTCCATCAAGACGATCAAGGCCAATCATCCCTTTAAAACAATGTTTCGAGCAGTTTCGAGCGTCGAGACGCCAAGCGCCAACACAGTTGTATTTAAGTTGTCGCAGCCACACCCGGCACTAATGCTGGCTCTATCTTCGCAACTTGGATCGATTATTCCAGAGCATATTTATGGTGATGGTCAGGATCCCAAAAAGCATCCGCGGAACTCTAAAGATGTTGTAGGTTCAGGTCCGTTTAAACTGGTAGAGTTTGTTCGTGATCAACATATCATTATGGAGCGCAATGAAAATTTCTTCATAGATGGTCGTCCCTACGTGGATAAAATAGTGATGCGAATTATTAAAGACCCATCTGCCCGCTCTCTTGGGCGTGAAAACGGAGAAATCCACATGTCTGCTTTTGAGTCAACGCCACAGGATATTCTGCACTCCAAGAATGTCCCGCATTTGACGGCAACAGACCAAGGCTACGCCGCGATCGGCCCAATTACGTGGCTGGCATTCAATACCAAAAAGAAGCCCACTAGTGATAAACGAGTTCGCCAAGCAATTGCCTATGCAGTTGATAGAAATTTTCTAGTGAACGCAGTGATGATGGGTACATCAAGACCCGCATACACAGGCATTCACCCGGACAGTATTTT
>JAAZYQ010000257.1 GCA_014239575.1 Gammaproteobacteria bacterium
TTAAGCGGTTATTTTCACCAATAAAGTTCGCTACAAAGGCATTCTCAGGTCTCTCATAAAGGCGTTCTGGTGTAGAGCATTGTTGCACAACGCCATCATCAAAAACAGCAATACGATTAGACATGGTAAGCGCTTCAGTTTGATCATGTGTGACATAGATTACTGTTAAACCGAGATTTTCGTGAAGATGTTTGATTTCATATTGCATCTGTTCGCGAAGGTTTTTATCAAGTGCCCCTAAAGGCTCGTCCATCAGAACTAGGTCAGGGTCAAAGACAAGAGAGCGAGCTACAGCAACTCGTTGTTGTTGACCTCCTGATAATTGCATAGGTCGCCTATTGCCAAACTCTCCTAGTTGAACCATATCTAGTATCCGTTTAACTTTCTCTTCTCTTTCAGATTTGCCCATTTTGCGGACTTCCAGAGGGAAAGCCAAATTTTCTGCAACAGTCATGTGAGGGAAGAGGGCATAGTTCTGAAAAACCATTCCAATACCACGCTTGTGCGGTGGTACATTGTTTATGGGTTTGCCTTTCAAGTAAATATTGCCGTTGGTTGCAGGCTCAAATCCAGCCAGCATCATTAAGCAAGTTGTTTTCCCAGAGCCAGATGGCCCTAACATTGTTACAAATTCACCAGCAGCTACATCTAAGTTGAAATCCTTAACAACAAGAATTTCACCATCATAGCTTTTTTGTACATTTTCAAACTTTACTACAAGTTCTGTTTCAGCCATATCATATATTTTTTTTCAACAAAAAATAAACCGCATAAGGCGGCTTGAGCCATCCGTTTTTAATTTCTATAGGTTAATAAATTCTGAGTTCTATCTTATGTAACAGAGCCGTTAAAAAAAAGGCTTG
>JAAZYQ010000258.1 GCA_014239575.1 Gammaproteobacteria bacterium
TGGCACAAATCCGATTGAGCACTTTTTCAGCATCACGTCCTTGCACCACAAATTTCGCGAAGGACGACATGTCGAACAGCGCTACTTTTTCCCGTGCCGCCTGATGCTCAGAGGCAGAGGCTTCAAACCAGTTTTGACGTGCGTAACTGTATTCGTATCGTGCTTCTGTTCTTTGTGGTGCAAACCAGTTGGCGCGTTCCCATCCACTCATCTCACCAAAACATGCACCAGTTTTTTCCAGACGATCATGTAGCACAGATTTGCGTACACCTCGGCTGGTTTCCGGCTGTCGAAAGGGCCAGTGCATGGCGTAAAGCAGGCCTAATGATTCTTCGGTGCGCTCCTTCAAATATTGTGAATTGCCCTGAAAAGAATGAAACCGGCGGATGTCTACATCCCATAAATCTATTGGCGGATATCTGTTTACGATCCATTCGGAAAGGACTTTGCCTGCACCTCCCGCAGATTGAATTCCGATTGAGTTGAGTCCGGCAGCGACATAAAAGTTTTTAAGTTCCGGAGCCTCCCCTAAGATATAGCGGTCGTCTGGAGTGAAACTTTCTGGACCGTTGAAAAAAGTGTGAATTCCTGCATCTTCCAGTTTTGGAATTCGATGCATTGCATTCAGCATCGCGGGTTCAAAATGCTCCCAATCTTCCTCAAACTGACCAAATGAAAAATCCTCCGGAATCGTGTTTAGTGGGCGCGGTTTTGATTTAGGTTCAAAGCAGCCAACCAGCATTTTTCCTGCATCTTCTTTTGCATAAATCCAGCTGCTTGGATCACGTAAAACCGGAAGAGTTGACGGCAGACCAATGTTTTCTGTGACTATATAAAAATGGGTGGAGCAAAAATAT
>JAAZYQ010000259.1 GCA_014239575.1 Gammaproteobacteria bacterium
AGACTGAGGTTACCCTTGACAATGATTTTATCAAAAAAGGCAGCATTGTCTCAGGCACACCGGCAGCAGCTCCATCGAGCGGCACCCAAGAGACAGCACTTGAATCCTGGCGGGAGAGGTTTTAAAAAACCTTTTACTGGTTAGCAAAGATTGTTGCGCCGTTACCCGCGGTATTTCCGTGACCGAAAGTTTCGCTCTTGATGAGTTAGCTCCGGTTACAAAAAATGAGTGCTGGAGCATTAATACAAGGCGTTGGAGTTACCCCGGCCCAGTATCTAGTTAAATAAAGACCTTCGTCGAGACAGCCTGGTTAAGTACTAGCCTCGGCCAAGAGCAATAGTACCCTGTATTCCGCTTCGGCAATAAATGTCAGTGCCAACCCAGGTGCCAGAATATCTCCCGGTTAAAGAATCCGAATTTCCGCTCAGCGAAAAAAAGACTTGACGGTCTATAGTGACTTCTTCGCCAGCTTCGTCTAAAAATGTTTCTGAAATGACGTCAGTTTCTAGGTCGGCGGTTCCGCTATTGCTGTTTTCCTGCTCTGGCGTCAAAATGTTGTCACCATCGGAATGTTCGGCCGCTTGAGTAGCTGTTCCTGATACTTTTAGATTCCATACGTACATATTACCCAGTCCCATATTTGAATCATCGCCAAGGCATTCATGGGTCGGCACGATCATGGTGCCAGTAACCGCCCCTCCACTGTCGTTTAAGGTCATGTTTATACTATGAATTCCGTATTTCACATCTACAAGATGTCCTGTCCAATGCCCGGTTATATTGAACTTTTTGCCGATCTGTATGTTCATGGCATCGCTGCTGCTGGTGGCGCCACAGCCCGATACCGCG
>JAAZYQ010000025.1 GCA_014239575.1 Gammaproteobacteria bacterium
GGCTACCTACACCGACCTACTTACCCCCATCCGTCAACTCTTTGCCCAATTACACGAGGCTAAAGTCCGTGGTTATCAACAGGGTCGCTTTAGCTTTAACGTCCGCGGTGGCCGCTGCGAAGCCTGTCAAGGTGATGGCCTAATCAAGGTTGAAATGCATTTTCTGCCCGATATCTACGTCCCTTGCGATACCTGTCAAGGCAAACGCTACAACCGCGAGACGCTGGACATTCGCTACAAGGATCGCAGCATCGATCAGGTGCTGGGGATGACCGTAGTCGAGGCTGTAGAGTTCTTCGCCGCGATTCCGGTCATCAAACGCAAACTGGACACCTTGCTCGATGTCGGCCTGGGATATATCGGCCTAGGGCAAAGCGCAACCACGTTGTCCGGAGGTGAGGCGCAACGGATAAAACTGGCCCGCGAATTATCCAAGCGTGACACCGGGCGCACCTTGTACATCCTTGATGAGCCCACTACCGGGCTGCATTTTCACGATATCCGTCAGTTACTGACAGTACTGCACCGCCTACGTGACCATGGGAATACCGTGGTAGTCATTGAACACAACCTTGATGTCATCAAGACCGCCGACTGGATTATTGATCTTGGTCCAGAGGGTGGCCAGCGGGGCGGTCAACTGGTAGCTGCCGGTTCGCCCGAACAGGTTGCCCTGATCGAAAAATCCTACACCGGCCAGTTTCTCCAGGCATTGCTTGGCAAAAAGTTTGATTTGAAATTATAATAATTACACCTAATTTTTTAGGTAATTCAATTGTATGAAAAACATGCTTCTTACAAATTTCCGAAGAAGAGAATTCTTAAAAGCTTCAGCATATAGTGTTGCTCTATCTGCCCTTCCACAAATATCTCTAGCCCAGTCAAACCCTGATGTTATTGTAATAGGTGCTGGATCAGCAGGCTTATCAGCTACAGCTAAATTACTAAAAAATGGTAAATCTGTTATTTGTATAGAAGCAATGAACCGTATTGGTGGAAGATGTTTTACTGATAACTCTATATTTGGAGTTCCTTATGACACCGGAGCACATTGGCTTCATAGTCTTCATGGATTTAATGGTTATTACAATCAAATAGCCGAATATGGGAAAAATAATAAATTTAATATTTATGATGATTCATACGAGGATGATCTCTTATATGATGGAAATAAAATTGACGACTGGAGTGACGCATGGCCCTTATTGAAAAAAATAAATAAGATTAAATGGAATACTGAAGAAGATCGCCCTTTTATTGATTTTATTCCCGAATCCTTAAGAAATAATGAGTGGTTTGATACTGTTCAAAAAATAGGCACGTCAAGAGATTTTGATAATTTCTCACCTTATGATGATAATGTAAATTGGATTTCTGGAGGTAAAGGCGATGGATTTGTTAAAGAAGGATACGGTACTTTACTTGCCCATTATAGAAAAGATGTTCCAGTTAAATTAAATACTGTCGCTAATGAAATAAAATGGGATGGGAAAAACGTAAAAGTTGAAACAAATAATGGAACAATTACTGCTAAAGCCTGTATTGTGACTGTTTCTACTGGAGTGTTAAATAGCGGTAAAATTAAATTTACACCAAATTTACCGGAAAAAAAATACGAAGCTTTTGATGGAATTAGTATGGGTAATTACTATCGAATAACTTTACAACTAAAACAAAGTTTTTACAAAAAATTTAACATAAACCCTGATAATTACTTATACACTAAAGTTAACACTAAAAATTCGAAATCACCAAAAACTGCAAATGGTTTACTCAGAGTTGGTGGAACAAACATCTCATTTTTTAATACCAAGGGGCAATTTGCAAAAGATTTAGAAAACGAAGGTGAGCAAGCCTCAGTAGATTTTGTATTGAATGATCTTCGTTCAACATTCGGTTCTGATTTTGATAAATATTTTATAAAAGCTCATGTTACAGACTGGAGCAGTAATCCTTACACTATTGGATCTTATGCAGGTGCAAAACCTGGTAAAGCACATTTAAGAGCTTTTTTAAAAAGACCAGTAGGAAATAAAATCTTCTTTGCAGGAGAAGCAACAGCTTCACAATTTTCTACTGTACATGGTGCAGATCGTAGTGGTGAAAGAGTTGTCGAGTCACTTATAAAGAAGCCTGAAGTTTTAAAATCAGAAAAATAAAAAGATATCTTTGTTTATGACAGCCTTTACGGGATTCAAACCTATCATCACACCCATAGAAATAGAATAAATGAGAAATACAGACACATTAATTGTGTCTTAAGCATTGGTATTGCTGCTCGCCCACGTGGGCTTAGCAGGTTCAGCCCCTGATTTAAGAATCTTGGCCTGACCATCAAACCACTAAAACCCTTCCAAAGATTTTCTCTGTGGTATTGTTTTGACGCCGGGTTAACCTGTATTACTGGCTCAGGTCAGAGGACCAAACTAGAGGTTTGGCGCCACTGCCTGATCATCGAACAAAGAGATTGATTCATGGCCAACTCAACACCTCACACGGATATTGACCCGCTGGAGACGAGCGAGTGGCAGGAAGCTTTGGCTTCAGTAATCGAACGCGAAGGAGAAGAGCGGGCTCACTTTCTCCTGGAAACACTGATCGACCAGGCACGGCGCTCGGGCACCCATATCCCTTATCGACCAACCACCGCTTACCTCAACACCATACCTGCGGCGCATGAACCGCGCAGCCCAGGTGATGCAGAAATCGAGTGGCGAATCCGCTCACTGATTCGCTGGAACGCCTTGGCTATGGTGGTTCGCGCCAACCAGATCAGTAGCGAACTGGGTGGCCATATTGCCAGTTACGCCTCGGCTGCCACACTGTATGACGTCGGCTTCAACCATTTCTGGCGTGGGCCCGATGCTGAAAATGGCGCTGACCTGGTCTTTATGCAGGGACACTCTGCGCCTGGTATCTATGCTCGAGCTTTTCTCGAGGGTCGCCTCAGTGAAGCACAGTTGGAGCATTTTCGCCAAGAGGTCGATGGCCAAGGCCTGTCGTCCTATCCCCACCCCTGGTTGATGCCAGAATTCTGGCAGTTCCCGACAGTCTCTATGGGTCTTGGTCCGATCCAGGCGATTTATCAGGCGAGATTCATGAAATACCTGCAGCACCGCGAGTTCGTCCCGATGTCGGATCGCAAGGTGTGGGCTTTCATGGGCGACGGCGAGATGGACGAACCAGAATCGATGGGTGCGTTGGGCTTGGCCGGTCGCGAAGACCTGGATAACCTGATCTTTGTAATCAACTGCAACTTACAACGTCTCGATGGCCCGGTACGCGGCAACGGCAAAATTATCCAGGAACTTGAAGGGGAGTTCCGCGGCGCCGGCTGGAACGTTATAAAAGTGATCTGGGGCTCCTATTGGGACCCTCTTCTCATGCGTGATACCAAGGGCCTTCTGAAACAGCGCATGGAAGAGGCCCTTGATGGTGAATACCAGGCCTTCAAAAGCAAGGATGGCGCTTTCGTTCGCGAGCACTTTTTCGGCAAGTATCCCGAGCTCGCCGCAATGGTGGCCAACATGACCGACGAGGATGTCTGGCGCTTAAACCGGGGCGGCCATGACCCGCACAAGGTTTATGCGGCCTATGCTGCCGCAATGACGCACAGTGGTCAGCCAACGGTAATTCTGGCAAAGACTGTCAAAGGCTATGGCATGGGTGAATCTGGCGAAGGGCAAAATATCATCCACAGCCAGAAAAAGATGGCCGATGAATCGTTGCTGGCTTTTCGCGACCGCTTCCGCATACCGCTTAATGATGACGATGTGGTGGCTTGCAAGTTCTACCACCCCGGAGAAGACAGCCCGGAAGTGCGCTATCTCAAAGACCGACGCGCGGCGCTCGGCGGCAGCCTTCCGGCCCGCACTGATAGCGCACCCAGTCATCAGATACCTGATCTTTCGATATTTCAGTCGCAACTGGATGGTACTGGAGAACGCGAAATATCAACTACCATGGCCTTTGTCCGCATCCTGACCGCCCTGACACGGGACAAGATGATCGGTCCTCACGTAGTGCCGATAGTGCCCGATGAGTCGCGGACTTTCGGTATGGAAGGTATGTTTCGGCAGTTGGGCATCTATGCCCCTGAAGGCCAGTTGTATATCCCCGAAGATGCAGATCAATTAATGTATTACCGCGAAGATATCCAAGGCCAGGTATTGCAAGAAGGCATCACCGAAATGGGGGCTATGTCTTCCTGGATAGCGGCCGCAACCGCGTATGCTAACCACGGGATTGCGATGATCCCCTTTTACATTTTCTACTCAATGTTCGGTTTACAGCGGGTCGGTGATCTTGCCTGGGCTGCGGGGGACCTGCAGGCACGAGGGTTTCTGATCGGCGGTACCGCGGGACGCACCACTCTGGCCGGGGAGGGATTACAACACCAGGACGGGCACAGTCTGTTGCTTGCCTCAAGTATTCCTAACTGCGTCTCCTATGATCCTGCCTTTAATTTTGAGCTCGCAGTCATTATCCAAGATGGTTTGCGAAGAATGTTTACCGATAAGGAAAACATTTTTTATTACATCACCGTGATGAACGAGAACTACTCACACCCGGCGCTACCGGACAATGTGAACGATGGCATTCTCAAGGGCATGTACCGGCTGCTTTCTTCAAAGCGAGGGCGCAAGGCCGCACCCCGGGTGCAACTCCTCGGCAGTGGTGCGATTCTGCGGGAATCACTCGCCGCAGCGAAGTTGCTGGAACAGGATTTTGGCGTCCTGTCCGATGTCTGGAGTGTAACCAGCTACAACGAACTGGCCCGCCAAGGTCGAAATGTCTCGCGGTGGAATCGCCTGCACCCAGACGAATCCCCGCAGATCGCCTACGTTACGGAACAACTGACAAAAGCGGATGGCCCCGTCGTCGCTGCCACTGACTACACTCAAACCTATGCCGATCAGATCCGCGAGTTTGTTCCGGGACGCTATGTGGTGCTGGGCACTGACGGCTTTGGGCGCAGCGGTACCCGGGAACAATTGCGGGGCTTCTTTGAGGTCAACCGCTACCATATCGCACTTGTGGCTTTGACTGCGCTTGCCGACGAAGGGGCCTTACCCCGTTCAACGATTTTGGACGCGATCAGTCGTTACCCGATCGATCCCGAAAAACCTAACCCGACGACAGTCTGACAGGGGTTAGCTAATGAGTGATCCTCTGAAGATTACGATACCCGACATTGGAGACTTCGACAGTGTCGATGTGATTGAGGTGCTGATTGTGTCGGGGGAGCCTGTCCAGGCTGAGGATCCGCTCATTACACTGGAGAGCGACAAGGCAACCATGGATGTGCCATCCCCTGCAACCGGGCGTATTACCGAGGTGATGGTTGCGGTGGGTGACAAAGTGTCTCAAGGCAGCCTGGTGGCATTGCTGGACCCGGCTGAAATGGATGTAGCTGAGATAACAACCGTAGAGGGTATGCCCCAGGCTCAGCCAACAGAAGCCGCAGCAACACCCGCCATAGAAGCCGTCCCGCAATCCGCCCTCTCTCCAGGGCGGCCCGAAACGGCCACCCAGTCACCGACTCAGCCCGCAACACCCCCGAGCACGCTGCCACCACCGCTCGAGAGTGGCCAACAACGGCCCCATGCGAGCCCGGCTGTGCGCCGCTTTGCCCGAGAACTCGGTGCTGACCTTTCCCAGATAAATGGCACCGGTGCGCGGGAACGCATCCTCCAGGATGATGTTCGCCAGTTTATTAAAGCCGCCCTGATCAGGCCCGCCTCCGACTCAAGGCCTATGGAAGGTGCCGGTATACCCCCTATGCCCGAGGTCGACTTCTCTCGCTGGGGACCCATCGATACCAAACCGATTTCACGGATCCAGCGCCTCTCGGGACGTTACCTGCACAGAGCCTGGCTGAACATCCCGCATGTCACACATCACGATGATGCCGATATCACCGAACTGGAATCCTTCCGCCAATCCCTGAAACAGGACAAGACGCACAGCGGTACACGCATTACGATCCTATCCTTCTTAATGAGAGCCGTGGTCAGTGCACTGAAAGCCTTTCCCACCTTCAACGCCTCATTATCACCCGACGGTGAGAGTCTGATTCTCAAACAGTATTTCCACATTGGTATCGCAGTGGATACCGATAACGGTCTGGTCGTACCGGTCATTCGAGACGTAGACGGCAAAGGCATTGTGCAACTTGCTGAAGAACTCGCTGAAATCAGTGCGCGGGCCCGTGATGGAAAACTCAAACCGGGCGAAATGCAAGGCGGCTGCATGAGTATTTCCAGTCTCGGTGGCATCGGCGGCACCGCCTTCACCCCCATCGTCAATGCGCCGGAGGTAGCGATTCTGGGCGTTACTCGCTCGCGCATGACCCCAGTCTGGGACGGCACTGAATTCCAACCGCGGTTGATGCTGCCACTGGATCTTTCCTATGACCACCGGGTCGTCGAT
Source organism: Gammaproteobacteria bacterium (assembly GCA_014239575.1). Classification (GTDB taxonomy): domain Bacteria; phylum Pseudomonadota; class Gammaproteobacteria; order Arenicellales; family UBA868; genus UBA868. Next base: position 6,433 of record JAAZYQ010000025.1, read on the forward strand.
GGAGCGCAAGCTGCGCGCTTTATGGCCTTCCTCAGCGCTGCGCTGGAAGATGCCCGGCGGCTGCTTCTGTAGATACCTTAAAAGAGATTATTCTGTGAGTGATACCCCTATCACCATCAACGTGCCCGATATTGGAGATTTTCGTGACGTCGATATCATTGAGGTACTGATCGCCCCTGGCGACACTGTTAGCATCGAAACGCCGCTGATTACGCTGGAAACCGACAAAGCCACCATGGATGTCCCCTGCCCGGTTGCTGGCAAAGTCATCGAAGTTCTGGCTCAGGTAGGCGGCCAGATATCTGAAGGTGATCCCGTTGCCGTCGTGGCGTCAACCAACGAATCCACAGCACTTTCGCCCCCCCCAACCGCTGCCACGCCAACAACATCGTCCCCTAAAGCCGCTGCTCTGGAGAGCGTGCCGCCCGTCGCGACAAACGATGGTGCTGATGTAGATCTTGTGGTGCTGGGCTCTGGCCCAGGCGGTTACACCGCAGCCTTTCGTGCTGCCGATCTTGGCCTTAAAGTGGTCCTGGTTGAGCGTTACCCGACTCTCGGCGGGGTCTGCCTGAATGTAGGTTGCATCCCATCCAAGACATTACTGCATGCAGCGCGCGTGATTGAGGAAGCCCACGAGATGCGTCCCCATGGCATCGATTTTGGGGAACCGACCATTAACGTGGCGCAACTGCGCGAGTGGAAAGACAAGGTGATTGGCCAGTTGACTGGTGGCCTTGCCGGCTTGGCGAAAAAACGCCGGGTCGAAGTCATCACGGGCACAGGCGAGTTCACGTCATCACACAACCTAAGCATCCGAGGGCCGGCAGGCGAACGAACCATACGCTTTTCTCAAGCGATTATCGCCGCCGGCTCGCAAGCGATTTCATTACCGGGACTACCAGAGGATCCGCGCGTCATCGACTCGACTGGCGCATTGGCGCTTGATCACATTCCGGATCACTTGCTGATTATCGGTGGCGGCATCATCGGTCTGGAACTGGCGACAGTATTTCGAGCACTGGGCAGTCAGATCAGTATTGTTGAGATGTCCCCTCAACTGATTCCCGGCGCCGATCCTGACCTGGTCAAGCCGCTTGCCAAACGGCTCGCGAAACAGTGCGATGGCATCTATCTGAATACCCGGGTTATCGGTGTGCAGCCACAGGACGATGGCTTGCTCGTGAGTTTTGCGGGTGACAACACCCCTACCGAAACCCGTTATGACGCTGTTTTAGTTGCGGTGGGGCGCGCACCGAACGGCCATCACATCAATGCGCCAGCGGCGGGTGTCGAGGTTGATGAGCAGGGCTTTATTACAGTGAATGCTCAGCAACGAACCAATGTCGCCCACATTTTTGCCATTGGCGATATTGTCGGCCAGCCTATGCTGGCTCACAAAGCAACCCACCAAGCTAAGGTCGCTGCCGAGGTGGCCGCCGGGCATAAAAGCGCGTTCGAAGCTCGGGTCATCCCATCGGTTGCCTATACGGACCCGGAAATCGCCTGGGTGGGACTCACCGAGACTGAGGCAAAAAACCGGAATATCGAGTATGAGAAAGGCGTCTTTCCCTGGGCTGCCAGCGGCCGGGCGCTGGCGCTGTCTCGAAGCGAAGGCTTTACCAAGTTGCTTTTCGAACCGGTGACACAGCGAATTCTTGGCGGCGGCATTGTCGGACCCAACGCCGGCGAGCTGATTGCCCAGATCGGCCTTGCCATTGAAATGGACTGTGTCGCTCAGGATATCAGCCTTACTGTGCACCCACACCCCACGCTGTCCGAGACCACAGCTTTTGCGGCAGAAGCCTTTGAAGGCACTATCACCGATCTGTACCTGCCACGCAAGCGCTAGCGACGCCAGGCAACACTGGCCAGCATCTGAACACCGTGCGGACCTCACTTAGCTTTAACGTCACGGGCAGCGGACCACCACTGGTCATCCTGCATGGTCTTTTCGGCTCGGGCACCAACTGGAAGCGTATCGCCCAAAATCTGAGCCATCACTGGCAGGTTTTTACCCCGGACCTGCCCAATCATGGCAAATCGCCCTGGGTAACTAGCATGAGCTATCCGGCACAGGCGCAGGCAGTGGCACAGTTTATTCAGCAACACGCACTGAACCGGCCCGTTCTGCTGGGACACAGCATGGGCGGCAAAACCGCCATGACTGTGGCACTGACCACTCAAATAAAACTGCGCGCTTTGGTAGTCGCGGATATTGCCCCGGTCAGCTACCCGCACTCGCATGGACCCTTAGTTCGAATCCTGCAACAGCTTGACCTTACGAACTTGACTAGCCGCCAACAGGCCGATCAGGCGCTCGCCGGCGACATTCCTGACCGGACCCTGCGCCAGTTTCTATTGCAGAACCTGGAGCTTCGAAACGACACGCTTCACTGGCGATTAAATCTCGATGCGATCAATACACAAATAAATTCTCTTTCCGATTTTCCCAAAGTGGTGGCGCCATACGATGGGCCGACCCTGTTTATATATGGGAGTCGTTCCGACTACATCGATGCGACGCATACCTCAACCATCAGATCGCTGTTCCCCCGATCGCAGATGCACGCGATCGCGAATGCTGGACACTGGCTGCAAGCAGAGCAACCTGAAGCTTTCCTGTCAGCGCTCGAAGCTTTTCTAAGCAGTTGATCCTTCTTGCGCGCGTGTCGATCAGTTACCCAAGTACGCTTGGTAATTTTCGGTGGGCTTGATTACGCCTGATGACCGAGGTACATGCCGGATAACAAAGCCGCAATCCTCCAACAACTGGGAGATTCTTGGATCTAGAATTTGACCCGTCGCACCGCACTCTGACTCGAAAACGACCAACCGAACACTACCACCGCCTAAAGTCTGCTCAGCACCGCACAATGCGGGATACTCCCAACCTTCCACATCAATCTTAAGGACTGTCGGCAACCTGTTGGCTTGTTGGCAGAAATAGTCCAGGGTCTGAACATCTACCTCATACCTGACCCACCGCCTGACGGTAGGGCCAAGAGCCAAAACCACTCTCGCCAGAATCGCTGGCACGGATAAACGCCTGCGTCCCGACATAATCTGATAACCCCAATGATTCAATACGAAGATTCGCCCGCGACCAGTTATTTAACTGCTGCTGCTGCGCCAACACCGCACAGGTGTTAGGGTCGGGCTCAAATGCGACGACATCCTTGACTTCGCATGACAAGGCCAGGCAACTGAAATATCCTGAATTCGCACCGATATCAAAAAATACGTCGTCAGGGTTCAACGACCCCTGCAGTAACGCTGTGATTTCCGGTTCGTGAACTCGATTACACAACAGATTACGCTGTAGCTAATCCTGCTGATCACATGCAAAAAGAAAGCCCGGTTTGGTGCGAACCATAATACGACGTCTGCCGATAACACGCTCGAGGGGCGTTAGATGCCGAGCCTTACCCGGTGGAATACGGGGCCGAAAACACAGGGTCCGCAAAACGGCCCCCAGTGCCGGATGGTATGTTCCAGGCAATAACTGACTACGCGAGTCCAAGGTCAGGAATGCTTACCCGGCGCAAACCCTTATCGCCGGTCAGGCTTGTTCCAGTTCAACCAGAGTGCCGCAAAAATCCGCCGGGTGCAGGAACAGTACCGGCTTGCCATGTGCGCCAATCTGCGGCATTCCATCTCCCAGCACCCGGGCCCCCTGCGCGGTCAACTGGTCTCGAGAGGCCAGAATGTCGATTACCTCGTAACACACATGGTGCACTCCACCTGAGGGGTGACGCTCAAGAAACCGTGCGATAGGCGAATCCTCGCCCAACGGATGCAGTAGTTCAATTCGGGTATTGGCTAAATCCACGAACACGGTTGTCACGCCGTGATTCGGCAATGCCTCGGGCAACGAGACATTGGCTCCCAGCGTATCACGGTAAAGGGTCGACGCCGCTTCGATGTCTGGCACGGCGATAGCCACATGATTCAAACGACCAATCATCCTTGCACTCCTTGTTCGGATTTGAACTGATCAAGCAACTGTTGCGCGCCAACGGCCGGCGTTAACCGGCCCGAGGCAACCTCTGTACGCACTGTCTCAATTCGCTGTGCGGTAACGGGATCACTCATGAAACTTTCCAACAGACCTTCACGCAGCGCCTGTCCGAGCGCCTCGCGGGCTTGATGAGTACGGCGCATCTCAAAAATTCCTTGCGCTTTGGAATACTCGTAAAAACGCTCAATGGCATCTACAGTCGCGCTGATACCTTCTCCGGTACGTGCTGAAATCGGCAGGACCGGCACCTGCCATCCTGGAGTATGGGGCTGCATCAGCCGCAACGCCGCGGTGTAATCGCCAACCGTTCGCTGCGCTGCGCCTAGCAGTTCGCCGTCACACTTGTTAACCAGAACAATGTCCGCAAGTTCCATAATGCCGCGCTTGATTCCCTGCAGTTCATCTCCCGCGCCTGGCGACAGCAATAGCATGAAAATATCGGTCATTTGCGCGACCCGCAACTCAGACTGACCCACACCAACCGTTTCAACGATCACAAGCTTGAAGCCAGCCGCCTCACAAAGATGAATTGCCTCACGAGTATGGCGCCCAACACCACCCTCGCTGCCTGCCGACGGAGAGGGACGGATAAAGGCATCACGACTCGCGGCAAGTTGCGGCATACGGGTTTTATCTCCCAGGATAGAGCCACCACTGATAGCCGAACTTGGATCGACGGTCAGTACAGCGACTGATTCGCCCTTGCCAATCATTTGTAGACCCAAAGATTCGATAAATGTCGACTTGCCCGCACCCGGCACCCCAGTGATGCCAATACGCAGTGCTTGCCTGGCCTGTGCCGTGAGTTGTGCCAGTAGCTCATGGGCCTGCGCCCGGTGCTGGTCACGGGTTGATTCCACCAGAGTGATGGCCCGTGCCAAAGCCCGACGATCCCCACTGCGAAGGGCATCAGCCAGAATAGAAGCCGCGTCCTTGCTCATGTCGGTTGCTCAAACTCAAGTATTGTCTGGTCGACCTCAAGGACCTCGCCGTCACGGATATGGATCGCAGCCACGGTGCCATCGCGTGGCGCGCGAATCACATTTTCCATTTTCATTGCCTCGATCACGGCAAGCTCCTCGCCTGCCTTGACCACGTCGCCAGCTTCTACCAACAGTGATACCAACAAACCTGGCATGGGAGAAAGCACCAGATGGGACAGGTCCAAAATGACCTTACGAGGCATCAGTTCATACAATCCCGCGCTGTAGGATTCAAGTACCATGGCCTGTACCAGGGTGCCACTATGGAGCACTTCATAGATCAACCCTTGACGATTCACTTGAGCGCTACAAGCAACATCGTCGGCAATGAAGTCAACCACCGATGTAAAGACTGACTCGGGCAGCTCGAGTTTCACCTGCTCGTGATTAACATTAACCGACCAACTCAATTCATCGCGACAAACCTGAACAGCGTGCTGGGCATCATTGATCCGTACATAGCGCACACGGGTTGATGGCGGGTTGGTAGAACCAAACTGTTCACGGGTGCGCCAGTGCTCATGGATCACGCCAACGAGTGCGGCGATACGGCGGGCAATGAGATCTGACGGTCTGGCAACAGCAAAACCCTCGGGGTACTCCTCTTCGATGAACCCAGTGGTCAGCTCTCCTGCAACGAAGCGGGGGTGCTTTACCAGGGCGGCCAGGAAAGGGATATTGCTCTGAATTCCCTTGAGCTGAAACTGATCCAGTGCGCGGCACATGGCGGCAGTGGCGCGCTGGCGATCAGGCCCGTAGGTAACCAGCTTAGCCACCATCGGATCATAGTGCATGCTGACCTCACTGCCTTCACTAACCCCGGTATCTACCCGCACAGTTGCAGACTCGACTGGGGGACGAAAACGTAACAGACGCCCGGTCGAGGGTACGAACCCTCTGAAAGGATCCTCTGCATAAACCCGGGATTCGATGGACCAACCGCTGAGTTCCACATCATCCTGGGCCAATGTCAAAGGTTCACCGGCAGCAATACGCAACATCCACTCAACCAGATCGATACCGGTGATCAGTTCGGTCACCGGGTGCTCTACCTGCAGGCGCGTATTCATCTCCAGGAAATAGAAGTTACGCGCGTCGTCAACCATGAATTCCACAGTGCCGGCCGAGCAATAGTCGACGGCCTGGGCCAGGGCGATGGCCTGAGCCCCCATCTGTGCCCGGGTTTCCGGGTCAATAAATGGCGACGGCGCCTCTTCAAGCACTTTCTGGTGGCGACGCTGAATGGAGCATTCACGCTCGTTTAAATGAATACAGTTGCCATAGGTGTCGGCCAAGATCTGGATTTCGATATGTCGTGGTTGCCTAATAAGCTTTTCGACAAATATTCGGTCATCGGAAAAGCTGGCCCGCGCTTCGCTGGAAGCCCGCGCAAAACCCTCACGGCATTGCGCTTCGTCGTGAGCGATTCGCATACCTTTGCCACCGCCACCGGCGCTGGCCTTAAGCATGACCGGATACCCGATAGCCTCCGCCCGCAAAACAGCCTCGTCCGCATCCGCCAATACGCCGTTGTACCCAGGAATAGTCGGAACCCCCGCAGAATCCGCCAGAGCCTTGGACGCGATTTTGTCGCCCATCACCTGAATGGCATTAATCGACGGCCCTACGAATGTGACGCCGATTGCTTCGACCGCGGTTACAAATCCGCTATTTTCCGACAAAAAACCATAACCGGGGTGAACCGCATCCGCCCCGGTATGCCGACAGGCTTCAAGGATATGATCAACCACAAGATAACTCTCAGCCGAAGGCGCTTTGCCGATATATACCGCCTCGTCTGCCATCAAGGTATGTAAAGCATCCCGATCAGCATCGGAATAAACAGCCACCGTCTTAATGCCCAGGTGTTTCGCTGTATGCATCACGCGACAAGCAATCTCACCGCGGTTGGCCACCAATAACTTATTAAACATAGCAGGGTAATCTTGTGATAATGGTCTGGTGATGTGCCGCGGATAACCTAAATCACGCGTGCAACAGATCTATTGCCAGACGGCTTTGGAATCCAGGTGATCCAGCAAATGCTGGATATTATCGCGAGCGGCGCCATCAAAATGGTGCTGGAAATGTGAGGTAAAGTAAATGTGTGCTCTTTGCAGTATCGGTTCAAAGAACTTGCGTTGGCCACGGGCAAAGTCTGCATCGGTTAACCGGGATGCCTCTCGTCGAATCGCCGTGGTATCGGCGAAAAACCCTTCCCAGGCCTGCCCCAGACCCCAAAGATCCACATCAACCACAAACTTTGCACCAGCGACGACCGGCAGATCGGTGTGGCACGTAGCCATAATCAGCTGACTTACCTCAGAAATAAAAGAGCCTGGCAATTGATCGGCAGCCAGTTCCTGGAACCACGCAACACTGCGCGCCTCGTTATCACTCGCACCTGACGTATAGATGGCATCGTGAAACCACAATGCCATTTCAACTGCATCATCAGCCCCGATTGCGACCGCAGCATCATCGTATGCTTGAAGGCAGACGAGAATATGACGGCCGTTGTGATAGTGGCGGTGCGGCTCTTGATAATGATCATTCAACAAATTAAATAAACCGTGCGACTCCAACCCTCCCCCTGCACGATGCCATAGCGCACGAAAACGATCAGAATTCACGAAATTCAGGACGCTGGTGATTCGGATACCGCTGGCAAGCTACTGCGCATAGCCTCCAGGGCCTGGGATGTTTTGGTCAGTCGATCGACCAATTGACGAAATACGCTTAACGATACCTCGGGATTATCTTTTAACAAATCAAGAAAATGATCCGCCAGAATTCGCAAGCAACGCACTTGCCCTTTGGCTCTTAAGGTGGCGACCCGGGGCTGGTTACCAATAACGCCCATCTCTCCCACTAGATCATTGGCCGGGAGCACAGCAATAGGCTCACCGGTCGCCTCTTTGTGTGCAAATACCTCGACCTGGCCCGACATGATCACGTAGGCGCTGTCAGACGACGAGTTCATCGTAAAGATAATATCGCCATCATCAAAACTCGCTTCTTCGCAGGAGAAAGCCAACAACTTCAAACGGGTAGGCTCAAGTCGGGTAAAAAGCGGGATTTCCCGTAACTGCTCCGCGTCTTTGAATAAATCCATAATTAGATGCCGGCCAAATAGTGGCGAGAAGTCAATTTAACCGTAATTATGTCTGCGCCGCAAAAGACATTAGGCGTCAACATGACCGAGACCCGTGATTCTAGCCTCAACCCGCGCTAAGTCCTCGGGCGTATTGACGTTGAGAAACATGTCGGGGACGTCCGAGAAGTCAACAATACGCCATGACAGGCGCTCCAGCCACAGATCAATTTTGCGTTCGCCAAGGTCAAGAAAAGTCTCCAGATCGCCCAAAACGTCTCGTCTTAACAGGCTAAACACGGGCTGGAGCCGATTTCCATCGTGCGCAACCACAGCGTCGATCCCGCCAGGCTCGATAGCAGCCCAAAGCCGGCTGACATAATCAGGCACAACCAATGGCGAATCACACGGCACAGTCACCAGCCATGGGGTTTGGATTTGCGCAAGCCCGGCTGCAAAACCCGCCAGTGGGCCGGAGAAGTCTCCCAGGGTGTCGCTGACGACCTCGGCACCGAGCTCGCGGTAGCGCTCGTGGTTGCGGTTAGCGCTGATCAGGAGATGATTCACCTGAACTGACAAGTTCTTAAGAGCCCATGCGGCAAGCGGCTGCCCCGCCAGGGGCAAAAGCCCTTTGTCCTCGCCACCCATCCGACGCGCCCGTCCCCCGGCCAACAGCAAGCCTGTAATCAGCGCCTTGTCTTGTTCGTCCAAAACCAACAATCTGCTCACGAGCTCCGCTAGCCAAGTACAATCCCATTATAATCAGTGTCTGGGTCAAGTATTCTCAATGACCCACCCTGATCTCAACTAAAAACCGGCAATATGATTCAGATTTACTTGCGCTTGCGCCTTCTCGCACCACTAATCCTGTTGGCGCTGTACGGTTGCAGTTCCACCGAAGAGCTTGGGCGCGCCACTCCCGACTGGAACAGCACAACTGAACTCGAGGTACCGCCTGACCTGACACCACTACAAGAGAATGCCAGCGGCCAACAGTTCTCCGCTGCCGCACGCGATGCGAGCAGCGCAGAGTTAGGCCAGTACTCACAGTTTGAGAAGTTCCAGAAAATGGCTGAATTTCAGGACTTCCTCAAATGGCAGCAGAGCCACTCGACAGAACTGGATCTCAGTCTCGAGGCATTTTACGAGGCTCGTAATGAAGCCATTGCAAAAGTGCTAAAAGAAAAAGGGGTATTGACGATCACTACCCGAAACGGACAACAGATCCTGCTGATCGATGATACCCCCCAGAACAGCTGGGAACGGCTGAATACCGCAACGGTCAATATGGGGCTGCATATCATCTCAAGTCGCGCTGATCAGGGGTATCTGCGAGTCCATTACGATACCAAAGCGCCTGATAGCGAAGGTGGCTGGAAAGATTGGATTCCCTGGCTGAGTGACCCGATCATTTACCGCATCACTTTGGAGCAAAGCAAGAACGGGCCAACGGTTTCAATCAAAGACGACAAGGAAAGTGCTGTCAACACCGATTCGGCAAATTCACTGATTGAGCGTCTTGGGGTACAGCTGCACACCTTCGCCGGCGAACCCGAGCAGATTGTCACTGTCGAAACCAAAGATACATCAGGTTTAGCGCTGGAAGAAACTGCTACGGGCTATCTTGCCCTGGTGGTTCCCGGCGCGGCCGCAGGCGTATGGACACGGCTCGACCGGCAACTGCAAGATACCGGTTTCTCGCTGGCCAGTCGCGACAAGTCGGCGTTGCGATTCGTGATACGTTACGATGACCCGGCCATCATGCGTGACAAAAGCTGGGTACAAAGTCTCGCTTTCTGGAAAGAGGACGTCAGCGCGCCGGCTCAAGATATTCAGCTGGTACTGACACCGGCGGGCGAATTAACCCGCGTTGACGCACTGGATTCGAACGACAAGCAAAGCGAACTGGGAAACCGTATTCTGGAAGTCCTCTTTGAGAGCCTGACGGCTGCCGATAGCAACTAAAGCGACTTGGCTTTTCGCCCTAAGCTCACACTGGCCAGGCTGCTGCAGCCTGATACGACAAGATCAGGACTCTGGACTGGCCGCGCCCTGCTGGGCTTTCCATTCCTGGTAAGCCTTAAATTCACGCCAGCGCTTCCATTCGAGGTACTCGGCATATTCGGGGTCGGCCTCACCCAGTGGCGCTGGTCGGTCTGAAGGGTTATCTTTGTCACCCCATCGCCATAATGTGATGCCCGACCCAACTTCGTGACGGCCGAGCCCATCACTGCTGTCCTTGGTGACGACGCTGGTACCGGAACGACTCTCAGCGTCGGCTGGCGGCACTTCGAACCGTGCACACCCGCTCAACAGGAAGAACGTAGCCGCTACCAAAAAGAGGCCTGACCAATGAGGCAAATGGTGTTTGGGTTTCCTCACAAAACAAGCCTCGTTAGAATATTTTCGTAGTCAGGATCATCTCTCCAAGAGTCTTCGCAAGTCCGCTTGACTCTACAACGTCAGTATAACCGATTTCTGAACGAGCCCCTCACCCGGCTGCCGTCAAGAACTGTCCGACCGTCGTGCCTTGAGACACGTCGCCGGTGGCGGCGACGACGCTGGAAAGTTGGCTATATGCTCTTTTCGCCTAGAGTCTTCGCGTCATCTGCAGCGAACTGCTATCGACAGGACGTCCCTGGTACGCGCTCAGACTTTGGCCTTGACGCGGGGCTTGCCCCCATTGATGGAGGTCAATTAACAAACTGGTTCAGTGCCCGACGGGGCGATCTGGGCGAATTCCAGAATCCATCTTGGTATCGGTATACTACGCTTGAGCTTCTAAATCCTACTGTTTAGTCAGCCAGTATGGCTTGATGCCAAAAGGCGCCCAAAAACAATTTTTTGGTCCATGGCTCTGGATACTCCCTGAGATTTCCCTAGGCGCGCAAATTGTCTCTTTTTTGCAACATTTATCCCTTTTTTAGATAGTTAGTAGTGTTTTGTTGACACTTTTTTGAGACAATATGTTCGCTTTTGTACAAGAGCAACACTTTTACCTAATCAGGAGAAACCAAATAATGCAAAAGAAACTTTTCGCAATTGCTGTTGCCGGTATCCTGGCAGCGCCCGCTGCGATCGCAGAGGTCTCGATCTCGGGCTCTACCCGGATGATGGTGCAGTACGATGGCTCCGAGATAAGCCTGACCGATGGCTGGTCCCGGCTTCGCTTTAACGCCAGCAACGACCTCGGTAACGGCCAGTCTGTTTTTGCCAAACATGAGTTTGGTGTGAACGTAGGCAAGGGGCACATTAAAGCTACCCCTGGCCAGCGCATAACTGTGATCGGTCTCAAGGGAGACTGGGGCAGCTTAGCCCTTGGCTCGCAGTGGGATACCGGCACAAAAGTGATCTGGAAATCCTGCCCGCACTGGAACTTCGGTTGCATCGGCGGCATGAACAACGGCCGCATGCAGAACAGCGCCCGCTATGACGGTCAGATCGGTCCTTTCGGCATAGCAGCGGATGTGGTCGCGGAATCTGATATTGACCAGGCCGGCGTCGTGCTGACCTATGATATCGGTAGCCTCAGCCTCGCTGGTGGGTACGAAAGCCGCGATGGTGCCGACAACTGGTCCGGTATTGGCGGCAGCATGTCCCTGGGTGATATCGGTCTTGGCGCCTACTTCAACGAAGTCGGAACAGATGACGGCTGGAGTGCGACGGTCAGTATGATGGGCTTCGATATCCAGACTGGCGCGAAGAACAGCTCGTCCACGCACAACATCGGCTACACCGCCTGGAGTTCCGGCGGTGCGAAGTTCCGCGTTGAAGTGTCCGATGGCGATACCGCCGATACTTCCGGTGTTGGCATCCTGCGTTTCGATTACTAAGATCTGTTGTTTAATCAGGCCTTGTCGCCTGATGCAAAAAGGGCGCCGAAAGGCGCCCTTTTTGTTTGCCCTATCGAATGCTTTTCTCGCTGGGATGGCTTGACGGACTTAGCAGTCGTCACCCGGCACCTATCGTGGGAACTGCCTCAGGCAGTAACACCAGGGGACGAACTACCCGAGCGCTAGAGCCGATAAACGTCAAGGCGATCTTTAAGAAAAGTGTACCGCGATCGGACATCTAACAACAGAGCAGGGTCCAGTTCGAGGCGCTTAAAGTCCTCATCATGAGTTTCAAAAGACTGCGCCGGCTGATCATCATCTATCCACGGCGGGCAAAAAATTGAACCCCCATAGTCTGCACCAGCGCGGTTCAGACTTAAAAGGTAGATCTGATTTTCCATCGCCCGGGTGATAGCAAAACTGTGCCAGCTGGAAAAAGACTCGTCTCGAAAATATGCGCCACAATGCAGCAGTAAATTAACATCATGGTCGACTGCCAGCGCGCGGCTCAACTCCGGGATGCGGATGTCGTAGCAAATAATCGGGGCAATCCGCCAACCTTTAAGATCGACAAAGACAACGCGCTCACCTGCCTGAAAATAATCCTTCTCGGTCGACGCGCCATAGTGACAAAGATGCATCTTGTCATAACACTCAACTATCTGGCCCGCGCTGTCGACAATAAGCTGGCTGATGGCGAAGCCCCGTTTTGTGGATCGGGCCATGCCGAAAACCACCATCGCCCCGCTCTGTTGAGCGAGATGAGAAAATGCCTGGGTAGAAGGGCCGTCAATGGGCTCGGCGAGGCTGTCCAGATGTGAAAAAGCACCAGTGGAGTATTCAATCGTACACAACTCCGGCAACACGATAAGATCAACTGCAGGGGTGCGATTAAGGTATTGACGAATCCGAGCACATAGCGCCAACACATGGGTATCGCGATCCGCTGCGGTCTGAACGCGTGGAACACTGGCCTGACAGGCCAGCACGGTGAGTGCGCCGGTGTTGTGGGACAGCATTCGGGTCGTCACGGGTAACCCAAAAGGCCGGCCGTTTATCCTATAGACTCAGGCTACCCAGAACGCCTTTTCCAGATCGTCAAAATCAGAAGCCGGCCCTTCAAACTTGTTGCGCCCCAGTTCGAGCACATAAACATAATCTGAGATGTGCAACGCGTGCCTGATCTCCTGGTCAACCAGCAGGATGGTGAGGTTCTCCTGTTCAGTCAACATGATCAGCATATCGTACACCTCTTCGGAGAGCATCTTCGACAGCCCCGCAGTAGGCTCATCAACCAGCAGCATCCGTGGTTCCGCCATCAGGGTGCGGCTTATCTCCACCATCCGCTGTTGGCCACCAGACAGTTCACCGGTGATCTGCTTGCGCTTTTCCTTCAACACAGGAAAGCGCTGGTAGTTTGCCTCCATTTTTTCGGCAATCTGCTTTTTATCACGCTTGAAAGTCCAGCCGCCAAGCTCCAGATTTTCCTCGACAGACATATCCTTGAAGATACCCGGCTGCTGGGGGATGTAGGCGAGGCCCTTCAGAATTCGTTGATGCGTGGGCACATCGATGATGTCCTCGCCCTCCAATAACACCTGCCCCCCATTTGGGCGGAGGAACCCGAATACAGCTTTGAGCGCGGTTGATTTACCCACCCCGTTGGCGCCAAGAATTGCCGTAATCTGACCCTTTCGTGCCTTGATATTAAGGCTCTGAAGGATATTAAGATCCTTGTAGTAACCCACATACAGGTCACGTAACTCAAGAACGATATCTTCGTTGGCGTCCGTCATGGTGATGGCTCTGCTTCGTCATTCTGACCCGTACCCGAGCGATCTTCTGTCGTACCCAGGTATGCCTCTATGACCACCGGGTCTTTCTTGACCTGCTCCGGAGTGCCATCAGCAATCAGATCGCCATAGTTCAGGACCAGCAATCGCTCGCATAACGCAAAGATCGAATCCATCTGGTGACTGATGATGATCATCGCCTTACCCTGGGCATTGACCCGGCGTATATAGTCGTAAATGACTTCCATCAACTTAGGGTGTACGCCGGCAAAAGGCTCGTCAAGAATAATAATATCCGGGTCTAACATCAGCAGGCGGCCCAGTTCGAGCAGTTTCTGCTGGCCACCAGAGAGTGCTCGGGCATACTCGTTACGCAGGTGCTCCATAGTCAAAAATTCCAGCACTTCGAGCGCCTGCTCCTTGACTTCATTTCCGGTGTGACTCTTGCCAAGCGCCAGTGCCGGAACATAGAGGTTTTCCAGCACAGTCATCCGCCGAAACGATCGGGTCACCTGAAAAGTGCGACCCAGCCCCGTCTTGGCAATCTCAAACGGCGGTAATTGGTCAATGCGCTTGCCGTTCAGGTACACAGTGCCACTGTTAGGCTTAACCGCTCCATCCAGCACGTTCGTCAGCGTAGTCTTGCCCGCACCATTGGGGCCAATCAGGCCGATCATCTCAGCGCCTTTAACCTCAAAGGAGACATCCTTCAGTACGTGGTTACCACCAAATTTCTTGTTCAGTCGGGAGACTTCCAACTTGATCATGACGATCCTCCCTGTCCGCCGGGCGCAGCGCTCACACCGTCGCTGGATTCACTTTGTTTTCGCCGAACCACTGTTTCAGCTGCCACATGACCACGGCTGAAGTAGTTAATTACTGGCACCAGCAAACCGTTGCGGGCAAAACGCAAGGTCAGCATCAATACCGCACCAAAGAACACCAGCCGCCACAGCGTCATGTCAATCTCGATGCCGCCGATGTTAAAGCTGGTACGGAGCATTTCCAGCATAAATTCAATCAGAATCGCACCAATTGCCGCGGCGACAAAGTTCTCCACCCCAGCGATGACTGCCATCGCCACCACCAGACTCATCTGCAGGATCATGAGATTGTTCGGTGTAATGATAGTGACATAGTGTGCCTGCACCGCTCCCGCGCTCGCGGCCATCATCGAGGTAATGACGAAAACCAGGATCTTGTAGCGAGTGGTGTTAACGCCAAGCGCAGCGGCGGCGTCCTGATCTTCGCGCAACGCACGCACAAAAAGACCAAAACGCGACCGCGACAACCAGTAAAGAATGGCAAGACACGCCAGCAGCAAAAAGAACATGACGAAATAAGGTGGAATCTTGTCAGTCTTGCCGAAATAATGGCCGGCAATGGTGATGCCGTTTTCAAACAGGCCGGGCAGTTCGATTCCAGCCTGACCGCGGGTAATCTGAATCTCGGCACTGATAGTGGCACGAAGGATCTCGGAGAAACCCAGGGTGAAAAGCGCCAGGTAAGCCGCCCGCAGAGGCAACACCAGCAAGCCGATAAGTAGGCCGAAGATACCGCCTACCAAGGTACCGAGAATCACTCCAAGCCAGACTGGCATCGGGGAGACCGTGACTGTGCCATCCCATATTTCCATTGCCTGTGCCAGGCAATCCTGAGTGAGTGTAGTGGAGGTCACCCCGATCGGGTTCTTGATAATCAGGTAATTGCTGCCCAGCACAAACTCGGTGCAGATGCCAGTGGGCTCGGCCGCGATGAAAAAATAATGACCAAAAAGCGCAGCGGTATACGCGCCCAGCCCCATGAAAGCCATATGACCGAACGAGAATTGGCCAGCATACCCTGCCAGCATCGACCAACTCGACGCCAAAATGGCGTAGAAAAAGCCAACGATGCAGATATGCATGATGTAGTCGTAGTTGCCAGCCGAATAGACAAAGGGAAAGGCGAAAAAAAACGCCAAAAGGACGATACCCATCGCCTGAGGCACATGTCGTTTTCTCAAAACTTGCCGTGCGCCCCGCTCGCGAATTTACGACCAAAAAGGCCCATCGGCCGCAATAACAACATCAGCACAAGAATCATCATGCCGTAGGCCGGAATATAACTGGACGCTTTTTGCGGGTTCGGCACGCAACCGGTTCCCGCTGCTTCTACCAATCCCACGAGGATGCCTCCGACAAAAGCGCCAGGCAGTGAACCCAACCCTCCCAGCACAACGATCACGAACGAGCGCATCTCGGGAATCTGCCCAACAATTGGCAGCCACGAAAATGCCTGTACCAATACGGCACCCGAAAGCGCAGCGACCATAGAGCCCAGGGCAAAAGCCAGCATATTCATCCGGTTGGGGTTGATCCCGGCAATCGCCGCGGCCTCTCGATCCTGGCTGACCGCGCGCAACCCCTTACCAGTCCAGGTGCGGTGCAGGAAATAAAGCAGTGCCAGCAACACCAAGATCGAAAGTATGGCGGCCACAAAACGTGGGTTGGAGATCGACACCGTGTCAAACAGTTCCATGTTGCCCCGACTGGTCTTGATCAACCAGGGATCGGAACTATCGGGCAGTCGGATACGGGGAAAGTCAAAAAACCGCTTTACT
>JAAZYQ010000260.1 GCA_014239575.1 Gammaproteobacteria bacterium
GTGTCAGGTAGAAACATGAGGCCTAATTTATGAGCAACTCTAAACTGTTCATTCATAAAGTATGATTTCAAAAAAATATACTTAAAATAAAGTATATCACTTTGAACTATTTGATTGAAATAGTGTTACGAAAATCTTCCCAATAATACTTCGTTTCCAGTGGAAGGTTTTGATGGCATATTAAGAGCCAGTAGAAGTGAAGCTAGCGCTATTCCACTACCTGAAAAAAAGACTAAAGAGGGCGAGTAAAGCCAGATAAACCCAAACAATACAGGGATAAAGACGGCTGCAATATGATTAATTGTGAATGACACTCCGGCGCTTGAAGCTATATCAGCTGGATCAGCAATTTTTTGAAAATAAGTTTTAAGTGCGATAGCGATTGAGAAAAGAAGATGATCAGCAATATACAAAAAAACTGCAACATAGGCGCTTTCTACAAGTCCGTATCCAACAAAGATAAAGGTAAGTCCAACATACTCAAATATAAGTGCTCGACGCTCACCAAATTTATGAATGAGTCTGCCAATTTTTGGTGCTATTACGACATTAATAGCCGCATTTGCAAGCAATAAGAGAGATATTTCAGCAACACTGAATTCAAACTTTGCAACCATCAAGAATCCAGCAAAAACCATAAAAATCTGTCTTCTAGCTCCACTTAAAAATTGTAACCCGTAGTAAAGCCAGTAACGCTTTCGAAGAATAATTTTTTTAGTCTGACTAACTTTTTCTGGAAATAAGGAGAAATGCCGCCAACAAAACATAACTATAGCGACAGAAATACCACCACCAATCATATAAATCCATAAAAACTCCATATGAAATTGCTGAAACAATAACCA
>JAAZYQ010000261.1 GCA_014239575.1 Gammaproteobacteria bacterium
AGTCGGGTATTTCCTTCTTGCTGATCGATATGGAGACACCCGGTGTCACCGTGCGACCGATCGTACTGATCGATGGCCAGGCAGAGGTGAACGAGGTTTTCTTCGACAATGTGCGTGTGCCGGCTGAAAACCTGGTGGGCGAACAGGACAGGGGTTGGACCTATGCCAAATATCTGCTGACCCACGAGCGTACCAACATTGCCGGTGTGGGCTTTTCGGATGCGGCACTGGCGACGCTCAAACATGTCGCCGCGCATACCATGGCCGGGGGCAGTCCGCTGGACCAAAACCCGCATTTTGCAGCCCGGATGGCGCAGGTGGAAATCGACCTGATGGCGATGCGCACGACCAACCTGCGGGTGGTGAGCGCTGCCGCCAAAGGACAGGCGCCGGGGGCCGAAAGCTCTATGCTCAAGATCAAGGGCACAATCTTGCGCCAGGAGCTGACGTCCCTGTTGCGCCGCGCAGCAGGGCCTGATGCGATGCCCTATCTGCCCGAGTTTCTGGACGGTCGCGATAACACCGACCCAATTGGGCCAGAGCACGCACCTTCAGCCGCACCAACTTATTTCAACATGCGTAAGTTGTCGATCTTCGGCGGCGCGAACGAAATTCAGCGCACGATCATTGCCAAAGCAATCCTCGAGCTCTGAAAGGCGGGTAGACATGGATTTCAACCTGACAGAAGAACGTGCCATGTTACGCGACATGCTGCAGCGGTTTCTTGGCGAGCGCTACGACCACGAGGCGCGCCGCAAGTTGATCGCCTCCGGCGCGGCCTATGATGCGGATATTCTGATCGAACTGGCCAAGCTGGGCGTCCTCGGTGCGATGTT
>JAAZYQ010000262.1 GCA_014239575.1 Gammaproteobacteria bacterium
CGGCCCCTTAGGTATTGGCGATCTTGAGGCCATTACCGAACATCTGGAAGCCAAGGGCAAATCTGCTGGCCCACCGTTTATGATCGGTGTAGATGCTAACCAGGATTACCTTGGCGATGGCCATCGGGTTCTGGCAAGCATGATGAAACGCGTCGATCTTGGTGTTTACAGTGCCATCGAGTCAGTAGTTAACGGAACTTTCAAAGGTGGCGTGCAGATCTTGGGTCCGCACAACGGTGGTATCGCGATGTCCGGAAAGCAGGATCTGGCCGACTTTATCGAGTTTGGTATCAGTGGGGGTGCCATTGAATCCTCGGATCGTGATCAGATCAGCAGCAACTGGATAACGATGCGTGATGCCATCCCCAGCTGGATCTGGGATGCCGTCACCGAATTGCAGGGGCAGATTAGCTCTGGTGCAGCCGAAGTCCCTTGTGGGTGGTGTGCGGATACGATCGATGATATTCGCGCCAAATATCCCGACTGAGTTTCTGGATAAACCAGTAGGTCAAACGATACTCGTAAACTTATTGAAGTGTTTCAGGCAAGGTGATGCCGATGGCATTTTCTCTCTTGCGTGATACGCGAGATTTGTAAACCAGGGGGGTACTTAACCCCCCTGGTTCTTTGTTTTGACCTTTACAATGTATGATCTCAGCATGACGCGGTTGGCGTCACATTACAGACAAATCCTATGACCACCTCAGCTCAATGGCTGCGGCGGGCGGGCCCCCTTATTGAGTCGCTGCTCGCTGGCCTGATTGGTCTTGTGATTGGCGCCTTCATCATGCTGGCCTTTGGTTACGATCCGCTGGCAGCGTACTTCTCGC
>JAAZYQ010000263.1 GCA_014239575.1 Gammaproteobacteria bacterium
AACAGTCTGGGCCTACTTTGGCACAGGCAACCACGACAAACTCCAGCTATCGCAATCGACCATTCAAAATAGTATTTTTGGGATAAAAGACGAGAAGTTCCCCCTTTTTGAAAGTACTGGCAAATCGACCATCAGCAAACTCAAAGACGTGACCAATGCAGGGGCGACCTGTCCCAAAGAGGATAATCTGGGTTGGTATGTCAATCTGGGAAGAGACGAGAGGGTTACCGGTAAAATAGAGATAAATAATAAAGTGTTGTTTGCACCGCTTTATACGCCAGATGTTAGCCAGGGCTGCTTTCCCGGAACCAGTGCCTTGGCTGAATTAGGCTACGGCTGTGGCAAGGTGCTCCGGCGAACCGAGCTTGGCGCTGGGCTGATTACAGGCGCGCGGATCTTTAACAATAAGGTGTATGTTGGTATAAGCGGAACACCTGACAACGAGGAGGCGGTTTCCCTTGGCGGCGGTTTTACCAAGAAAGGGAGCATCATCTCGGGCGAAATAGCGACTCCAAGTGCATCCAACTCGCAAAAGGCAGTGATTGAATCCTGGCGGGAGAGATTTTAAAAAAACCTGTATAGGTCATTATTGCGCTTTAGTTTTTGGCCGATCAGCATTTTCACTGATCAGTCACGTTGGCTAATCAGCACATTGAATAATTGACCTATTGGGTAACGCCGCCACCATTTTTCCTTGCCTTGCCTTGCCTTGCCTTGTTTTGTGGAATTTTACGATTCCCCACCTACGCAGCACCGGGGCATTGGCGTCGCCCAAAATACGCATAAGGCCCGTTTGAGCAGTAGATGACACCGCGCAATATTCCATT
>JAAZYQ010000264.1 GCA_014239575.1 Gammaproteobacteria bacterium
ACTACTCTCAAAAAGACGAATCGCGTCAAGTAAATTATGAGGCAACTGCTTGTAACCCTTTATATCCTCTCCCAGTTCATACATATTAATGTCTAGAGGATCACCTGGATCACGGTTGCCTTCAACCCCATCAAGACCACAGGCAAGGATGCCCGCTTGCATCAAATAAGGATTGGCTGCTCCGTCCATCAATCGTAACTCAAAGCGCCCTGCTTCAGGAACCCTAATCATATGAGTACGGTTATTACCTCCATAAGTGATCGAGCTTGGCGACCAAGTTGCACCAGAGAGTGTCCGAGGAGCGTTGATACGTTTATAGCTATTGATTGTAGGATTAAAGATAGCAGTTAATCGATCGGCACTATGCATAATGCCACCAAGAAATTGATAAGCCAGAGGTGATAATCCTAGGTCACGGGAATCATTGCTCCCATCAAATAAGTTTTGAGTGCCATTTAAATTCCAGATTGAGATATGTGAATGACAACCATTGCCAGTCAAATGGGAGAAAGGTTTCGGCATAAAGGTAGCTCTCATTCCATGAAGTTCTGCTATTGACTTGACCATAAATTTGAAAAAAACATGACGGTCAGCTGTTTTCAGAGTGTCATCAAAGTCCCAGTTCATTTCAAACTGACCGTTGGCATCTTCATGGTCATTCTGATAAGGTCCCCATCCCAGTCCAATCATGGCGTCGCAAATTTGACTGATAACAGGATACTGTCGCATTAAAGCTTGCTGGTCATAGCAAGGTTTACTTTGTTGATCTTTAGTATCGGCAATATCAGTACCGTCACTATTAATCAGGTGGTATTCACATTCAA
>JAAZYQ010000265.1 GCA_014239575.1 Gammaproteobacteria bacterium
CTAAAACCGGACACCGAGTTAAGGCGTTAAACTGCCACAACGAGGTGACAAATGACAAGCGGTAAGTCGTCAAAAGATATGGAACAGCCTGCTGTATAAATTAAGAGAGACATTTGGATTATATCGCCTGATTTATCTCAGGCGCTCGGTTTAAGTTTTCAACCCTCCTTTGCTGTAAAGTTTGCTGTTTAATCAGGGCCCTTCGGCCCATGATTTGGTGGTATTGGCCAAAGTACATATCCGCCGGGGTCACATTGTCCAGTGATTCATGATACCGATCATGGTTGTAGTGTTGAACAAACGCCTCGATAGCTCGTTCCAGTGCCCAGGGTGAATAGTAATGCTCTAGCTTCACCACGTTCTTCATGGATCGATGATAGCGTTCGATCTTGCCCTGTGTCATCGGATGATACGGCGCCCCCCGGGTATGGCCCATCTGGTGTTCATTCAAATAGGTTTTAAGTTCCCTGGATAAGTAACATGGGCCGTTATCACTGAGTAACCGAGGTCGGTGCTTCACCTGGATATTCGTGACCTGGGATTTGGCGATGGCCTGATCCAGGGTGTCCTTGACATCACTGGCGCCCATGGACGTGGTGAGCTTCCAGCTGATGATATAGCGTGAATAGTCATCCAATACCGTGGACAGGTAATACCAGCCCCAGCCAATCACTTTAAAATACGTAAAATCCGTTTGCCACAACTCATTGATACGTTTTGTCGGAGAATGAAACGAATCCCTCGCCGATAACAGGATATAGGCTGGTGAAGTGATCAGGTCATATTGCTTCAATATCCGGTATACACTG
>JAAZYQ010000266.1 GCA_014239575.1 Gammaproteobacteria bacterium
GGTCATACTCGCTGCTAACCGTAATTCGGCCGTTATGGTTGAGCAACTCTCGCTGCTGTGACGTCAACTCCATAGCGATCAGATCCCGGGTGAAATCGGGTGCTGCAGCAATACCGAGCAGACCTTTGACACGATCTCCTAGGGTCAATGCCACTCGCAGCATGACCCAGCCTCCCATGCTGGAGCCGACCAAAATGCAGGGTCCTGGAGCGAACGCTTCAATCACCTCAAGCGCATCCTGCGTCCACTGACCAATGCTGCCCTGCTCAAAACGTCCACCCGATTGACCATGACCGGAGTAGTCAAAACGCAGGAACGACTGCCCTCTTTGTGCGCACCAATTGGAAAGGTATTGCGCTTTGGTGCCCTCCATATCTGAGCGAAAGCCCCCGAGAAAAATGATCCAGGGCGACTTGCCCTGCTGTCTTTTTGCAGCCAGCGAATATCCCGTGGGGCTTTGCAGAACCAGGTCGTCATTACTGATATTCGGGATCCTTCATTCAGGTCACGGCCTATACCACTATGCCGAATTTAGTTGACGTTTACGTAAACGTCAATCTAGAATCTCGATATTCCTCTATTTGAGGCTTACCCATGCTCAATTCTGTGCCTACCGCTCCGGGACTTGATTTTCATCTGGGAGAAACCGTCAACCTGCTAAGGCAGAACGTGGCGGACTTCGCGGCCCGGGAGATCGCGCCCAGAGCGGCCGAAATCGATCGCGAGAATACCTTTCCGCAGGAACTTTGGCAGCGACTGGGTGAACTCGGACTGCTGGGGGTGACTATCGATCCTACCTTTGGC
>JAAZYQ010000267.1 GCA_014239575.1 Gammaproteobacteria bacterium
ACGCGGTCCAGATCTACGGCGGCATGGGCCTGATGGAAGATCTCCCGATCGAACGACTCTGGCGTGACGCACGCCTTGAGCGAATCTGGGAAGGCACATCTGAAATACAGCGACACATCATCAGCCGATCACTGCTGCGACCGCTGGGCGCATGACCCCAGAACAACGGGCCAATCTCGATCGGCTACTGGCACCACGCCATATTGCCTTTATCGGTGGCGACGCGGCTGTATCTGCGGCACAACAGTGCGCCATAAGTGGCTTCGCCGGCGAAATCTGGGGCGTCAACCCACGGCCGGGCCGATTCGGTGAGATACCTTCCTTCGCCAGTGTCGAGCATTTGCCGCAAGCACCGGATGCGGTCTTCCTTGCCGTCCCACGCCAGGGCGTCTCAGAGGTGCTCGCAGAATTGCGGGATGCAGGCGCCGGTGGCATCGTCTGCTATACCGCCGGTTTTAACGAACTGGGTGGACAAGGTGCTGACCTCGAGCACGATCTGATTGCAGCCTGCGGCGAGATGGCGCTGGCGGGGCCGAATGTGTTCGGTTTATTGAATTACGTCACCGAGGGGCACCTGTGGCCATTCAGTCATGGCGGCAAACGGGTCACGGGTGGCCCCGCCATCATTTCTCAATCCGGCATGCTCTCAGGCTACCTACTGACCAACAGACGTTCAATTAATTTCTCATACGTAATCGGTGCTGGGAATCAATCCGTTTTAGGTGTTGAAGACTACCTCGATAGCCTTGTCGATAATCCTGCTGTCACTGGTTTTGGCCTGTACATAGAAACGCTGC
>JAAZYQ010000268.1 GCA_014239575.1 Gammaproteobacteria bacterium
GCAGCGTTTCTATGTACAAGCCAAAACCAGTGACAGCAGGATTATCGACAAGGCTGTCGAGGTAGTCTTCAACACCTAAAACGGATTGATTCCCAGCGCCGATCACGTATGAGAAATTAATCGACCGTCTGTTGGTGAGCAGGTAGCCT
Organism: Gammaproteobacteria bacterium; assembly: GCA_014239575.1. GTDB lineage: Bacteria > Pseudomonadota > Gammaproteobacteria > Arenicellales > UBA868 > UBA868. The sequence continues at coordinate 150 of JAAZYQ010000268.1, forward strand.
GAGAGCATGCCGGATTGAGAAATGACGGCGGGGCCGTCCGTGACCCGTTTGCCGCCATGACTGAATGGCCACAGGTGCGCCTCGGTGACGTAATTCAATAAACCGAACACATTGGGTCCAGCCAGCGCCATCTCGCCACAGGCTGCAATCAGATCGTGCTCGAGACCAACGCCTTGTCCACCCAGCTCGCTAAAACCGGCGGTATAGCAGACGATGCCACCGGCGCCTGCGCCCCGCAGTTGTGTGAGCACCTCTGAGACGCCATGGCGTGGGACGGCAAGAAAGACTGCATCCGGTGCTTGCGGCAAATACTCGACACTGGCGAAGGAGGGTATCTCACCGAACCGGCCCGGCCGTGGGTTGACGCCCCAGATTTCGCCGGCGAAGCCACTGGTGGCGCACTGTTGTGCCGCAGACACAGCAGCATCGCCGCCGATAAAGGCAATATGGCGTGGTGCCAGTAGCCGATCGAGATTGACGCGTTGTTCTGGGGTCATGCGCCAAGCGGTCGCAGCAGTGATCGGCTGATAATGTGTCGCTGTATTTCAGACGTGCCTTCCCAGATTCGCTCAAGGCGTGCGTCACGCCATAGGCGTTCGATCGGGAGATCTTCCATCAGGCCCATGCCGCCGTAGATCTGGACCGCGT
>JAAZYQ010000269.1 GCA_014239575.1 Gammaproteobacteria bacterium
AATGAGAAGAGATAGGTACCGTTGGCAACACCTGCCACGGCCCGCGACTGCAGCGACGAGGTTCCAATTTCCTCGAAGGAGATCGCCCGGAAGATCTCACCAAATCCATCCAGTTCTTTTTCAAAAAGTGGTTTGACCGCCTCTGGAGTCCCGTCAAATCCGGTGACTCCTGTACCACCCGTCATCAACACCACCTGGATATCAGGGTTAGCGATCCAGCGTGAAACGACCGCGCGAATCTGGAAAACATCGTCGGGCACCATCACCTTCTCAACAAATTGATGGCCGGCATCCTGGACGCGGCCGACGAGTAATTTTCCGGACTTGTCATCAGCTTCCGTACGTGAATCCGAAACTGTCATTACCGCGATCGGCACCGCTATAAATTCACGCGCTTGAGTCGACATTGTGCTTACCGTTGCTTGTGGCCCGCGTTCTATGCGCCTATTATAGAACCGCAAACGGTAGTGTCTGCCTGTGAATTAATCCTGCTCCCATGACCATTAACGTCCGATTCTTCGCCAGTTTGCGTGAGCGCATTGGCCACGCGACCATGGCCGTCGAGGCCGACGGTATCACGACCGCTCGCGATGTCTGGAAGGCCGTCAGCGGTGAATCCCCCGACGAAGAAATGTTGGTCGCCATCAACAAGGAGTACGCCGGCCTCGATCGGGCGGTTGGAGACGGTGACGAAGTGGCATTTTTCCCACCCGTAACCGGGGGCTAGCCATCCCATGACTGTCGAAATTCATAAGCATCCGTTTGATCCCTGGAAGACCCTGTCAGTGTATCGCT
>JAAZYQ010000026.1 GCA_014239575.1 Gammaproteobacteria bacterium
AAGGTGGCCCACCGGAATACGTCCCACCTGCTCGCGAATATGGCGGGACAATTCGGCATCGTCGTGTTCAGACTGAATCGGGCCCGGTGAGATCGCATTGACAGTGATGCCACTGGGGCCAAACTCCTTGGCAAGCGCTTTGGTTAGCCCCCACAAGCCGTGCTTCGCAACTGACACCGGCACCCTGCCCTTGTAACCATGGATGGCATTCATGCCAGTCAGGTTGATGATCCGACCCCAGCCGTTGTCGACCATGCCCGGCAGCGTCTCGCGACAGGTGTAAAACGCCGCGTTCAAATCAACATCCAGCACCCGGTGCCAGTCATCGTCGGTGGTCTCAAGAAAAGGCTTTAAGGGCCGCACCGCAGCGTTGTTAACCAGAATATCAATGCGACCAAACTCCGTCACCCCGCTACGGCAGATCTCGCGAGCCGCATCGGGATCGCCGACGTCACCCATGGCAACCAGCGCCTTGGCGCCCAGAGCTTGGGCTTCCTCGGCAACCGCCTCGCACGCTGTCCGGTTTGACGATCCGTTGATGATCACATTACAACCCTGCTCAGCCAGTGCGAGCACAACCGCCCGGCCGATATTTCGTCCACTACCAGTGACCAGTGCTGTTCTAATAAGTGTTTTGGCGTTCATTGATTGGAGATTGTAACGGTAAGGAATGGGAATAGGAATTTGCCTTTGGTAATTGTAACGCCTTGCGTCATCAGCCGGCCTGAAGCCCTGGCGCTGCCTGCTTTACATCACTACTGTTGGTCGATCCCAGCCGGTCAATTTCGATACGGGCTGATGCGCACGCTATATGGTCTGTCGATGAGGCATTGGTCTGTCGCATCAGGGCACCTTTGCGATAGCAACGTCGGCCGTGATCTCGTAGGATCGGCATCTGGCGTCGTGGTCGTAAATCTGAGAGGCAACGATCAACTCGTCCGCACCGGTATACTTTATAAAAGCCTCCAGCTCACCCCTGATGGTCTGGGCTGATCCAACCATAGAGGCAACTTCCAACTCTTTTAGCATCATTTTTTCATGTGAGCTGATCTGACTTTCAAGATTCTCCACCGGCGGCGGCAGTGGCCCCGGTTGTCCGCGGCGAAGGTTCAAAGTCGATTGCAGTGCTGAGCTTCTAAGCCACCAGGCTTTGGCGTCGGTCTCAGCGGCACACACGTTGCAACCGAGCATGACATAAGGCGTTGCCTGTTGTGCCGATGGCTCAAATCGTTCGCGGTAAATCTGTATAGCTTGCATCATGGCTCCCGGTGCAAAATGGGATGCAAAGGCATAAGGCAAGCCCAGCGCGGCAGCGAGCTGAGCGCCGTAAAGGCTTGAGCCCAGAATCCAGACGGGGATATTGAGACCACTGCCCGGTACCGCTTTGACCCTTTGACCCGTCTGTCCGGGTAAAAAATAACTCTGAAGTTCCTGGACATCGCGGGGGAATTGATCCACATCACCGACAAGGCTACGGCGAAGCGCCTGGGCCGTTAACTGATCCGTTCCAGGAGCTCGACCCACACCCAGTTCGATCCGGCCGGGATAAAGTGACTCGAGGGTGCCGAATTGTTCTGCAATGACAAGCGGAGCGTGGTTCGGCAGCATGACACCGCCCGAGCCAACCCGGATGGTGTGGGTGCCACCTGCGATATGGCCGATGACAACGGCAGTCGCCGCACTGGCGATGCCGGGCATGTTGTGGTGCTCAGCAACCCAGTAACGATTGAAACCGAGTTTTTCAGTATGGCGGGCAAGCTTCAAGCTGTTGCCGAGCGCCTGGCCGGCATCACCGCCTTGTGTGATCGGAGCCAGATCCAATACAGATAATGGAACCATGAGCTGAGTATCGCGGGTTAAGACGCACTACTCAACCCGGACCGTTGAGTCCGAATCGGCTTTCACCACCACCGATTCCAAAATTAACGTTAAAATTCCTGATCGATCAGGTTATTTGATAATGGCTGTAAAAGTTTGAGGAGAGATCTATGAGTCGCTGGGCCGAAGCCATTTCAAAGGCCGGTGAATTACCGAGCTACCTGTTGATCGACGGCCAGAAAATCGTCGCTGAAAGCCGCGATCAAATCGAAACTTTTGATCCCGGCTCCGGCCTGTTGCTGGCCACGGTAGCGGCAGGAACAGCCAGTGATGTGGATCATGCAGTTCAAGCAGCAAAGCGCGCACTTAACGGACCCTGGGCGACACTGACACCGAAAGCGCGTGGCCGGTTGTTATGGGAGGTTGGGAATCGAATTCGGCAGGATGTTGAGCATTTAACTCTGGTGGAAACCCTGGATACCGGCAAACCTTTCAATGATGCCAAGGCCACCGTTGAACGAACAGCAGATTACTTTTGTTATTACGCCGGCATCGTAGATAAACTCGAGGGGACAACGGTACCGCTTGGCCCATCCAAGGTCTGCTTCACCGAACGCGTACCTATCGGTGTTACCGGCCATATTGTGCCTTGGAATGTTCCGATATCGATGGTGGCGCGCGGTCTTGCACCCGCATTGGCCTGCGGGAACACAGCGGTAGTCAAGCCCGCTGAAGAAACACCACTAAGCGCAATTCTCCTGATTGAGTTGCTCGAAGCGGTTGGAGTACCCCCTGGCGTTGTCAATGTAGTCCCAGGTCATGGGGAAGAAGCGGGACGGAACTTAAGTGAGCATCCAGATGTTCGCCATATTACCTTCACGGGTTCGATCCCAACGGGAAAAGCCGTTATGGCGGCGGCCGCGACCCATCTCGCCTCAGTCACATTAGAACTGGGTGGGAAGTCTCCCCATGTGGTGCTTCGAGATGCGGACCTGGATGTTGCCGTGCCTAGTGTTCTGACGGGAATGTATAAGAATGCTGGGCAGATCTGTTCCGCCGGGACGCGCCTTTTGGTAGATCGCTCGATTCATGAGGAAATGGTCGAACGACTGGTCCAAGGGGTCGAATCGATTTCACTGGGCCACGGGCTTGATAACCCCGTCATGGGCCCTTTGATTTCTGATCGACAATTGGCATCGGTGGCCGGGTTCGCTCAACGCGCCAAAGACCGGGGGATAACGTTTGTCACGGGCGGAGACCAAGCTCAGGTTGCCGAATGTGAAGGCGGATATTTCTTCACACCATCAATAGCCGATAATGTGTCGCCAGAAGATGAGTTGGGCACGGCAGAGGTGTTTGGTCCGATCTTGAGTGTCATCGGGGTCGATGATGTAGACCACGCGATAGATATTGCCAACGGAACCTCTTACGGGCTGGCGGCAGGCATCCAAACCCAGGATATCAGCAAAGCGATGCGTTTTGCCCGGGGTGTCGAAGCGGGACAGGTATTTATCAACGGCTATCACAGTGCGGGAGATACAGTTCCATTTGGCGGCATGAAAGAAAGTGGCATCGGGCGCGAAAAAGGCCTCGCAGGATTGGATGCCTACTGCGAAATCAAGGCTATTACAGTCACATTTTAGTTAACGGAATCAGTGCAGCCAAAGTTTTACCATCCAAGGCATTGGTCATTGCAACATCACCGTAGCAAGTAGAGATGGGATGCCTAAGATCAGGCGCGATAAAAGCATTCTAATGCGTAGCCTGTTCCCAAAGAGATGTATGAGCGCATCTCGCATAATGGAGTGATACTTCCATGAAGAACACAGACAGTCAGAACGGTGGTCAGTTAATAGTTGATTATCTGATTCGTGAAAAAGTCCCGTACGCCTTCGGTCTTTGTGGCCATGGAAATATTGGCTTTATAGACGCGCTTTATGAGCGTTCCGATGAGATAAAAACCATTTCAGTTCGCCACGAAAGTATTGCCGGTTTCATGGCTGATGTTTACTACCGCGTCACGAGGCAACCTACTGCGACCTTTACCTCGTGTGGGCCGGGCTCATCCAATCTTCCGATTTGTCTCGCTAATTCGTTCTTCGATTCGGTTCCGTTTCTTGCCGTGACTGGCAATGTACCCACGACACAGTTTAATCGGGGCGCTTTTCAGGAGACTTATCGACATTATCAAGCCGACTTTCCGTCAACCGTTCGAGCGTATTGCAAACGGGTTTTCCAACCTACCCGTGGAGAGCAAGTACCGCTGATGATGCGACAGGCCTGGAAAACGATGGTTACCGGGCGGCCAGGGCCTGTGGTGCTGGACGTGCCATTCGACGTTTTTAAAGAGCCCGTGGGCGAAGCAACGCCAAACCCCGAGGACTGGAACGCTAATATCTCCAGTCGTTGTGGTGCGGACCCGGAGGGCGTTGAGAAAGCTGTCGCCATGCTGTTGTCGGCAGAGCGGCCCGTAATTTTGGTAGGACAGGGTGTGAAATACGGGCAGGCCACTAGCGATCTCCTGCAGCTCGCAGAGAAACTCCAAATTCCAATAGCCTGGTCCGCCAGTGGGACAGGCGCTATCGACGCCACCCACCCATTGGCTTTGGGTTTGCTTGCCCGCAATGGCACATTTCAAGCCAATCATGCAGCTCGCCAGGCAGACGTACTGCTAGCGCTCGCGGTACGCTTCGATGATCGAACATCCAGCTCCTGGATTCCTGGATACTCGTTTTCGATCCCACCCACGAAGCTGATTCATGTTGATATTGACCCGGACGAGATTGCGCGGAACTATCCGGTGGCGCTGGGATTAATGGCTGATGTTCGGACCTTTGTGCGTCAAGTCCTGGGCGCGATACAAGCCCGGCCTGAGGCGGTATGCGTGACAGATGCCCACCGAAACTGGCTGGCAGCCATTGAGGGTTACAAGCAACAGTGGACCGCATTCATTGCACCCGGATTCAGTGACAATTCCAGCCCAATTCATCCGCAGCGCGCAGCCCACGAAATTGACAAAGCTGCGCCTGATGACACCATCCTGGTCAGTGATATCGGCATCCACCACAACTGGCTTCTCCAGTTCTGTAATCCCAAAGGGCCTTTATCGTTAATAGGCTCGATGGGTTTTGGTCCGATGGGATTCGGTGTTGGCGGCGTGCTTGGCGCAAAGCTCGCAGCACCCGATCGACCTGCGCTGGCAGTGTGCGGAGACGGTGCATTTTTCATGCACGCCAACGTATTGGGTACAGCGGTGGAATATGATATTCCTGTCGTATGGTTGGTCTGGAACAATTACGCCTACGCTTCTATCCGTGGATTGCAACGCGGCTATCTGGAGGGTCGTGAATTAGCTACTGATTTTAAAGATCCGCACACCGGAGACCCGTATAACCCTGATTTCGCGGCCATGGCCCGCTCTGCCGGCGTGAGCGGGGTCAGAGTTGATCGAGCCGCCGACCTGGGAGATGCCATCAAGGAAGCACTCGCTGCCAATACGCCGTACCTGATTGACGCTAACATTGCGGCCGATGTTAATCCTGCCGGAGCCGGAGTGTGGGAATTGCCCGGGTTGGGCGTAAGTTCTCCGGGAATTGGGGAGCGATACATGCCCGACCAATGAGAGCACTTATGAGATTTCGCACGGCCTTTGCTTCAACATGATCTCCGGTCGGCTCGAGATACCTTGCCAGCCGTGCAGACTCCAGCCGATGCGATTTAAGTACCCACTGTCAGAGGATCGACCAGTCTTTTAAGAGCCGCAAGCGTACTTAATACAACGATCCTGCCTGTCCCCGGATTCTCAGCAGTAGGGATATTTTCGATCTTGAGTTCAAGGCGTGCACTGTCCGATTCGACCGTAATGGTATGGGTGTTCCGGCTGATTCCGGGATCGGCCCATATTTCCAACCGTGTGCATTCTGGCCCTACGCCGGCCAGCCCCAGCGCAGCCGCCACATTGACATTTGCCGGAAAAGCCGCGACGCCCTCACGGGCCGAGCCTTCAAATACCTTAAGTGGCTGATCTATAGAGTTCAGATCAATCTTGTTGTTTTGGATGTGAGGAGCGCCGGCCAGCCCCGCAGGCGGTTTTCGGGTTACCATCGATACGTGTTTGATCTCACCCAGGGCGGCTGCCCGTACCGCATCAAGCCCCAGGATCGCACCACTGGGGATATTAATGCGCGCGCCCGTGGTCTTCGCCATCTCGACCAGATGCCAGTTATCAAGTAGCCCCCCTACGCTGACCGTAATCAACACCTTTCCCAGCCGGACTGTCGGCTCAGCAACCTGACTGAACACGGCGGTCGGCGCGCATTCGACCACGACATCGCAGACTTGCGCCAGTTCCGCTAAGGACAAAACCGGAACCTGTTGTCGCAGGGCGTTCAGCCTCAAGCGGGCAGCATCGGTATCTCGCGCTGATACCGCGCTAAGAATCAAGCCCTCAATCCCTTCATCCAGACGCTGGGCCAGATCAAAACCAATGGTGCCGAGCCCGCCAATCCCAACCTTTAGAGCGGGTTTTTGCGATGGGTTCACGGCAGGTGACTCAGGCCGTGGCTTTGGTCGATCACCACCAAACCATCCCTTTTTAGAACGCTCATGAGTAACACCTATTCCTGCGGTGACCCTACCACCGCCACGGTAATCTCCATCTTGCAGACAACAGGAACCGTAATTTGTTTTTACCCGATGGAAGGCCTTACGCCGTCATTCGACGCCGATACGGGAGTAATCCGGCTCGGCACACCGGAGTAGCGCCTTTTAGGAGTTTGCTGATCTTTCTCAAACTCATGAAGCAATAGCACCCCCGTCGACGTCAATAATAGTGCCGCTAACGAATTCGTTTTCGAGCAAAAAGACAGCGGCGGCGGCGACTTCATCCGACGTACCGGCCCGTGGAATAATATGGCCAGATGTGCCTTTTTGATAATAATTCGCGCGCTCTTCTCCGCCAAGCGGTGACATCGGGGTATCGATCAGCCCGGGGGACACCCCGTTCAGTCTTACTGGCTTGATTTCGTTGGCGCCCAATCGAATAAAGGCCTCGACCGAACCACCGACGCTGCCGATGGCAATCGTCCCCGCCCGCCATTTACGTGCCGGGTAGCCGCTGATTAACACGACGGCACCGGTTTGCGACATATGCGGAACCCCCAGACGAACGCTGTTGGTATAACCCCAAAGTTTGGCAAAGGAGCTTTGAAACCCATCCAGGTCCATTTCGAGAAAAGGCCCGATGGCACGTGACCCACCGGTTGCAGCGTTAACCAGGTAGTCAAAACCGTGATGCTTTTCGAACAAGGCGCTTAAGGCTTCGCGATCGAGCACGTCGACCTTGACACATTCGACACCGTCGATTTCACATTCGCGGCGGCTGCCGGCGATAACCTCTGCCCCGCCGTCACGCAGCATCTGGGTAGTTGACAACCCGATACCAGAGGTACCACCTAAAACAATCGCTTTCTTGTTTGTAAACTGTCCCATTTTAGTTTCCCAGCAAAAATTAAAATCACTCCTGTGTAAGCGCGAAACCGGCTAACACGGGCACCAACCCAGATTCCCGCTTAGACGAGAATAACCAGATTAACATTCGAGTTTCAGATTATCCCACTTTCTAGGCTCGCCGCCATCAACATGCTCAATTCTTTGCATTGCAGCTCAAGCTCCGGCCGATAATCACCAAACAGTACCACCGATTCGGACACTGCCTTGCGTTTCACCCTCTCCTTTTTTCTGGTTTGGGCTCACGTCACACAGCGTGACCCATGCGGTAGATGTTATGCACCAACGCCGGCTATCGTTTGGGCACGACCGTCCCGATGGCAGTAGCGGCTTCGCAGCGTTTTGGGTTTTCAGATCGCGGATGAAACCACCCAAATCAGGAAGGCCACGTTTACTTGCAGCCACACAGGGCGAACCACCATACCAGCTTGAGAGCGGCCCGGGCCGTACTAGTTAACACCAGGACACTTCTACCTCGAACGCCTTAAGGCAGTCAGTGTGGCGGCTAAGCGTTAATATCCCAGCCCCACCCGCAAGGCATGATCAACACCATAACAGAGGTAAATAGGATGGCAAGTAAACCCAAACTCGGATATCTTGGTCTTGGGCTGATGGGCTCACAAATGAGCAAACGCCTGATCAAAACCGGCTATCAGGTCACCGGCTTCGATCCCGACCCCGACAAAATGAGCGCGGCTGCGGCGAATGGCGTTATCACCGCTGCATCCCCTGCCGAGGTGGCGCGGGCCAGCGATATCGTCCAGGCCTGCGTCATCACCACACCCGCCCTGACCGAAGCCATATTCGGACCAAACGGTATCGCTGAAGGAGGAAATGCGGACAAAATCTTTCTCGATCACTCGACGACTATCGCGGATAAAACACGCAACCTGGCCGCCCGTCTAAAGGAAGAAACGGGTATGGGTTGGGTCGATGCGCCCGTCTCGGGTGGGCCACCTGCTGCCGGAACGGGCGAGCTGGCCATCATGGTTGGAGGCAGCGTTGATGATGTGATACGAGTCCAGCCAGTGCTCGATACGCTGGGCCACAACACCCACATGGGGGTGCTTGGCACGGGGCAGGTGACCAAGATGGTCAATCAGGTTCTGGTGCTGAACAATTTCACACTCCTGGCAGAGGCTGTGACCTTGGCGAGAAATGCGGGGATCGATCCGGCCAAGGTGCCGCAAGCACTCAAGGGCGGCTATGCTGACAGTCCGATGTTCCAGCGCTTTTTTCCACGCATGATTGAGCGTGACTTCGACCCGGCGGGTTATGCGCGTCAGGTCCTGAAGGATCTCGATATGGTTGTCGACTTGGCTCAACAAACCAACACCCCAGTACCGATGTCCAGCCAATCGACTGCCCTGTACCGTGTTCTGATCGCCAAGGGCCACAGCGAACTCGATGCCACCGCTATCCTCAAGATCTACGATGATCAGATGTTGTAGATCTTAAAGGCGATAGATGCGCGCTGCGTTATCGTGGAAAAGTTTCACGCGTTCCTCGTCGTCAAAATCGGCGGTCATCGTCTTGAAGCCGTTAAAGATGACATCGTAGGTCGCGCACAGACGGTCGACCGGGAAGTTGCTGGCGAACATGCAACGCTCTGTGCCGAAGGCATTGATGGTGTCGAGTACGATGCTGCGGTTGCTATCGACTGTCCACGCCTGGCCTGGTACACCAAGGCCGGATATTTTGACGACGACATTGGCGGCTTGCGACAGGTGATGCATCGCGTCGCGCCAACCGGCCAACCCTTGCCGACTGCGGTCAGCGGGTAACCCTGTGTGGTTCAGAATCATCTGGATGTTGGGGAAATCCCCCGCCAGATCCGCGGCTTCGCCAAGATGCCACCAAGGGGTTTGTAGATCATAGGACAACCCGAAATCAGCCAACAAAGCATAGCCTTCACGGAACCGGGGATCGGCCATCGATCCGGGCGCGCCTGCTATGAAATCCTCGGGCCGAGACGCTGCCTTTGGTTTTTGCCGAACCCCCCGCACCAAATCCAACGCGGCGTGCGCCGCCAGGACATCGGCGACATCCTCCCGGTCAAGCCAGGCCTGGGCGACGATAGCGCTGGGCAGATCATGGGTCTGCGCGTATCCCGTCAACCAGCGTGATTCGGCAACAGGATTCACCTGGCTCCACTCGGCTTCCATATGTACGGATTTGACGACGTTCTGGTTCGCCGCATCGTCGCAAAAATCATCGTAGAGATAGTCGCGACGGATAGCGCTGTAGTCGCCGTAGCGAAAATCTACCTGCTTATTGCCATTAAGCCAGGGGTAGTTTCCAGTTTGAAGATCCCACAGATGATGATGCGCGTCAATGATGGGCAGGGTCACACTAAAACATCCTGTCCGTATCGGGGTGAACACCCCATGATCCATCAGCGACAGCACTGAGAAACTGCCTCAGCACATGATTGAATACTTCGGGCTCTTCTAAATTCACCTGATGCCCGGTGCGGGGTGAAACATACAGTCCCGCTGTTGTAATCATCTGTTTTAGGTAGAGCGTGCCGGCAAGACCAGGATGATCATCATCGCCGACGATCAGCAGCGTTGGCAGCGTCAGGGCCTTGAGCGCCGCTTCCTGCTCAACGAACGAGGGACGGTGTGCCTGAATACCACGCTGTGTCAGGGCTGAACCCAATGACGAATGCCCCGACAGACGTTTCAGAAAATCAGCGTGGGCGACGGGGTGCTTGCGCTTGAAACTTCTCCTGAACGGGCCATCGCCATAAGTATCGGCTATGTTCGCCCAGCCCTCGTTGATCAGTCGAGCCGACATATCGTGGCAAGCGTTCTGAAATTCAGCCCGGCCTTCGGCCATCGCACCGTAACCCGACGACGACATGGTCAGCGAGTGGCAACGTTCGGGATGCCAGAGTGCGCTCTGCAAGGTCGTGTTCGATCCCATTGACAGGCCAACCACATGGGCTTTTTTCAGTTCCAGATGATCCATCAGGCCAATCATGTCGGCGACGGCGCGCTCAATACTATAGGCCGCCGGGTCTTCGGGCACCTCTGAGGGCAACCAACCTCGGGCAGCGTAGGCAACACAGCGATAATCATCTTTCAGTGCCGTGATCTGATCATCCCAACTCCCCACCTCGCCAGCGAACTCATGGGCGAAGATGACCGCGGCCGCGCCCTTCGATCCTGAATCTTCGTAATAAAGAGTGACGTCGTCGTCTGTCGTGAAGTTCATTTCCTCTCATCTCCTTGGTTATTATTTCCCCTTGAAGACGGCCTTGGCCTTTCATGAAGGTCGATGCCCTTGGCACTCAATTCACAAGACTCCCTTAACCACCTCGATCGACACCAATACCAAGGCAGGCATTTACGCCTCGCCGTTGGGCAAAACAATTATTTTTCCGTCCCGGCCCTGCCGCCCCGCATGAGCGAGCGCGTCCTTGATGTCGCTGATATCGTAAGTGGCCTCAATGTTGACATTCAGGGTGCCGTCCCGGACATCATCCGAAAGCTCTTGATAGAGCCGTTCTTTCTGGTCTCGTGGCATCTGCCCAAGATGGGTAGACAGCCAAAAGCCGGTCAGCGTGAGGTGGCGAAAAACCACCCAATCCGGCATGACCATACAGGGCTCGCCACTCAGCATCCCGTAGTTAACCATCATACCGCCATCGGCAAGACACTCGGCAAGGCGCAAACTGGTATTTCCCGCCACCGCATCAATGGCGAGACGGACGTGACCCCCAGCTGTAGCCGCATTAACCCGTTCGCCGAGATCATCAAGGCCAACCAGCACGACATCAGCGCCGTATGCCTTGAGCGGCTCGACCAGTGACTCGCGGCGCACCACGTTAACGGTTTTGATACCGGCTTTTCTGGCCAACCGAATGAGACATTTTCCAACACCCGAGTTTGCGGCATCCTGGATAACCCAGTCCCCCGCCTTGAGATCCACGTACTCACGCAGCATTAACGCGGCAGTGGCAGGGTTAACCTTAAGCATCGCGTACTGAAGAAGTCGATCTGACTGAACCTCGATCTTCAACACCTCGGATGCTTTAACTCTGCGTTTCTGAACCCAATTCTCGCGGCCGAGCAGGATCACCGAATCGCTGATGGCAAGCCCGCCGACGTCAGCGCCGACCGCACTGATCTGACCAATCGCTTCAGCGCCCGGCGTGTAGGGCAGTGGTGGCTGTGCTGCGTATTTACCCTCAATGGTCAGAACATCGGCGGGATTGATCGGAAAAGCCACAACATCGACAATCACCTCGTCGCTGGCAGGAGGGCCAGGATCCGGTATCTCAGCGCAGTAACTGACTGTGTGGGCTGGGCCAAAGGCATCGAACTGTACGGCTTTCATAGGGTCTCCTGGTTTGATGGGTGTTGTCAGCTGAGGTTATGAGCTTCTGAGATCAGGCATGACGATGGCTGCGGCCCTGTGCCATGGCGGCCACCATGCGAAAAGCATTCAGTGCGGCGCGTACATTTGCTGTGTTTGTGCCAACAATATCGAAAGCCGTGCCGTGAGCCGGAGTGGTAATCGGCACTGGCAGGCCACCGAGCACCGACACGCCCTGGTCAAAGCCCAGTAGTTTGATCGCGATCTGGCCCTGGTCGTGATACATGCTAAGCGCACAGTCATACTGGCCGTCACGGACCTTGAGATAAAGCGTATCGCTCGGGAATGGCCCGTGGACTTCGATTTCCTGCAATTTTGCTTTTTCAACTGCCGGTGAGATGGTATCGATCTCCTCTTTGCCGATGGTACCGCCGTCGCCGGCGTGGGGGTTGAGCGCTGCGACGGCGATTCGAGGGCTGGCATAGCCGGCTTTCTTCAAGGTCTGGTCGGCCAGGACGATCGCCTCGACGATAAGATCAATGGTCAGCCTGCCTGCTACATCCTTCAGCGGGACATGTGACGTGACCCTGGCATTCCACATGCCGTCAATCACGTTGAACTCACTGGCTCGACTGGTGACGCCGAGCCTGTTTTTTGCGAAGGTCAACTCGTCTTCAACACCGATACCGGCAAGATGCATGGCGGCCTTGTTAAACGGCATGAAGCAGATCCCGTCGATAGTACCAGCCGCGGCAAGGTCAATGGCAAGGCCAAATGTTTGAAGCACAGCGCGGCCGGCATCGGCCGAGACTGTGCCCGGAACAATGCTGGCCGGGTCTAGGCACGGCACGTCCAGCAACTGGACCTGGCCGCAGTGCGGATCGATACCGGCCCGGTCGCTCAAAGTCTTGCACGAAATGGTCAGCCCGCTGACCGTGCAGCCCGCTGCCATAACCCGTCGATCAGAGATCACCAGCGTCCGATTTCTTTGGCTGCCTTCAAGGCCGCGTAGCAGTTTGGGCAGCAACTCAGGGCCGATGCCACAGGCGTCGCCCTGAACGATGCCGATAAAGGGCTGCTCGGTGCTCATTCTGGGCGGTGACACAGGAGGTCGAACACCATTGGCCAGAAGGGTCCGAACACGTTCACGAAAAGGATCGCCCCATGAGGTCGCCGATCTTTTTGTCGAGAAGGCTGGTGTCACGAGCCGTCTTGAGGATTACATGCCAGGCTGTCTTGGGCAGCGCAACGCCAGCCGCCAGGGGGGCAGAATGCGCTACGTTAGTGCAGACTGCTTGGGGCGAGCCAAATGCATCGAACGGTACAGCTTTCATAGGGTCTTCCAGGTTGGTCGATCCCGCAGGATCAGATAGTGAGTATTTCCAATTAGGCCCCGGTCGAGGCCAGTCGCACCAGGTCCTCACGGGCTCGCAACCGATCGTCAAGACTGCCAAAAGCGTTCATATAGTGGCCCGTATAACCGGTGCCCTCGATCAGTCTGAACATCTCATCAAAGTCGATAATACCTTCGCCGGGGTACAGGTGGAGTTCGTACTCTCCGTTGCTGTCCGCCAGCCGAACCTCACCGAGCCGCTCGGTTGGCATGGCTTTAAGGAAACCGGCGATGCCTTCGGGTACCAGGGTCGCATGATTGACCGTAAATGCCCAGCCCAGTGCCGCAGACGGGATGGCATTGAAATAAAACAGGCACTCGTCGACGGTGTGCGCAAGGTAGTGGACTTCCGCCGTTTCCGGCTCCCCGTTAAGATTCTCCAGCAGGATCTTTACCCCTTTGCTTTGGGCGTAATCGGTCATTCGTCGCAGCCGCTCCAGACTGGTCTCCATACGACGATCCCGATCGGCAGTGAAATGGTAGCCGGCATGCACCACGACCCACTGGGCGTTGAGCTGTACCGCTACATCGATGTAGGCGCGTAGGTAGTCGTCCACTGCATCACGGACAAAGGGCGAGAACTCGGCGATATTGACCGCAGAGAGTGTGTGCAGGCCAAGATGGACACCAAGCGTATTGCACATCTCCCGTATTGAGCCCGCCCGCTTTTCATCGAAACTTTCCAATGCATTTGGCTCGATATCGATCTCACAGTCTATGAACCGAACACCGTTGTCGGCTGCCCAGCGGATGCCGTCCTCAACCGACAGCTTGCAGCCAATGTCGACGCCTATTCGCTGTTTCAGGCTCGTGGTTTGGTTCATCAATAACTCCTGTTGGGGCGTAGCGGTGGCCTCGGGCTGGCATCTGGGCCGATCGCCGTGCGGGGGCGGCTGGTCGCGTCAGCTCTGGTGGCCAACCTGGAAATCGTTGCCGGCCCGGTCCGTCCCACGCAGCAACCACAACGGGCGACTGGCGAAATTGACCAGGTACCCGGCGCCGGTGGTCGTAGCGTACAGCGTCCGATTGAAATGACTGGTTGCAGGCATATAGCGTATCGCTACACCGGCGCGACGTTTGCCCGAGGTGTTTCGGTTGGAGCCATGGATCATATAGACGTCATGAAGCGAAAACTCGCCTGGCTCAAGCTTAATGTCTACGGCGCTGTCCAGGTTGGCAGCCGGATCATCGACCTGTCGATTCAGTACCAGGTTTTCGCGGTCCGACCGGGTGTGCCTAAAGCTGTGCTGTCCGGTATGCGATCCAGGCACCACACGCAGGCAGCCGTTCTCGACGGTGCTTTCGTCGATGGCCACCCAGGCGGTACAGGTGGCCAACGGCTGAATAGGCCAATAGTGGCCATCCTGGTGCATCGGCACTTCCATGCCATCAGTCGCCGGCTTGCAGAACACCTGACAGCCCCAGAGGACGATATCAGGCCCGATCAGTTGCTCTACGAGGTCTAGAATTCGCGGATCCTTTGCCAGCTCCAGCCAGGCGCTATGGCCGTGGACGCCTTCGTCGTTCCTGCGGTCGATGTGCACGCTCACCAGTTGCTCGGGTCGAATCCCAGGGTTGGACCCGATCGTCTCCTCCAACGCGGACCGTAACTGGGTCATGGTTTTGGTGGGTAGTTTCGTTTTCGGCACGATATAGCCATCCCGCCGATAGCGCTGAATATCAATTTCGCCCAACACTTCAGTCATCATGCATTCCTCGTGTAATGATGATCAGTCACTGGCTACCTCAGGCGCCGCTAAAACTGAGCACAGCCGGGTCACCCAGTCCCAATAGGATACCTCATCATCGGTCAGTCTCACCTTTCGTTGCACGGGTCGCGGAGTATGGCGAACACTGTCTTTAAGGAATAGGGCTTTGCTTGGGCCAGGTTTGGGTATAGCGGCTGTGGGCGCGCGCGCCTTTTTTACCCAAAAGCGTAGCGCCCATAAATTGTCGCCCCGATGAACTGAGGTAGACTCCGCCCTTCGCCCATCCTCGCGAGCGGCCATACAGCGTCGTAAAGGCCTGGTTGGTTCCAAACCGCCGCTCGAGCCCCTGGCGTGCTCCAACCTTAAAAAAATAGACAACGACAATTTCAGACATGACTCGCCTGACCGACCCCCTGACATTTAGCCACGGGCCCGCCATGAAGAACCGCTTCATGCTGGCACCGCTGACCAACCAACAAAGCTATGAAGACGGCCGGATTTCACAAGATGAGTTCCACTGGCTCACCATGCGCGCCCAGGGCGGTTTCGGATTGACCATGACCTGCGCATCACACGTGCAGGCCATCGGAAAAGGGTTTCCGGGCCAACTGGGGATCTGGTCTGACGAACACATTGCGGGATTGACACGCCTGGTAGACGCGACCCACTCCCACCAAAGCATCGCGATCTCACAACTGCATCATGCCGGCATGCGCTCACCGAGGGAGATCATCGGCAACGCCGCGGTGTGTCCATCGGATAACGAACAAACTGGTGCGCGGGCATTGTCACGCTCAGAGGTAAAACAACTGATCGATGACTTTATCTCAGCTGCAGTCCGAGCCGAAGAATCCGGGTTTGACGGCGTGGAGTTGCATGGCGCCCACAGCTATATTCTGTGTCAGTTTTTCAGTTCCGACATCAATCGGCGTGATGATGAGTACGGAGGCGATCTTGAAAACCGCTCGCGCATATTGTTCGAAATTATCGATGGCGTTCGCAGCCAATGTGGTAAGGATTTCATACTGGGCGTCAGGCTGTCCGCAGAACGATTCGGTATGAAGTTAAATGATTCGGTCCAGATCGCGCAGCGACTCATGAACGAGGACAACATCGATTTTCTCGACATGTCATTGTGGGACGTCTTCAAGGAGCCCGAGGAAGTAGAGTACCAAGGACGCACCCTGATGAGCTTTTTTACTGAACTCGACCGCCACAACACACGGCTCGGCGTTGCCGGCAAGATCTGCACCCCGCAGCAGGCCGAAGTGACCCTTGCCGCGGGTGCCGACTGGATTATGCTCGGGCGTGCGGCAATGCTGCAGCATGATTTCCCAAACCGATACCAAGCGAACCGGTCGTTCAGACCTGTCGAGATGCCGGTTACGCGAAAGTATCTGGAAAGTGAAGGCATCTCCAAGAAGTTTCAAGGCTACATCGAGGGTAGATGGCCGGAGTTCTTCGCTGACTAGCGCTCCCCTCAGGGCGTCGCGGCAGACAGTCAATTACGATAGTCGGGCTCCTGCCGATCAAGCATCCGCTTGAGTGCCGTAAAGTGCCTATGGGCTAATTTTGGCAACTCCTTGTCAACCTGACGCCGCGTGCGGGCAACAACCTCATCTGGAATCACACGAAAGGGCTTGCCCGTTGATCTGGCCAGCACCTGGAACATCGCGGCACGCTCAAGATAATAGAGATCGTTGAATGCCAGCGCCACCGTGGCGCCGGAGACCGTTACCCCATGATTGGCCATCATAAGA
This sequence comes from Gammaproteobacteria bacterium, assembly GCA_014239575.1. GTDB lineage: Bacteria > Pseudomonadota > Gammaproteobacteria > Arenicellales > UBA868 > UBA868. The sequence continues at coordinate 16,512 of JAAZYQ010000026.1, forward strand.
ATTGAATGCTCACCCATCGCAGCAGCAATACGGTCACCCTCCTCACAGTCCAGGGCCAGGCCGCCGTAAGAATTGTCGTACGCGATGCGGCCATCAAACAGTAACGCGTTCTGTTCGACCATTTCCAAGCGTGTGTCGTCAAGCAATGTCAATGCAGTCGTATAGGGCATGTGGGTGTGAAGCACGACGATAGCGTTAGGCAGGTTGGCATGTATTCGGCTGTGGATGAAGAACGCACTGTCCTCTATTTCGTTATCACCCGAGAGGACATTGCCGTTCTCGTCACATAACGCCAACGACGATGCCGTAATTTCTGACCAGTGCCATCCGTAAGGATTGATGAGAAAGCGTTTACCACGGATCACTCCGTCGTCGTCAGGCACAGCCATGGAAAAGTGATTGTCGACACCTTCCGATAAGCCAAAACGATGCGCCCAACGCAGAGCCGCAGCAAGATCCACGCGCGCCTCGTCGAGATCAAACTGCGTGGCCGACGACGACGCCAGTACAACTGATTCAGCCATGATTCAATCCTCGTTATAAAACAAAACACGCTCGAGTCACAATCATACCGCGCTTACATACCACTAGCGACTCAAGCACGACATCCATACCCGTTTCGCGGCTTCACCGATGGCCAGGGCAAGGCCCGCATCAACTGTTTGAGGCTGTGGGGAATAGGAATAGGTGTTTGTTTTGACAGGCGCAATGTCTTGCGCCATCAGCCGGCTTGAAATTATGCCGTTACCTGTTTCACATCACCGCTTTCACCCCTGATAGCCATATCACCGACTCCTTCTTTGCATACTGAGTTCACGTCGCGCCGGGTTACCGGCCCGGTAGCTCTTTTCAAGTCCCCACGCCACTCAGCGGCCGCAGGATGCCTTGTCTGGCATCAAATATGCACCTGCACTAGAAACTCGGCATCAAATGCTAACGACGAATATCGTCCTCCAGAAACCAACGCACGGTATCGGCAAAACTTTGATCTGTTTTGAATCCCAATCTTTGTCCATTGAGCGGTTTGCAATATGCCCGCCATCCTTTAACGATTTTCTCAATCACCGGATCTGAATCCCACGTAATCCGCTGCTGGGCCTCTGGGCCGAAAACCTCAGTCATCGCATCAATCATATCGCCAACCGAATCGGTTCTACCCGGTAGATTGATGTTACGGTTGGTCCCGAAGGCGCTGCCCTCGACCTCTGCCGCATAAATCAGATTGTGAACGACCGTACGTGGCGCCGTGTGCCAAATTGGAAAATCACGTGATACCGGGCAATTCGACGCCTCTCCCTGCATTGTGTCGCGAAAAATTGAAGACATAAACGATGAAGCGGCCGCGTTGGCTTTGCCGGGTCGGATTGAAACCGTCGGCAGGCGGAGTCCGCGTCCGTCGAGGAGACCGCGCCGAGTATAGTCGTTCAGTAAAAGCTCGCCGATCACCTTTTGTGTGCCGTATGAGGTCTGAGGATTCAACTCAATTCCATCCTCAATCATTACCGGCTCTTCGCCGCCGTGTGCCGCCCACGACGATGCATAAACCAGAACTGGGCGGTTAGCTGCGGACCGCGCGCCCTCGAAGACATTCAGGGTGCCCTGTAAGTTCACGCGCATCCCAAGATCCAGGTCTGCCTCTGCGGCGCCGGAGACTACTGCGGCCAGATGCCAAACCACGTCGGGCTTGTGGCTGAAACTCTCAGCCAGAAGTGTCGGATCAGAAATGTCGCGGGCATCAACCGAAACGGGAAAGCTGGCATCTACCCTGGCTGGAGGCAACACATCAATCAATTCCATGGCTGAGATCGACTCTCCTAGAATCGTACCCCGTGCTGCCAGCGCATGTGCCAGTTTCTGACCAAGAAATCCACCGCCACCTGTAATCAAAACTCTCATGCCCTTATCCTTGTTATCTTTACGAAAGCAGAAAGGGTAATCACTCCCTGCACTGCGCGCAAGCAGTCCGAACCCGTAACGTTGTCTGTTTCACCTAATTCCCGTTATCCGTATAAGCCTCCGGGTTAGTTGGCCACCACGCAACCGGAACAGAAATTCGATAGAAACGAGATGATGAAGATCAGGGGTTTTGCAAGAGCCTTAACCAGCGCTATGGCCCGGCTCGCCTCACTAGGCGACTTCAGTTTCGAGCTTATTCAAGCAGTCATCGGCCAGTGGGACAATGGGTTTGAAATCTCGATGGGCGATGAACTCCGCCCGCTGGTAACGACGAATATGATTAGACACGGCACAAAGGCTCAGATACACAATCGTACGTCCAAAAGGACTGATATTGGGGGGGCTGGCATGGACTAGATTACTGTGAAACATCACTACCGAGCCGGCCTTACCCACAGGTGCCGCAATACCGCCTTGCTCTGCTAAGCGGGTCACTGTTTCTCTATTCAGGGTCCACAGTGGATAGGATGTAGTCTCAAGATCATGGCCAGCGGGCAGAGTGCCTGCCGTATGACTCTTTGGAATAAACAGTAACGGGCCATTCGCTGCAGTGACCTCATCCAGGTAGATTGCAATGTTCATCGCCCGAGGTTCGGGCATTTCGTCATCTCGATGCCAAGTGCCAAAATCCTGGTGCCACTGCCAGACCTCCCCGTCGAATGCCGCTTTCGCATTGACTTTATATTGATGCATGTAGACTTCTTCGCCGAGTAGTTGCATTACAGGTTTAATCAGGCGTGGGTGGGCGCCCAGTAGACGAAATCCCTCATTGTAGGTGTGTGCAGCGAACGCAGTACGTGCAGCACCACTTTTCTCCCGAACAACCTCTGTTCGGTCCATGGCATAAACCTTGGCCGCTTCCCCTAGCAGAGTGGCCGACTCTGTGCTGGAAAACCAGTCTGGTAGAAAGAGAAATCCGTCTTCGTGAAATTGCTCTAACTGATTACCATCAAGCATCATGACATGACTCTCCGCATTGGGTGGGTGTTGGGCTTTTTAAAGCACTGTTCAATGCAATATTACGGTGTTTATACATTAGGAATCATAAACACCCAAGAAAACGGTAATCGAGGTCGATAGCGCCTTAGGCTTAGCATCCGACCCTCTAGTGCTCGAGCGAACAAGGTAAGCGGTTCGATTAGGCAGGAGAAGGGGGTATCTTCTGGACAAAGTTAATCAGGATCAGACCCGTAAAGGCCAGCACCGACAGCGTTATGAACACAGGCTGATAGGTGCCAGTCGCATCAAAGACCAACCCGGCAATAATCGGGCTCATGGCACCGCCGATCGTGCCGTGAAGCAGAACGATTGCAAAAATCACGCCATGGGACCGGGTCCCGAAGAACTCTGCCACCGTCGGGGAGATTAAGGTAAAAAACGCGCCGTGGGTAAAGCCGTAAATGGGGGCAAACATGAACAATATCCACGGGTTTTCTATGAAGAGAATCCAGATCAGGTTGCCAGTGAGTAGCAGGTAGGAGATGGTGAGTGCACGCTTACCGCCCAGCCTGTCTCCGAGACCGCCCATAACAATCCGACCCACGATACTGGCCCCACCAATAGCCGCCAAGACCTGGGCAGCCCGCCCGGGTGCAAATCCCAGGTCCCTGGCATGGGGCACAATGTGAACCATGATTGCCATCAGGCAGAAGAATACGAGAAACTGGCCGGCACAAAAAATCCAGAGGTTAGGCGTAACCGCTGCAGCGCGCAGTGTCATACCTGTTTCGCTCGCGGCAGTGCCTGATGTAGTGGCTGGCTTATGGCTGAGAGTCGGGTTCGGTGCCGGGGGTGGATCCCGCCGCAAAAAGGGTGCCAAAAGCACAAGCGCGATCGTCGAGGCAATACTGATGAACAGACACGCCGTCCGCCAGTCGTAGACCGCCAGCACACTCGCAAGCAGCACTGGAGTAATAAACTGGCCCACGCCAGCACCTGCTTTGACGACGCCGGACATCAAGTTTCTTTGGGTTGTGAACCACCGGGCGACCGTGGATAACGTGAGGACGTCGTGCGTGCTAAAGCCCACGGCTGCGAGCACGCCATAAAATAGATAGAGCTGCCAAGGTGCCTGGATCATATACATCAGGGCGTAACCGATGCCGTGGATCACAGCGCCAGCAATCATGATTCGACTGGGTCCAAATCGATCATTGAGCTTTCCGATCACGACCCCGACGAATCCAGTGGTGAGGAGAAATACTGAGAATGCGCCAGAAATAGTGGTACGGTTCCAACCAAAGGTCTGTTCGAACTCCAAGAACAGCAGCCCAAACGTGAACAAAATACCAACATAGACAACCTGAATCGAGAAGCAGGTGCCAACGATAACGTAGCTTTGGGAACGTCTAGTGCTCAACGCGAGGCCCACGAGTTGAGAGTTTCGGCCGGCCGGTAGTAGTAGTCATTTTTCTCCAAAGAGGTGTCTTACGGGAACTTTGCCGGTATGCTAAGTAAAATCCAGTGAAGATGATAGCGTGTCCGTATTGATGTTGACCGTCGCTATAGCAAACTTCATTGGCTAAAGCGTACCAGCGAATGCCCCACCCAAGCGTTCGACCTTCAACGTGCGCACCACCAGCGTGGAAAGCAAGGCCCTTTGTTTTGTACTATCCGCCACGCGCTGGGCGCCAACCCAAAACTTGGCGGCCGATGAATGCGCCACGACTCTGGATGCTCCTATTCAAGTTGTTACCCTGAAGCTGTTGTAATCACTGCAACAGCCACACGGCCTTAGGTTCTCGTTCATCTCCCAAGGAAGTTACTGCACCTGCCATAATAGCGCGCCAGATATTCTCCCCGATCCCGAATGTGTTGCGAAAGCTTTTAGCCACCGTGCTCCCAACGTGACCTGAAAATCGGGTTTTGGGGTAGCTTGTTGCAGTAGAACACAACACCCTGCGTCGCCGCACACCTACTTGTCTGGAAAGACGCGGGGTTTCTATAGAGCTGCGCTCGGTCGAGCGCTTACCGCGTCATGCCATCGCCTGGCTCGGGTCGCATCCTCGGGCAATGAGAGCTTTCGCCATTTCGCAAAATCAATCAATACCAAAAGATCAATATCGGCCACAGTAAACGCGTCACCCGCTACAAACGGTTTGTCACCGACCAAGTCATCAACTTCCCCGAGGAAGCGTTCGATTCTGTGTTTACCGCGTTCAGCAAGCGCTGGGATCTGTTCATAGTTGCCCGGGCCGGTCAGAGCCCGGCCCTTAAATCCTGGCGCTGAATTTCGCAGATACTCTGCCATGGCCATAAAGCCGCCGGTCTCAATATGCCACTGCAGATCGGCGATGCGGCCGCGGTCGCTTGGACTTATGCCCATTAGGGGCGGATCAGGATACTGGGCATCAAGATAGTGCCAGATCGCAGTAGTACTCGTAAAACAGGTGCCATCTTCGATCTGCAATACCGGTACCGTACCGTAGGCATTCAGCGCCACAAATTCTTCCTTAAGATGCTCGCCTGCGCGAAGATCAACTTCGATGGTCTCGACCTGAATGCCTTTTTCAGCAATAAAAATTCTGGCGCGGCGCGGCGATGGCGCGGTCTTGCAGTCATAAAATCTCACAGCTTTACCTCCATGAAAATGGCAAGTTATATAGCTCTTGCGGTGACCGCCGGTGCTCGGGTTGGCAGTCTTGAGAGTCAAATTTACTCCTCTTTCAGGATTACCAATGTATGTATCGTCGTACCACTTTCGGCTTGTGTCCGATTATTGGACTTCTGAGTGCAGAAGTACTAGCTCAGATCTTGGCGGAATCGCCGATTCTGGCCCGTTTTCAATCTGAGATCGACTCGCTACCCTAAGACCAAGGTAAACTGGCCATCTCACACACCATCTGGACCAATCAGTCATCCACCCTTGGCTGATATCCCCCGCCTCACCAACAGGCGAAGAACCCCATGATGACTTCTGATAGCCGACGCAAGGTCTCCTGGGCCCTTTATGACTGGGCCAACTCTGCCTTTGCAACCACCGTGATGGCAGGATTCTTCCCGATTTTCTTCAAGCAGTACTGGAGTCAGGATGTGGCTATCACCCCAAAGCTGTTTCAAAATTTACTAAAAAGATGAACAGAAAAAGCTATTTATTGACCCACATTGAGCCAACAAAAGACATTGGGCTG
>JAAZYQ010000270.1 GCA_014239575.1 Gammaproteobacteria bacterium
AGATCTTTATCTGGATGGGAATCCATCATTGCGCATTTCTCAGCAGAGCGCATTGACAACTTATTGCGCCGGGCGAAACAACGACCGCTTTAATTTGCAAAACACAGTACCACAGGAGGGATTGCCAACCTGCAATCAATGGTCTGGCGGTCTGACCATTTGATGTTAGTAATGACGATGGGTAAGTATTTCTGATCCCTCCCTGATCAGGACGCGATGCGGGGTTCCAAAAGATCCTTGAGGAACTGGCCCGTGTAGGAATTGGTAACTTGGGCGAGGTCTTCGGGTGTACCTGCGCCAACCAGTTTTCCTCCACGCAGACCACCGTCCGGTCCAAGGTCGATCACCCAGTCGGCAGTCTTGATGACATCAAGGTTGTGTTCGATCACGACCACCGTATTACCCTGGTCCCGCAGACGATGGAGGACACCCAGAAGTTGGCGAATATCGTGGAAGTGAAGGCCGGTAGTGGGTTCGTCGAGAATATACAGGGTCCGCCCGGTCGGACGTTTGGAGAGCTCTCTTGAGAGTTTGATGCGCTGCGCTTCTCCACCTGAGAGCGTGGTGGCGCTTTGTCCGAGGCGGATGTAACCCAGTCCGACCGCAAGCAGCGTGTCGAGTTTGCGTTTAATGACGGGAATCGCGGCGAAGAATTCTCCTGCTTCGGCAACGGTCATATCGAGCACCTCATGGATGCTGCGGCCCTTGTAGCGAATATCGAGTGTTTCGCGGTTAGAGCGCTTGCACTGACAATTGTCACAGGGCACATAGATATCTGGCAGAAAGTGCAT
>JAAZYQ010000271.1 GCA_014239575.1 Gammaproteobacteria bacterium
GAGGCAATTATCAATTACGTCCGCCGCCGTCATGGTCTGCTTATCGGCGAGGCGACAGCCGAGCGGGTAAAAAAGGCGATCGGTACTGCTTGGGATGAGTCAGATCATCGTGAAATGGAGGTCAAAGGGCGGGATCTTGCCCAGGGCATGTCCCATAGCCTCACGATTGGTAGTGATGAAGTCTACGAAGCCATTAGCGATTCACTTCGACAGATCGTCCAGGTGATCCGTGAGACCCTGGAAAATACCCCGCCAGAGCTTGCTGCGGATATCGGAGATCGTGGAATGGTGATTGGGGGTGGGGGCGCCTTGATTCGTGATATGGACCGGCGACTGATGCAGGAGACAGGATTGCCCGTTGTGGTGGCTGACGACCCCCTGACCTGCGTCGCCCGAGGCTGCGGTAGGGCGCTGGAGGAAATGAGCGCGCTGGGTGACGTCTTCACCCACGAGTAGAACCCGCCGCGTGTGTTTGCTAGCCTCCAGGCGGAGTTAGGGCCACCAGATTGAGGCCGGCCAGAATTCAGGAGTGACGCGATGGTGAAACGCGGAGACAGCGGTGTGGTGCGCGGTCTCGGTCCCTACCTGCTGCTCTCTGCGGCGCTGATAGCAGCATATCTCTATCTGGCACCCGTGCGCACGGTGACGCAATCCGCTGCTGTCATCGGGATACCGATCCATTTTCTAGCTTCGCTGCCGAGCACGGCTCTGAGCGCGATGCAGGGCCATCTAACGACCACTGACCAGTTGCGCAACGAGTTTGAAGCGATGCGACAGCGCAATCTGATTC
>JAAZYQ010000272.1 GCA_014239575.1 Gammaproteobacteria bacterium
TACACATAAAACTTGAGGACATTTCAATTTTGCCTCGAAGAACACACTCACCTTCTTTGAAGCCACCTTCTTTCATTTTTTTAAATAGCACCAAGTTTTCCTCTATAGGAGTATTTCGATATGGGCTATTTTTACCTGGTTCCTTAAGTGTGCCACGATATTCTCGAGTTTCATCAGCACTTAAAAAACAAACATATGCCAACCCTTTTTTAACAAGTTCAACTGCGTATTCATAGTATTTTTCAAAATAGTCAGAACTATATTTGACTTCTCCGTGCCATTCAAATCCCAACCAATGAACATCCTCTTTTATTGATTCTACATATTCAACATCCTCTTTGGCAGGGTTGGTGTCATCAAACCTTAGATTACACCAACCATCATAATCTACAGCTGTTCCAAAATTAAGACAGATCGATTTTGCATGTCCGATATGAAGATAGCCATTAGGCTCAGGTGGGAAACGGGTTATAACCGATTTATGCTTGCCAGAAGATAAATCTTCATTAATTATATTACGGATAAAATTTGTTGGTTTTTTATCTGAGTTTTCAGAATTCATTTTCATTATTTCTAGCAGTAATAAAAGCGATATAAATTATATCATTAATCCATGAATTTAATATCTAGAGCTATGATTGTAAATGCCATAGTAAAATAGTTTTTCAGGGAATTGCTATGAGTTCAAAATTTAAAAATTTTTTGATTACTGGTGGGGCTGGTTTTATCGGGTCTGCTGTTATTCGTCACATAATTAATAATTCAAACAATAGTGTTGTAAATAT
>JAAZYQ010000273.1 GCA_014239575.1 Gammaproteobacteria bacterium
AAAGAATTACTTTTTGGTTATCCACTTTCTCAACTTTTCTAGATTGAAATGCAAAACACGCAACCATAAATAGCATACCAGCCATATCGTACCGATGAGTTATTGCTATTTCCAAAGCTAACCCTTCGGCATTAGGGTAAGACTCTAAAATAAAAAAATGTGGTACAACAAGAAAAGCTACCGAAAATAGTAGAGGTACTGCTACAGCTATAGACATCATTGTTTTATATGGCATATAAACTCCTTAATAATTGTTGAGATTATAGATTCAAATACTTTTGATAAGTATATTACTCTTATTTATAATCCAAATCTACAAATACTTACCCATCAATGTGGTTGTAAGCTTTATATAAAAAAAATAAATGTAACCTTTACTTCTCAAAATAATAGTGATAAGTTTACGTTACATATAAGGAGATAAAATATGAATGATATAATAGCTTTAGTTGGAATTCTAAGCGGAATAGCAATTCCTTTAGCGGTATTTATTTGGTTGTATTATGATGCGAAAAATAAGAGAGCTGCCATTGTTGAGGTTGCTAAAACTATTGATGATCCATCAAAGGTAGAAGAGCTGATAAGCAAAATAGAAGGTGAAAAGAAGAAAGAACCCATAGAATTAAGAAGAGGTGGAATGATAACTTTTTTTGTCGGTATAGGTTTATATCTTTTCGGCGTAGTTGCTTTGGGATCCATATTAAAAGGTGTTGGTCTATTGGTTGGTACAATTGGAGTTGGGACATTTATTGCTGGATACCTTTTTCCAAATGATAGCAC
>JAAZYQ010000274.1 GCA_014239575.1 Gammaproteobacteria bacterium
AACACCAAAGTAGCCAAGACTACCCTCAATAATAAGATTTAACTTTTGAAGAATACCAACTCCAAGACTATGTTTGGCTCCAGGATTTTTTAATACGATAGTTCCATATCCTTTCTTCATCAATTCTTTTATTTTTTTATTTAATTCTAAACACTCAAGTTTTTTTACATCTATTGAAGTTCTTTTATTAAAATCAACGTCAAAAGCATCGTTGTAAAAGAAATTTTCTCCTTCTTCAGGATTAAAAAATGTTTGTTGGGTTCTTCCTGTTAAAACTTCATCATGAAGCCCCATTCCATAAGACTTATGTTCATTTTTTGTTATGCTTGCCATACTTTTACCTCTCCTTCATAAGGGTCATACGTATCAATTTCATGAGGAAGCAGACTTCTAATTGCCACTTCTTCTGATGCTAATGCAACTAATTCATCACTTTCATATAAAACCATAGGTTTTGCAGCCATGTGATCTTTAGCCATGCCTAACTTGTCTTCGGTAGCTACCAAATACGTAAATACACCATCTAAATCTACTAGTGATGATTTCATGGAATCTTCTAACTCTTTACCATCTCTTATTTTATTAGCTAAATAAACTGCGATTAACTCTGAATCACATGAAGACATAAAACGCATTCCTTTTCGTTCAAGAGCTCTTCTATTATTCCAGTAATTTGTTAATTGACCATTATGAACAACAGATACATCACTAAATGGATATGCCCAATATGGATGTGCAGATCTAATATCTACTCCTGACTCAGTTGCCATTCTTGT
>JAAZYQ010000275.1:0-519 GCA_014239575.1 Gammaproteobacteria bacterium
GCTGTTGGGGCCGTTCGGTTTGCCCGGATTGAGCCAACTAGTGAAACCAATGCGCTGGGGATACTTGCCGGTCAGCAAGGAAGCCCGAGTCGGTGAACAGACGTTGCAGGAACTGTACGCCCTGGCGAAGATGGCGCCCTGCTCCGCCAAGCGGTCAATGCGGGGCGTCTCGTAAAACTTTGATCCATAACAACCGAGATCGGTCCAGCCGAGGTCATCGACAAAGACAACCACGACGTTTGGCTTGGGGGCCTTTTTCGATTCGGCAGCAGCACCCAGGGGCAACAGCGATAACAACAGCAAGATGGCAACGGTCTTCTTCATGACGTTTCCTCTCAATGCATTATTCAACACAGCCTCCTATCTTCACCCGCTCCGGGATCGCCTGTAAGTCTCTTCGTGGGAAAGCGATTTACCGCATCAATTGGCTCGAGGCCGGCCGTCCTCCGCAGGTTCTTTCCCTGTTATAAGTGCGTAACCCTGTCGGGCAAAACGTCTGCCAAGCAATTCATAGCCCTC
>JAAZYQ010000275.1:529-775 GCA_014239575.1 Gammaproteobacteria bacterium
CTTCATGACGTTTCCTCTTCAACTAATCAAACGTGTCGTTCAGGATGGGGTACGCCTTCCAGTCCTTGTAGTCGAAGTGCCACCATTCAAATTCGTAAATTTTAAATCCTTCCGATTCCATCGACGTTCGCAACAAGTCGCGATGCCAACGTGCGCTCGATGAATCGACCGGGTAGTCCGGAAAGGAGCGGGGCGAAAATTCATCGTAGCCGGCACCCATCCAGAGCGGTTTTCCCGTTGCCAGAT
>JAAZYQ010000276.1 GCA_014239575.1 Gammaproteobacteria bacterium
CTCGTTGGGACGCAAAAAGCCGAACACCGCCTTGAGTGCAGTGGACTTACCCACGCCGTTAGCACCAAGCATTGCCGTGATCTGGTTTTTGCGGGCCTTCACATTGAGGTCCTGCAGGATATTGAGATCCTTGTAGTAGCCCACGTACAGGTTACGCAACTCCAGTACGATGTCGTCCGATGCATCAGTCATTAGCGGGTCTCGTCGTCGTCCTGGCCGGTGCCCGAGCGGTCTTCCGTGGTACCCAGGTATGCCTCAATCACCACAGGATCGTTCTTGACATTGTCAGGCGTGTCGTCAGCTATCAGGTCGCCGTAGTTTAAAACCAGCAGCCTTTTGCACAAGGCAAAGATCGAATCCATCTGGTGACTGATGATGATCATCGCTTTACCGCGCCCGTTAACCCGCCGGATATATTCGTAGATCACTTCCATCAATTTTGGGTGGACGCCGGCAAAAGGTTCATCCAGGATAATGACATCCGGATCGAGCATCAGCAGGCGACCGAGTTCCAACAGTTTCTGTTGGCCGCCGGAAAGCGCCCGGGCATATTCATTGCGAAGATGCGCCATGGTGAGAAAATCAAGCACCTCAAGGGCTTCTTCCCTGACTTCTTTGCCTTTGTGACTCCTCCCCTGCGCCAGCGCCGGTACATAAAGATTCTCTAGCACCGTCATGCGTCGGAACGAGCGTGTAACTTGGAATGTCCGGCCAAGACCTGCTTTGGCGACTTCAAACGACGGCAACTGATCGATGC
>JAAZYQ010000277.1 GCA_014239575.1 Gammaproteobacteria bacterium
GTTATGAGCGCCGATACCGACGCAAAGGGCTCGATGACAACCAACTGCAACTTGTCCGCGAACTCGAATCGATGGGGCTCGATGGCCTCACTTTATTAGAAGTAGGCTGCGGTGTGGGCGCTTTACACCAAACGTTGTTGGAGAAGGGGGCTTTAACTGCCACCGGCATCGACCTCGCACCATACATGTTGCAACTTGCCAAGAGCCGCGCCAAGGAGCACAAATTAGAGCAGCGCACGCAATACCGGCTTGGTGACTTCGTCGAGATGAGCGAGTCGCTGGAAAAAGTGGACGTAACGGTTTTGGACAAGGTAGTTTGCTGCTATCCCGCGCCCAAGGAATTGATTCGCGCGGCCCTCGATCGCACCAGCCGCGTTATCGCACTCACCTATCCGAGAAAGCACTTGCTCGGCGAGACTTACAATAGAATTTTTAACTTTGGCTTCTGGTTGTTTCGCTCGGATTTTCGCAGCTTCGTGCATGAGCCTCGACTCGTCCAGGAATCTGTCGAGGCGGGTGGATTTAAGCGTGTCTTCGCCCACGACTCACCGTTGTGGCATACGCAAGTGTATATCGCGACTTAGTGGGCGCTAAAAGGCGTGTGGTGGCCAGGGGCGGAATCGAACCACCGACACGAGGATTTTCAGTCCACTGCTCTACCGACTGAGCTACCTGGCCACAGGGGATACCACAGGCGGGGTCTGGATTACAAAGCACCGACACAGATTCGTCAAGAGCGCAGCGCAATT
>JAAZYQ010000278.1 GCA_014239575.1 Gammaproteobacteria bacterium
TGAGTGCCGGTGCACTGCAGTCACCTCAACTGTTGCAACTTTCTGGTATCGGTGATGCGAAGATTTTGAAACGCCACGGTATCGACGTGCTTTGCGATCGTGCGGCGGTCGGCCAAAACCTTCAGGATCATCTTCAGGTGCGGGTCATCCACCGCTGCAACCAGCCACTCACCACCAATGACGACATGCGTAGCCTCTGGCGAAAGATGCGAATGGGTATGCAGTATGTTTTCCGGCGCTCAGGCCCGATGGCGGTCGGTATTAACCAGGCGGGTGCATTCCTGAGAACCCGGTCTGATGTTGATCGGCCCGATATCCAGTTTCACTTCGCGGCACTTTCGGCTGATCTGCCGGGCGCCCCTCTACATGATTTCCCCGGGTTTACTGCCTCAGTCTGTCAACTGCGGCCCACCAGTCGCGGTTACCTTTCGATCAAGAGTGCCGATCCACTGGCACGCCCGGAGATTCACCCCGGATACCTTTAAACGGAAAATGACTGCAGAACCGTGGTCGACGCACTCCGGGTGACCCGTCAGATTGCTGCGCAACCGGCCCTATCAAAGTACATCGTGGACGAATATAAACCGGGACAGCAATTGCAGTCAGATGAAGAGTTGCTGGAATTTGCGCGAGATACTGGTGTAACAAGCTTTCATCCATCGGGCACCTGTCGGATGGGGTTGGATGATGCGGCCGTGGTGGATGCCGCTCTCAACGTGCGGGGCGTATCGGGGCTTCGGGTGGTGGAC
>JAAZYQ010000279.1 GCA_014239575.1 Gammaproteobacteria bacterium
AGACTACCGTCAAAATGGAGATTTAGCCGGCTCAAAATACCTACTCCAAGCGAGTGCTTTGCTCCAGGGTTGCGGACAGTAATCGTGCCAACGCCTTCGATCATCAGGCGTCGAATTTCTGCATTGACCTCTTGTTGACTCAAGGATTGCGCATCGATCTCGCCACTTTTTTCAAAGTCCACCTCGGGCGCCCAGGGGTAGACCAGATTGTCGGACTCTTCTGCTGAAAAAAAGACTTGCTGAGTTCTGCCACTCAACTGCTCAGTATGCATGCCCAGTTCATAGGACTCATGGGCCTGGTCTAGCTCTGCCATACCATCACCTCCCCTTCATAAGGATCGTAAGTATCAATTTCGTGCGGGAAGATGCTGCGGATCGCTACTTCTTCCGACGCCAACGCCACGAAGTCATCGCTCTCATAGAGCACCATGGGCTTTGCGGCCATCACGTCCTTAGCCATGCCCAACTTGTCCGCGGTAGCAACCACGTAGGTAAACACTCCGTCCAGTTCATCGACAGACCGGCGCATTGCATCCTCAAGGTCTTCTCCGCGCTCCATGCAGTCAGCAAGATATACCGCGATCAGCTCGGAATCACAGTTAGACATGAATCGGTGGCCGTGACGCTCCATTTCCCGGCGGAAGCCCCAGTAGTTGGTCAACTGGCCGTTATGCACCACGGAGATATCGTTAAACGGGTATGCCCAGTACGGGTGCGCCGAGCGGATGTCGACATCGGACTCTGTTGC
>JAAZYQ010000027.1 GCA_014239575.1 Gammaproteobacteria bacterium
TAAATCGCCATAAACACTAGAACCAGCGCAAACCCAATGATCACGGACTGAAATCCTTGATCAATATTGGCCTGGCCCAGGCTTGGGCCCACGGTCCGCTCTTCAATAATTTCGACAGGTGCCGCGAGCGAGCCGGCTCGCAGCATCAAGGAAAGATCGCGCGCCTCATCAACGCTATCGAGGCCTTCTATTTGGAAACGCTTGCCGAGTTGGTCACGAATGACCGGCGCCGTAATCACTTCCTCAATTCGTTGCTTGACTCGTACCACTCGACCGTCGGCGCCTTTCACCGACATGCCATTTACATCGGTTTTGATTTTGGACTTGCTCTCAATGTAAAGCACGGCCATACGCTTGCCGATGTTCTTGCCTGTTATTTTCTGATTGATTCGGGCGCCGATCGCATCCAAGGTGATGCTGACGATCGCCCCTCCACTTTGGGTATCGATGCTCGCGGCAGCATCCACAATGTTTTCACCGGAGTAAATCACCCGCTTTTTGAGCAAGATAGGCTGGCCGTCCCGAAAACGGAAAATCTTGGAACCGGGAGCCACCTTGCCGCTCAAAGCGGTGTCGAGGCTATGCTCCTCATCCACCATCATCATCTCGAGCGTCGCGGTGCGCCCAAGAATCCGTTTGGCACGAGCGGTGTCCTGTACTCCCGGCAACTGCACAACGATACGGCGATCACCCTGGCGCTGAATCACCGGCTCGGCAACCCCCAGTTCGTCTACCCGGTTGCGCAGCGCCGTGATATTCTGTTCCAGTGCGAACTGAGATAAATCTTCTACTTCGCTGGCAGACAAACGCATACGCAGTGCACCATCCGCGTTGTCCTTTGCATCCGCAATAACTAAACCGGGTAATGTGCGTCTGATTTCGTCCGCAGCATCGGCTAGCACTGCTGGGTCACGCAGAACCACTGTGATACCGCCAGAGCCATCCCGACCGACCTTTTGGTAGCGGATTTTCGCCTCGCGCAAGGTTGAACGAAGATCGGCCACATAACGATCTTCGGCCCGTCGCACGGCACTTTGCATATCAACTTCCAAGAGGAAATGCACACCGCCGCGCAAGTCTAGGCCCAGGTACATTGGCAATGCGCCGACCTGAGACAACCAGTCAGGTGCGGCCGGTAACAGCGTTAAAGCAATGGTAGTTCCACTGGCAAGACGAGACTCCAGCAGATCCCGCGCCTGTAACTGGACATCGGTAGTTTCAAACCGAACTCGTATTCCGCGATCATCCAGAACCGCTGACTTATACTTAACCTCAGACGACTCCAGGATTTTTTGCACCTCGCCTAACTCTGCCGTCCCCAAGCGTGCACCGCGTACGCCGCGCATTTGAATACCCGGATCATCGCCGAACAGATTGGGAAGCGCATAGAATGCCCCGGGCACGATCACCACTACGATGATCAGCCACTTCCACCACGGTGTGTGGTTCCGCATTGGGTTAGTACGTGCCCTTCGGCATCACTTGAGCAACCGACTGGCGCTGAACTTTCGCATTCAGACCGCTGGCGATCTCCAAAGTGATAAAGTTATCGTCAAGGTCTGTCACTTTTCCCAAAAGCCCGCCATTGGTCACAATTTCTTCGCCCTTTTTCAGCACGGTAACCATTTCCTTATGCTGTTTGGCTCTTTTTTGCTGCGGGCGTATCAGTAGGAAGTAGAACAGAATAAAAATTACCACTAGCGGCAACAGGCTGAATAAGCCGCCGCCCGCGTCTCCCCCCGCTTGCGCCCAAGCGTCTGATATCAGGAAGTTCATTGTTTCACCTCGTCTAAGCCTGGAAAAGCGCGCGATTATGCCATATCACGAGATTCACCGGCATAACTCACCATGAACTCGCGAGCAAAAGCCGCAAGCCGGCCACGGCTGATGGACTCACGGATATCCGCCATCAAGTCCTGAAAAAAGACCAGATTGTGCAAAGTGCAAAGGCGAGCACCTAAAAACTCTCGGGTGACGTACAAATGCCGAAGATAAGCTCGGCTGAAACGTTCGCAGGCAGGGCACCGGCAACCGGCCTCGATGGGGCGAGTATCGTCTCTGTAGGTCGCGTTTTTCAGCCGCACAATGCCTGAGCGGGTGTACAGCCAACCATTACGTGCGTTTCGGGTTGGTAAAACGCAGTCGAACATGTCAATTCCTGCGATGACGCCGGCCAGCAGATCTTCTGGTTTACCAACGCCCATCAGATAGCGTGGTTTTTGCGCCGGCATACGGGGAGCCACCGACCTCAGTATTCGTAACATATCCGCTTTGGGCTCACCCACGGAAAGCCCCCCCAGGGCATAACCTTCAAAACCAACAGCTTTAAGGGCGTCTAGTGACTCAAGACGTAGATCTTCGTACATTCCGCCTTGGGCGATACCAAAAAGCGCCTGATCAGCACCCAGCGGTGTATCCCGGCATCTACTGGCCCAGCGCATTGATAACTCCATAGATTCGCGTGCGTGGGCGACCGAAGCCGGATAGTTTGTACATTCATCAAAACACATCACCACGTCAGAGCCCAGGGACCTTTGCACTGCGATAGATTCCTCGGGCCCGAGGAATACCGACGAACCATCGACCGGGGATTTAAAACGTACGCCCTCCTCAGAAATATGTCTCTTATCGGCCAGACTCCATACCTGGAAGCCGCCGGAGTCCGTCAGGATCGGGCCATCCCAACCCATAAAATCATGTAATGTCCCGTGAGCTTGTATCACATCGGTTCCGGGGCGCAGCATTAGATGAAATGTGTTTCCCAGAATGATCTGGGCCCCGCAGTCACGAACCTCCTCGGGTGCAACCGTTCGCACCGATCCCAGTGTGCCGACCGGCATAAACGCTGGGGTATCTACATTACCGCGACCAAAGGTCAGGCGCCCACGACGGGCCTCGCCGTCGGTATCCATAACCGAAAAGTTCATCATTTCGAGACTTTTTCCTCCAGCAACATGGCATCCCCATAACTAAAAAACCGGTAGCCCTCTAGGATTGCCTGCTGATAAGCGGTTCGGATTCTCCCGCACCCTGCAAAAGCGCTGACCAGCACCAGTAATGTAGAGCGCGGCAGATGAAAGTTGGTGATTATCATATCCACCGCCCGAAACGGAAATCCCGGCTTAATAAAAAGCGATGTTTCCCCGGAACAAGCTCTTAGGGCTCCCTGTTGCATCGCACTTTCCAGCGCTCGAACTACCGTAGTGCCAACGGCGACCACGCGCCCGTCGCGTTTTCGGGTCTGACTCACGGCATCGACCAGCGGTTGACCAATCACAAAGTGCTCCGAATGCATCTGATGCTCAGCTAGAGTTTCAGCCTGCACGGGCTGGAATGTCCCCGCACCAATGTGAAGGGTCAAATAGGTGATCTCTACCCCTTTCCGCTCCAAAGCCCTCAACAAGGCCCGGTCGAAGTGCAGGCCAGCTGTGGGTGCAGCCACTGCGCCGGGTACTCGAGCGTACACCGTCTGATAGCGCTCAACATCTTGATCTTCAGCTTCACGGCTAACATAGGGCGGCAGGGGTACCGTCCCTTCATCGTGCAGCAAAGCTGCCAGGCTGGCGCCGTCAACCCGCTTGATTGTAAAAAACGACCCTTGCCGTCCGACCACTTTCAACTCGGCGCCGCCGATGGTTCGCAGCAGCGTACCCGCAGGGGGTGTTTTACTGGCTCGGAGCTGCACGACTGCCGTTTCGTTGCCAGTGAGTCGCTCTATCAGAACCTCGACACGCCCACCAGTTTGGGCTTTTTTGGCGAACAATCTCGCTGCAAGCACTCGCGTATCGTTAACCACTAGTAGATCTCCGCTGCATAGGCGATCGACAAGATCGCCAAAACGTGCGCTGATGAGAGGCCGATCTTGGGGTGGCAAGATCAGCAGACGGCTATCGCTGCGGCATCGGGTCGGAGTCTGGGCAATAAGTTCTGAGGGCAACTCGTAATCGAATTCACTGATCTGAATCATAAATAGCGTATCCAAAGACTGTAAAATTACAGTCGTCTTGGCCCCGGCGCAAGGTGATGGACCATGACAGTCATGGTCGCAACTGGTGCCCAGGCCTTGCGAATTCAGTTTACCGCAGCCTGGTTTTGGTCAATACCACAGACGCTCTTGCCTGGCGAGCTGGTATCTGCCAGTACTGCTCCAGCAACTCGCTCTTTTGGTGGTTGTCGAGCAAACGATAACCATTCATCTGGTAAAAACCAATTGCCCAGGTCGCATCAGCCCAGGTACCAACCAGAATCTGCGCCTCCGAGTAACGTTCCACTTCTGCCAGCAGTGCAGTTCCGATGCCTTGCCCCTGCCACGAGCGACAAACATAGGAATGGCGAATCAGGTCTACGCCGTCGCGATGCTGCAGACCCATGACGCCAACCAGCGCGCCTCGAACCGACAGGCCCCAAAAAAGCACACCATCAGCGACCTCGGCCTCAAGTTCCGCTTCGGACATATAAGGGCTCTTCCAGCAATCGGCTGGAATAACTTTGTGATATGCCTTGGAAGCGTCGTTGATCACCAGCCCAATCGCGCGATGTTCCGATGCCGAACACCTCTGAATACTCCAACTCATCGATGTGACCTCCTGGCGCTAATAATATCCGTTGTTGGATCGGGGAGTTGCTGTGATCGGCTCACCTACTCGGCAAACCGCCTGAACCGATATTACCGGGTTGACAATAGTAGTTGGTCGACTTATCATGTTTGTAATACAAACTGGTTTGTTCTGTAAATTATCATGTCCCAAGATGAACTGAGCGTTCGCAAGGCGATCGCCGATATCGAATTGATTCGTCGAGTACTCGATCAGGCGGACCACAAAACCATCAAAACGGGGCTTTTTGGTGTCACCCTCACCGCCAACATCGTGCTGCAAGGGCTTGCTTTGACCAGCGCGATTCTCCTCGCAGCAATCGAACTGTTCAGTGGTGGCGGCCTGACCCGTCTACTGATGCTGGGGGGACAGTCTCCCGAGTTACGCCTGGTCGGCATAGGGGTAATTGCCAGTATCCTAGCGGGATTGGTCATCCTTTTGTATTTCGTCATCTGGCGAGCGGCTCGACACAGTGGCGAGGAATTCAACTCTTATGTCGTGCGAAATTTCCGCTACGCACGCCTGCTTTCCTACTTGTCCGATCTTATGATGAAGTTCGGCGCGATAGCCTTGGTACTGCTTGCCGGTCACCCCGAATGGATCGCCCCCTTACTGCTAGCTTTTACCGGTGATTATCTGGTCCAAGGAAGACTTTTCACCTTGCCGACCCGGATGGCGGTAATCCTTGGCGCAATCTGCGTTGGCGCCGGCGTTCTCCAATTTATTGCGGGCCTTGAGCAACTGCTGGTGCCTCTGATCGTTTTTAGCGTAATAGCCTGTATTTCAACCGGGAGGTTAATTCGACTGCGCCGTCAGCAAAGCCACGAAGCCACCTGAGCTTGACGTTGTCATGGCCGCAAATGAACTCATCAATGTTCACCCGTCCCTGTTTGACCGAGTCCGACTCGGGATCATGGCTCATTTGTCGTTGGCAAAAAAAACGGTGGACTTCAACACCCTACTGACTGAGCTGGAACTGACCCGTGGGAACCTTTCAACACACATGAAAAAACTTGAAGACGACGGCCTGGTACGGATCGACAAAACGTTTGTCGATCGAAAAACCCGTACCACCTACCTGTGTACCGGCAAGGGACGAAAAGAGGTTCAAGTTTATCTGGCCGCTGTCGAAGCGGTTTTGAGGTCCTCCCTTTGAAGTTGCAATCAATGTTAAGCGTCTTAATTTATTTAGGTAACCAGTATTATCGCTCTGGGGAATGGGTTAGCGGTGTACGGTGGCATCGATACGGCAAGGGCGACCCCCGGAGCACTCCTCCAAGCCTTTCGCCGATCCACCGTTTTTCACTTCGGTTGCGGGCTCCACTCATCAGCGCCGCGTCCTGGGAGGCGCGCGCCCAGGTACGAACTGGTGACTCCCGTTTTTGCAACCGGTTGGTTACGAGAAAGGCTTAAGCGGTGTGCGACGGCATCGTCACGATGGAAGAACATTCTCACTATCTCCTCCTTACGTCTCCCATCGAACCGTCGCGTCTACTTCTTAGAACCCCTGAGTGACAACAACTCACCGGGGGTTCAGAACTCAACTGGGTGCTTTGTAGGTTTCCAGCACTGTTTTTGCCTTCTCCATTCCTGCCACTGCGGTCGACATTTCCAATAGCTTGGTAGTTCGGCCTCCGGTAATCGCGCCAGCTGCGGTTACTGCAAAAGCCACTCCAGCCATCGACTCATCATCGGGCATATCGGCAATCACGACGATATCATCTTGGCCAAACGCCATCCACGCACCCACCATGGTGCCCCCATTGGCCTCAATTGCGCCTTTAGCCGCACCCGATCGGTCCTGTGGATTACTGACTAGAGTCTTGATGGCCTCAGCAGAATACGAGGCCTGATACATATATAAAGGCATAACGCGCTCCCTTTGTGTTAGTGAAAACCGGGCAGCGCGCCCGGTCGTTCCGCCGGAGGAATAACTATAACGCAACCTTTATTGCAAGGCTCACTTGGGCGATCGAGCCGAGACGATCCCAGATCTGTTATGTCCAGTGGCTTGGAGGAGCCACTATGAACACTCTGGTGTACGGTATCGGCTGAATACGATCCCGGGCCCTTGGTGAAACCTATATAGCTACGCCAAAACTCTGTTCGAACAACAGTTGTTCGCGAATTGATTTGCTTTGCTTTTGCGAGCTGAGCTCCGGACAATGAATTAAGTTAAGACTGTAACCCCAACTCAGCCGGTTGTAACGTATCGCTTAACGCTATAACCCACATGGGCCAGTGAAAGTTTTAAAACTCTCAACCCACCTGCAAACTGATGCGATTTAGTCTTGTTCTGAATCAATCGAGGTCATGATGCGTTCGCTGTAACGGTCCCCAGCAACCGTGCCTTCATTGATTAATTTATCCAAAGCCGATACGGTCGCCGAATCGAGCTGGATATCTCCGGCTCCGGCATTGTCTAGCATGTGATCCATGCTTCGGGTTCCGGGGATCGGAATCATTGTCCCGTCAGCACGGGCGAGGATCCAGGCGAGCGCGAGCTGGGCCATGCTGCAGCCCTGCTCCTGTGCGATACCTCTGAACGGCACCAGCAACTTGAGATTCCGTGCAAAATTTTCTGGCTCGAAACGAGGCCTGGCGATCGTGGCTCGTATATCGTCATCAGGCAGATGGGTGATATCTTGGGAATCCCCAGTCAAAAACGACCGCGCCAGTGGCGAGAAAGGCACAAAGGTCACGCCAAGCTCCTTGCAGGCAGCGAGGATTTGTCGCTCCGGCGTCCTTGTCCACAGTGAATACTCCGACTGCAGCGCGGTGATCGGGTGTACGGCATGCGCCCTACGTAAGGTTGCGGTCGAGACTTCCGACAAACCAATGGTCTTTATCTTCCCTTCCGAAACCAGCTCCGACAGTGTGCCGACACTCTCTTCCACCGGCACACCAGGGTCAATCCGGTGTAAGTAATACAAATCGATGACGTCTGTCTGAAGCCGGCGCAAACTATCCTCACAGGTTTTGCGCAAGACTTGCGGGCGACTATCGGTCTCGGTACGGCCGTTCGCTCCCTTGAAAATCCCGCACTTGCTGGCAAGCGTGAACTCCTCACGCCGGTGCGATAGGGTGCGGCCGATCAACTCTTCACTGTGCCCCATACCATACATGGCCGCGGTGTCGAAAAAAGTGTAGCCGGCCTCCAGTGCGCCCAGCATAAGCTTCTCAGACTCGCGATCATCGGCGGAGCCATACCCCGCCGATATATTCATACAACCCATACCGATCGCAGACACCGTGAAAGGACCCATTTTCCTACTTTGCATATTGTTTCACCAAAAATAAAATCGCCGTGGTACTGGCCAGACCAGATACACTATTTTTCGATGGCCTTGCTATAACACCCACTCGATCGAGGCTGAGAGGCGTGACAAAGCCTGTATCACTATTGGCCGGCTGCCCAGTTGGCTGAACATCACCCCGCCTTGGAACATTAGGTCGCCCGGATCACCTTTTGCGCTCCTATGATATCAGGAGCATCGTCGTCGAGCGATTAGAAGAGCCAATCTCTGTCGCCGCATCGATCAAAACGGCCGCCGTTTCGTTACCATCATTCTACAATCACCCGGGCCCACAGGTTTCTTTGGATCACTAGTCCCAGCCGCACAGTACAGGGCCGCTTGCCATGGCCGCGCCGGGAATTAACGGCACGACTGGTTTTTGTATTCAGTTTCGTTCGGCTTGTTTGTTTGAACTCTAATTGTCGAGCCTTTCGAATACGGTTAAATTATCTGATGAGCATCCCGAAAAATCGGCTTCGGTCCAAATCGGACCCCGGGAAACCTTTGACCAAACTCAGGCAGCACACTCCAGAGTTGCTTTTTTGTTTCGCGCGTTGGAATCAAACCGATACTTTCGGTTATGAACGCACTACCGACTCGACAACTCAAATATTGAATCTAGCGTTCCACTTTGATCTAGAAGTTAGACCGTTCAATCTCTCCTAAAAGAATAACATTCAGTGGACGAATTTGATTTCATTATTATCGGTGCAGGCTCAGCCGGCTGCGTACTCGCGGACAAGTTAACAGCAACCGGAAAACACAATGTGCTATTACTTGAGGCCGGGCCCAATGACAACCGCTTTTGGATCAATATGCCGATCGGTTATGGCATCACCTATACCGATGCTTCCATCAACTGGAATTATTTCTGTGAGCCTGAGAAGACTCTTGGCGGCAGATCCATGTACTGGCCGCGAGGCAAAGTCCTGGGAGGATCCAGTTCCATAAACGCTCTGGTTTACCATCGCGGCCAAGCGATGGATTACGACGACTGGGCAACTGCCGGCAACACCGGTTGGGGCTATCAGGATGTACGTTCGGTTTTTGAGGGCCTAGAAGACATCTGCTCACCCGCCAATGACAACCGGCGCTTTGGGTCGGATGACTCCGTTAAACCCAAAAATTTAAGATTATCCATTACTGATGCGTTTGAAGATTGCCATTCCATCAAAACTGAACTTTGCGGGATATTTTCCCAATCCGCCCTACCCTACCGTGAAACACCGCCCCTGGAAGGAGAAGGCCTTGGTCCCTACTTCATTACGACGCGCAAAGGTAAACGGTGCTCGTCGGCAACCGCGTTCTTACACCCTGCCCTAAAGCGGCCCCACCTGAAGGTCTTGACTGACGCCACTGTTGAAAAAATCATTATCAGCGGCCGACGGGCAAAAGGGGTGAAGTGCCGCCAATCGGGCCTTGAACGCACGTTTATGGCCAAGCAAGAGGTCATACTTTGCGCGGGCGCCATTAACTCGCCAAAACTGTTGCAACTTTCGGGTATTGGCCCCGGCGAGCTGTTGCACCAATACGATATTCCGGTACTTATGGATCAGCCTAACGTTGGCCGGCATCTGCAGGATCACTTGGGTATTTCCTATTATTATCGCGCCAACCGGCCGACACTGAATGACGTTCTGGGGAGTTGGTCCGGCAGAATGCGATCCGGCTTGCAGTATCTGTTACGGCACACCGGTCCACTCTCACTGAGTGTTAACCAGTTTGGCGGTCTGGTACGATCAAACCCTGCACAAAGCAAGATCGATACCCAGTTGTATTTCAACCCGGTCAGCTACCAGCCAAATGCGGGTAACGAACGTAAACTCACACAGCCCGACCCCTATTCGGGTTTTATTATGGGTTTTAACGCTTGTCGACCGACCAGTACCGGTCGGGTCGATATCGCCTCGACTGACCCCGGAATCGCTCCCCATATGAGCGGCGGGTATCTCAGTACGCAAAAAGACCTCGATGACGTGGTGGCAATGGCCCGCCTTCTTGGCAGAATACAAGACACCAAAGGTTTATCCAGCCTCCTGCTTGAGCCACCGCAGTTAGACCTGTCTACAATGACAGATGCCGATATCATCCGGGATTTTAAACAACGCGCTACTACGGTTTACCACCCATGCGGCACCTGCCGCATGGGGCCTAAACCGGATCGCGCCGTAGTTGACGCCAACCTTCGGGTTCACGGAATGGAGGCGTTACGCGTAGTCGATGCGTCGGTTTTTCCAAATATTACGTCTGCCAATACCAACGCGCCAACGTTAATGGTGGCTCACCGAGCGGCGCAGATGATCCTGGAAGCGGTCGATCGAAAACCCTGAATCAGGCTGGGGTCTTGGGTACCGACTGAGGGCTCCAGGCAGCATCCTCTGCCGCCCGGCCCGCCCCCTGTATACGCCATCCTTTAATCCAGGCGTTGCAATCTTTCAGCGCCAGCTGAAGGGGTCGCAGGGATTCAGGGGGTCTCGTTGTGGCAGGCTGTTTCATATTTTTCTCACTCAGTTCCCGTTATTAATCCTCATTATCGATTAACCAGTAACTCATAGTATGAGCCTGACTGTCTGTTGAGAGCGTGTCCATGGTCACACCAAACAACCGATTTCAGTCCCACCGACAAGTAAATTGCGTTGTTGGGCGGGTACTTCAAAAAACGATGGCTGCCCCTGGCCTTTTGAAAATCCGTGGTAGATGCAATAGCTCTGATGCAACAAAAACCCAGAGTCCGTGCCGCCAAGACAAGCCAACGCCAGTTATCTGGGTGGTGCCGCTACGTGGCCAACCGTGATTTTTATTTCTCAGTCCAATAACCATTAGCAGATCCCTCGCACCTGTGAGAAGCCGCACACTGCCTTTGTCTCGGTGTTACTCTTCATCTTCAGCTTTAATAGGGGAGCAAAAATCAGGCATGAGTCGTAAAACAGATACCAACCGGATCGCTGTAATCGCAGGAGACGGCATCGGCAAAGAGGTCATGCCCGAGGGCGTGCGCGTCGTACAGGCCGCAGCCGACCGCTTCGGACTGAACATAGCGTTCGAGTATTTCGATTGGTCGTGCGAGCAGTACGATAAGATTGGCAAGTGGATGCCCGACGACTGGAAGCAGCGCATCGACGGTTGCGCCTGTATCTTTTTCGGTGCTTGCGGTTGGCCGGAACGCGTGCTGGATCACGTCTCGCTTTGGGACTCACTGATCAAGTTTCGGCGCGAATTCGACCAATACGTTAATTTGCGGCCGGTGCGGTTGATGCCGGGTGTACCCTCGCCCCTGGTAGGACGCGAACCAGGCGACATCGACTATTTCGTGGTGCGGGAGAACACCGAAGGAGAGTACTCATCGCTGGGCGGAAGACTGTTTGAGGGAACCGATCGGGAGATGGCGCAGCAGATCTCCACCTTTACGCGCAAGGGTGTCGACCGCATCATGAAATTCGCTTTTGAGCTGGCAATGAGCCGCGACAAGAACCTGGTTTCGGCCACCAAGTCCAACGGGATCTCTATCACTATGCCGTACTGGGACGAGCGATTTGCCAGCGTCGGCGAGATGTATCCTCAGGTTCGCCGGAGCCAGTATCACATCGACGGGCTCACTATTCAGATAGTTTTGGATCCAGGGCGTTTCGATGTGATCGTCGCCTCAAATCTATTCGGCGACATTCTATCGGACCTCGGGCCTGCGACTACCGGAACCATCGGTATTGCGCCGTCGGCAAATCTTAATCCAGAGCGAGAATTCCCTTCATTGTTCGAACCCGTGCATGGCTCGGCACCCGATATCTTTGGTAAAGCCATCGCCAACCCCATTGGTCAGATCTGGTCTGGGGCGATGATGCTCGATTACCTTGGTAATGGTGAAGAAAAATACCGAGCGGCACACGATGCGATAATGAACGCGGTCGACGTGGTATTGCGTGAGGGCCCACACACCCCCGATCTGGGTGGCAACGCAAAGACTACCGATGTGGGCAAAGCCATCGCCGGCGCGTTAGACAGGCCAGCGTAAGTGAAATATCCCTCCCTACCCCTTATGATTGCTTGGGGCGCCGTGCGGCAAGCACGCCTCGAGTCGGCCCATGCGCTCTAGTGGTTCTAACCCGATTCTCCGGACACTCAGTTAAGAGCAGTTTGATCGGTTTGTTCTAGCTTACGCGTTCTCCTTCGGTTGTAAAATCGTTCGATGTAGTCAAAGATATCAGCTCGTGCTTCTAAGCGAGTGACATAGTGACGACGGTTGACCCGTTCGCTTAAGCAATCCGAAGAAGCGCTCTGCCGCAGCATTGTCATAACAGCTACCGACTGCACTCATGCTCGATGTAACGTTGTGGTCTTTCAGGAAATGCGGGTATTCATGGCTTGTGTATTGCGAAGCACTCTCTGAGTGCAAGATAACGGCAGTATGATCTTTCTTCTGCCACAGCGCCATAAGCACAGCCTGCACCACGAGTTGTGTTTCCATTCGATGGCTCATCGACCAACCAACGACCTGACCGTGGCACAGATCAACTACCACAGCGAGATACAGCCAACCTTCGCCGGCTCTTAGGTAGGTGATGTCAGTTACCCATTTGATGTTTGGGTTTGTGGCTGAGAAGTCACGTTTGAGATGATTAACGACGTCTTCTGGTCGATCGCCTGATTTTCGTTTACGCCACTGCTTCTTGGCAGAAATGCCAATGAGTGCATTAGACTTCATCAGTCTAGCGACACGGTTTAGGCTGCAAGTCTCGCCATCGTAGCGAAGGTCATCCCAGATTCGAGGACTGCCAAACACACAATCACTCTCTTCATGCAGGCGACGGACTTTTCGTAGTAATCGTGCATTATCTTGTGATCTGGCGGCGGGTGGCCTAGAGCGCCATTCATAATATCCACTGCTCGAAACCTTAAGCGCTCGACACATCATTGATACCGGGAAGTCCTCGCGACAACGCTGAATCATGTGGTATCTCACTTTGATTCCCTGGCGAAGTACGCCGGTGCTTCTTTTAAAAAATCCCGTTCCTTTTTAACTTGCAGAAGCTCCTTCTTCAGACCGGCCATCTCCTCGTCTCGTGGACTTCCATGGCCAGTGAACGGCTTCTTAGCTTGATCTGTGAATTCTTTGATCCAACGTCTTAGAACGTTGTCGTTAATGCCCAGGTTTTTGGCGACTTGGGAAATCGGAATGTCTGATTGCTGAGCCAACTGGACTGCTTCTTGTTTATATTCTGGAGTAAATCGTCTTCTTTGCATTTTTCACCTCTAAATGTGGATTATCCACTCTTAATGAGGTGTCCGTGATTTCGGGGTAGAACCAAACGCCTCCTGATCTGATCGATGAGATCGTTCTACTTTGCCGTTGAGCTGAGGCGAGCGCGGTTTGATATAGCAATGCCGAATGCCCTTGTCTTCGACATGCCAGTGGAGCAGAGCCTTCACTTCATTACCCCGATCCGTTCTGATCTGCTGGATACAAAAGGGAAACTTGTCGATAACGTAATCGACGAAATCAATGGCATTTTCTGGGTGTGGCGGGTATCAACCTTCAACGCTCTTACCCGTGTCGCGCCATCAATGGCAGTATATTGATAGTGTTTGAGCTTTTGGCCGTTGTTTCGGTTGAATATCAGAGACTTAACATCCATCTGAATGTGGTGGCCAGGGACTTGTTTGTTGTAGCGTTTAGTGTGGATCTTTCGGTGCCCGGACGCCCTGGTAATCGATTAACGCCATGTCTTTTCAATACTCTGTATATCGTGGCATCCGATACCCGCATCGAATGATAGCGTGCCATGTACCACATGATCCGAGTGGGTCCCAGGTGGTATTTGCGTCTCAGATATAAGATCTTTTCAACGATCTCATCCGGTGTTTGATTGGGGTGTGTCCTGGGGATAGGCTTCTTGCATTTCAGTCCTTCATTACCGTGCTCGCGATAGGCTTTTCGCCAAACATTAAACAAGGATCGTGGGATGCCAACATAACGGCAGGTTTTGGCTATATTGCCTGATGCTTCGGCGTGATTAAGGATACGTAATTTACGATTTACCTGTCTTTCAGCGTGAGTCATTGTTTTGGCCTCCGTGTGTAACAAATTACACGAAGTGTCCTAAAGGTGCTTACATTCCTACAGTAGGCTATTGAATCAATAGAAGTAAATGGTGGGCGCGGCAAGGTTCGAACTTGCGACCCCTGCCGTGTGAAGGCAGTGCTCTCCCACTGAGCTACGCGCCCTAAAAAGGGAGCACGCCGGCTATGCCAACGTGCGTTAGCGTCTTATTATAATTAGAATCTCGCTGTTCACGCCACGGAACACATCGCTGATGTCTTCAATTCGTACTCGTTTTGCGCCAAGCCCGACCGGCTACCTGCATATTGGGGGGGTCCGTACTGCGTTATTCAGCTGGCTTTATGCGCGCCATCATGGTGGGGAGTTCATCTTACGGGTAGAAGATACCGACCGTGAGCGTTCTACCCAGGCCTCGGTTGACGCCATCCTCGAGGGCCTGCGCTGGGTTGGGATCGATTACGATGACGGCCCAATCTTCCAGTCGGATCGGGCGGATCGCTACCGCGCGATACTCGATCAATTTCTGGCGCAGGGCCTGGCCTATCACTGTTACTGCACGCTCGAAGAGCTCGATGCTGTCCGAGAAGAGCAACGGGCGCAGAATATTAAACCGCGCTACAACCGTAAATGCCGCGATGAAGTCGATCCGGGGCGGCCCGGGGTCGAGCCCGTCATCCGTTTTCGCAATCCGCTGGAAGGCCCGGTGGTTTTTGAGGATCTGGTGCGCGGGCGCATCAGTATCAGTAATGAAGAACTGGACGATCTGGTAATCGCCCGAGGTGACGGTACCCCTACCTATAATTTTGCCGTAGTCGTTGATGATATCGACATGGGTATCACCCACGTGATCCGCGGTGATGACCACGTCAATAACACCCCGCGCCAGGTCAATATCTTCAACGCCCTGGATGCGCCGCTGCCAGTATTTGCGCATCTGCCCATGATTGTCGGATCGGATGGACAGCGCTTATCCAAGCGTCATGGTGCGGTAAGTGTTCTGGAATACCGTGATCAGGGTTTTCTGCCTGAGGCGATGCGCAATTATCTGGTGCGCCTGGGTTGGTCTCATGGAGATCAGGAGATTTTCTCGCTGGAGGAGATGATCGAGTTTTTTGATCTTGCCCAGGTCAACCGGGCAGCCTCGGCATTCGATGCGGACAAGCTCAAGTGGCTGAACCAGCACTACATCAAGGGAGCCGATGGCGAACGACTGACGCTTCTTTTGTGCCAGCGGTTACAGGAAAGGGGCATCAGTCTTGAGGGCGGACCGCCACCTTTGGCGGTGGTCGAGGCTTTGCGTGAGCGAGCGCAGACCCTGGATGAGCTTGCCGACAAGAGTCTATATTTTTTCCAGGATATCGGCGATTACGATGAGGGGGCGGCCAAAAAGCATTTGCGACCCGTAGCCGGGCCATTGCTCAAAGATATACGGGAGCGGTTCTCAAACATCGATGTTTGGACAGCGGGCACTATTCATACGCAACTGCAGGCCTGCGTTGAGGCGCATGATTCAAAACTCGCCAAGATAGCCCAGCCGCTCAGGGTAGCGGTCTCAGGGACGGCAGCGACGCCTCCGATCGATGAGACACTGGCACTGGTGGGCCAGAACAAAACCCTACAGCGTATCAGCATTGCCCTGGATTTTATTATCGCGCGAGAAGCGCGTGGTGCTTGACCGAAGCGCGCGCAACAACGAGAATACTGCGCTCTTCTCGGGGCCGTAGCTCAGTTGGGAGAGCGCTACAATGGCATTGTAGAGGTCGTCGGTTCGATCCCGTCCGGCTCCACCATACATGTCCCCATCGTCTAGTTGGCCTAGGACACCGCCCTTTCACGGCGGCAACAGGGGTTCGAATCCCCTTGGGGACGCCACTTAACCAGGAATTGTGAAGGGCTCTCTATTGCTAGAGGGCTCGGTCGGCGCTACGCTGTGGTGATGATCAAAGAGGCCTCCATTGTTTCGCATGCCGATATCATCATCATCGGTGCCGGCATCATGGGTGCCAGCATCGCTTTTCAACTGAGTCGGCAATCTGATAAATCAATTGTCGTGATAGACGCAAGACCTCCAGTCGGGGGTATGTCCGGCCGTACGTTTGGGCAGATTCGCCAACATTACTCAAACGCTCTTATGGTCGAATTATCCATCCGTGGTTTTGACACCCTGGAGAACTGGGGCGACCGGGTCGGGTTCGGTGATCCCGGCTACGTCAAGATGGGGTATATGCTGTTTGTGGCCTCTAATCAGATTGATGCGCTGAAGCGTAATATCCAGCTCGGCCAGGATTTGGGAGTAGACACCCGGTTTGTTGGGCCAGATGAGATCAAACACATAGAGCCCGGCCTGACTGTAAATGGTCTTACCGGAGCGTGTTATGAGCCCAATGGAGGCTACATTGACGTCACCCGTATGGTGCTCAGTTGGTTGAACGCTGCCCAGACCTTGGGGGTGCAGTTGTTTACACCTGTATCGGTTAAAGCTTTAACGACCGAATCCGGCCGCATCACTGGAGTGGAGACGGATCAGGGGAGAGTCACAGCTCCGATAGTGATTAATGCGACCGGCGCCTGGGGCCGTGAATTACTCAGCGCTCTTGAGCTTGAGGTGCCCATGAAGAGCACCCGTCTGGATATGACTTACATCGATACAGAAACACAAGGCTCGGTTATTAGCAGTTGTGTCACCGACGGCGTCTCTAATGTGGTCATGCGGCCTCATTGGGGCAGCACGATGCTGGTGGCGGCTTACCCTCCAGACCCGATTCTCGTAGAAGACCCTGTTGGGCCGGTTGAAGAGTACGCATACCAGATGCACCATGCGCGCATGAGGCGAGCATTTGACGACCGTATTCCTCAATTAAAAGACTTCACGGTCCTTTCTAATGTCAGCGGCGCATATGACGTGACTCCCGACTTTCACCCGATTGTTGGTTGGGCGCCCGGCGTCGAAGGACTATACCTGGCCATGGGTTTTTCGGGACATGGGCTCAAACTGTCGCCTGGTATCGGGGAAGCGGTCGCGGCAATGGTGCTGGAACGCCCGGCGCCGATCGATATCAGCGCGCTTCGTTACGAGCGGTTTGCCCAGAATGATCTGATGCATCTGGCGTATGGCCCAAGCGCGCGGGCGTGACCCAATCAAACACTGCCCCTTTGCGCCGGTAATACCGATTGTAATTCACTTTGGGGCGTCACTTTTACGACCTGACACATCCCGACCAATTGCGTTGATGCCAGGTTAGCTGGTCCAATACTTACCAGGAAAGACTATCGAGCCAGTTGCTGACTTCCTCGATCAGCAGATCGCTTGTACCCGTAAAGTAATGATCTGCTCCAGGTGCAATGATTTGGCGTGATGCCGGGTTACCCGCTTGTTTGATTAACTGCAGGCGCTCTGGTGCCATGCGGTGTACGGCTGGGTAGTCATACTCTCCATAAAGATCCAGCACAGGCACTGTGAGAGATGCAAAAGGGAAGGGCCGCTGCATCGGTTGCTGATAGTCGGTTGCACCCAACCCAATGCCGATAAAGGCGTCGATCCCTTCATCGGCCTGCTCTTCCATCCACGCCATGGCCATGTGTGCGCTGCAACTGTGCGCCAGTAGAACCACTGGGGAGATCTCCTGACCCGAAAGATAGGCCAGTGCCGCGTTTATTCGCGGAATACCCTCTTCAAGTATAGGAAGGTAATCGAAGTATTTGGCCGATTTTTCCAGTACCGGCATCTGTAGTGATAGCGTATGCCAACCCGTTTCCGAAAGCCCAACTCGGAGCGGGCCGATGTTCTCAGGCCAATCGGCATGAAAACCCCGGCCATGCAGCAAAATAACCGCGCCGCGGGTGCCATCCGTCTCCGAGGCCATCTCCACAGCGGCAAAGTCTGTCCCCTGGGCATTTAGCCTGATCAGGTCGCCCGAGAAAAGATTCGCTTCGACTTCATCGATGAGGCGTTGCTCACGCTCAAGGTCACTGGCGCTGACTGGAGCGCAGCACACGAAAACCAGTCCCAAGGCTATCGCGATGTGATTAAAAAGTTTGGATTGCGCCATACTGCTATTCTCTGGTTATTAGTTTGCTTTGAGCCTGAAAACTTAATAATACTAAATCCAGCAGATTTCTTAAAAAAAGCTCGCCCCACGGGCTCACACTGTGAGCCACCGGATTGCGAGAATACTCCTTTGCCCCGTCGCTTGGATAAGCAGCTGGGTATTTAACGATGAAAGATGGGTTCGGGCAACGTGGAGGCATCTGAAACGTGACTAAAACCGAGAATCTGGTTGAACTTGCCCGACAGGTTGGGCAGATCATGCTTGAGCGGGACTGGCTTTTGGCGACCGTCGAATCGTGTACCGGCGGGTGGGTAGCTAAGGCGATCACTTCGGTACCGGGTAGCTCGCTTTGGTTTGAATGCGCATTGGTAACTTACAGTAATGAGTCCAAGAATACCCTAGCTGGGGTACCCATGGAGCTGATTGATGCCCACGGTGCAGTCAGCGCTCAAGTGGCAGAGGCTATGGCGAGTGGGATCATCGCCCGCAGCAATGCGACTGCGGCAATTGCCGTGACCGGGATTGCCGGGCCAGACGGCGGTAGCGTGCAAAAGCCGGTGGGCACAGTGTTTATAGCCTGGCAAGTGCCTGGACACGATGTACGCGCCGAGCGCTTTCAATTTCACGGTGATCGGGATGCTATCCGCCACCGGTCGGTAGCCGCGGCTCTGGGCCAACTCGTCACCATCGCGCTCGACCCAGTCTGAGAACCGGTTGTGATGCAGTTCGCTGTGTTCGTCACCCGGTTTATGAAATAATGTCGGCTAACCTGAAATTACTAATTTTTGCCCACCCCGGGATCAACCGAGTCCGGGGTGCCAGGTCGATAAATGCCGGACCCCGTGTCGGCATCACCCAGTCACGGCAGTGTGCTGGATAAATAGTCAAATGTTTAATGGAGCTTTACATGGATGACAACAAGCAAAAAGCGTTAGATGCTGCCCTTGGGCAGATAGAGCGGCAGTTCGGCAAAGGATCTGTCATGCGGCTCGGTGATGCCGAAGTGGGCAAGGGTATTGAAAGTATTTCAACCGGTTCGCTGGGTTTGGATATCGCGCTCGGTATTGGCGGGTTACCCCGCGGACGGGTGGTCGAGATTTATGGACCGGAATCGTCGGGTAAAACCACATTGACGCTATCGGTGATTGCTCAGGCACAAAAAACCGGTGGTACCTGCGCATTTATCGATGCGGAGCACGCACTTGACCCTGCCTATGCCCAGCGCCTCGGCGTCAACGTCGGGGATCTACTGGTATCCCAACCCGACACTGGCGAACAGGCGCTCGAAATCGCCGATATGTTGGTTCGATCGGCAGCCATCGATGTGATCGTGATCGATTCCGTTGCCGCCCTCACGCCGAAAGCGGAAATCGAGGGGGAAATGGGTGATCATCATGTGGGTCTTCAGGCCCGACTCATGTCCCAGGCCTTGCGTAAACTGACTGCAAATATTAAGCGCTCCAATACTATGGTGGTCTTCATCAACCAGATCCGTATGAAGATTGGCGTTATGTTTGGCAATCCTGAGACCACTACGGGCGGCAATGCCTTGAAGTTCTACTCCTCGGTACGGCTGGATATTCGTAGGATCGGCGCGGTAAAAAAGGGAGAAGAGGTTCTGGGTAATCAGACCCGTGTGAAAGTGGTCAAAAACAAGGTCGCACCGCCATTTCAGAAAGCCGAGTTCGATATTCTTTATAACGAAGGGATCTCCAAAGAGGGCGAACTCATCGATATGGGTGTGGAGCATCAGATCGTAGACAAGTCTGGCGCCTGGTATTCCTACAACGGGGAGCGTATCGGTCAAGGTCGGGATAATGTCCGCGAGTTTTTGCGCTCCAACCCTGATATCGCGTCGACTATTGAAAATATCGTGCGCCAGAAAATGGGTCTGGATTCCCTTGGCTCCAGCGATGTCAGTGCGCCGGAGAGTGCGCCGGAGAGTGCGCCGACGAAGGTGCAAAGCGCCAAAGGCTGATGACCTCGTCTGATGCGGACCTGCTGGCACAGGTTCGTGACGTCGCTATGCGCTTGCTGGCAAGGCGGGAGCACAGCCGCGAGGAACTCCGGATCAAGCTCATCCAGCGCGGTTTCGAGATTTCAAGTATTGGTCCGATTCTCGCTGAACTGATCGAAGAGGATTCCCTGTCCGATGCCCGTTACGCCCAGGCGTTGATGTCCCATCGGTCGCAGGGTGGCTACGGACCCTTGTACATTCGCCGCGAACTCAAAGAGCGTGGGGTGACACCCGATTTGATCGAATCGACCTTTGCTCAGGCAGACGTATCATGGGATGATGTGGCGAAGGGTCGCTATCAAAGCCGATTCTCCAATCAGCCTGTTGACTCTTTCAAAGAGTGGGCACGCCGCGCCGCTTACATGCAGCGACGAGGGTTCGGCAAGAGCGCGATACGTCGGGTACTCGGCGATTGGCAGGGTCGCGGTTAGAATTGACTTCGCGCTGGTGTGTAGACAGGCCGGCAGTTGCCCACTATTAGTTAGATTATGGTCATGAAAACTCGCGATATCCGGCAGAAATTTCTCGATTACTTCGCCGCGAATGGCCACGAAATGGTTCCCAGCAGCCCACTGGTGCCCCATAACGATCCGACGTTGCTTTTTACCAATGCGGGTATGGTCCAGTTTAAGGATGTGTTTCTCGGTCAGGATAAGCGCCCCTACCAAAGAGCCGTGACCGCACAGCGCTGCGTGCGTGCCGGTGGTAAACACAATGATCTGGATAACGTGGGGTACACCGCCCGGCATCACACCTTCTTTGAGATGCTTGGAAATTTCAGTTTTGGCGATTATTTTAAGTCCGAAGCCATTCAACACGCCTGGACACTGCTCACCGATGGCTTTGGATTGTCACCAGAAAAACTCTGGGTGACCGTTTTCGACGAGGACGACGAGGCCGCGGATATCTGGCTGGGAGAGATCGGTATTCCTCGTGAACGCCTTACCCGCATTGGCGCCAGCGATAATTTCTGGTCGATGGGTGATACCGGCCCATGCGGCCCCTGCAGTGAGATTTTCTATGATCACGGGCCCGAAGTGGCCGGCGGACCGCCAGGAACCCCCGAGGCCGACGGCGACCGCTACGTAGAAATCTGGAACCTGGTGTTCATGCAATTTAACCGGGATGCGAGCGGCATCGATACCCCCCTGCCGCGGCCCTCGGTAGATACCGGCATGGGACTGGAGCGCTTGGCTGCGGTTCTCCAAGGGGTCCACAGCAATTATGAGATAGATCTTTTTGTCGCTCTGATCAAGGCAGCTACCGAGGTAACTGGCTGTACTGATGCAGATAACAGTTCACTGCGAGTGATCGCGGATCACATCCGCTCTAGTGCATTTTTGATTACCGATGGCGTGATTCCATCAAACGAAGGCCGCGGCTACGTATTACGCAGAATTATTCGCCGCGCTATTCGTCACGGTTATCAGGCTGGGGCAGCGGCGCCTTTTATGCACAAATTAGTGGCACCGTTGGTAGAGCAAATGGGCGAAGCCTGTCCAGAGTTGGCAGATGCGCAGGGTCGCGTCGAGGAGGCTTTGGCGCAAGAGGGGGAGCGCTTTGCCCAGACTCTGGGCCAGGGTATGCGTATTCTCGAGCACGAACTTGTGGATCTGCCCGGCACCATAATACCCGGGGAACTGACTTTTCGGCTGTACGATACTTTCGGGTTCCCCGCCGATCTGACGGCGGATTACGCTCGCGAGCGTGGACTTACGGTCGATATGGACGGGTTTGAACAGGCGATGGCCGGCCAGCGTGAACGCGCTCGGGCTGCCAGTCATTTTCGCATGGACGGTGCAGTCAGCGTCAGTATTGACGAGCGCACTACCTTTACTGGCTACGATGAGTTGAAAGGGGAGGCAACCGTATTGTCTGTTG
>JAAZYQ010000280.1:0-282 GCA_014239575.1 Gammaproteobacteria bacterium
AAAATGTATACTCATACAATCAGGGATCAAGGTTAAATCGAAGGCCGGACACTATGAGTGCAGTCTCCTCCGCGGGACCCAGTCGGCTCAATGTCGACCGGCGCGGCCAGTTAGTTGAAGCGACCATTGAGGTTATCTACCGCGACGGCCTCTCCCGTCTGACCCTTGCCAAGGTCGCTCGCCAAGCGGGCCTTTCCACCAGCATTGTCAATTTTTACTTCAAGACCAAAGAGCAACTGCTCCTGGAAACGCTTCAGACGGTTTCTCAAGAGTACGAGGCCG
>JAAZYQ010000280.1:292-745 GCA_014239575.1 Gammaproteobacteria bacterium
GAGCTCCTCTGACCCGGTAGAGACGCTAAAGGCACTGGTAGATGCCATGCTGGATCCACAACTTTGTACGCCGGCGCGTGCTGCGGTGTGGTATGCCTTTATGGGAGAGAGCCAGGCCCGGGCTGACTACTCCGGGGCGGTAAGGGTTCGGGAACTCGCCATACGTCAGCGCATTGAAGGGTTGTTTACTGATTTGTTCAGTGAGGCCGATGCATCAGTATCAAAAAGAAGTCATGCCATTCCGCTGGCACGCGCCTTGGATGCACTGATCGACAGTATCTGGGAGCAGTCGGTGATGGAGCCCGATATGCTTGATCTTGACCATGCACGAAAGATCTGCCTCGATTACCTTGCGAGTGTGTTGCCGGAGGGTCTTGATACATCCATTGGTACGCCATCCGGAAACCCGACGTCGATCTCGAAAGACATCAGTGAGGGAATGCTGTCAGCCTG
>JAAZYQ010000281.1 GCA_014239575.1 Gammaproteobacteria bacterium
TGAGCCTCGATCAATACCGCCGGGACCTGAGGGTACATGACTAAGGCATTGGGGAAGTTCGGGATGCAGTAAAAGTTATCCAGGCGCTGTTGATATTCAGCGGGGGTCGTCGGTGATGCCGCTGAAGCGGCGTGGCAGCAAGCCAGACTGAAACCAGCTGACAAAAGTGATAATGCTGAATATCGGCAGGCCAAGTTGCTGACGAAGGTCCGCGGCGTGGGGACCCATGTTGGTACACTCCAGCACAATCGCACCAACCTGTGGATGTTCTCGAACCAGTTCCGCCCCCGCGTCGAGCAGATCCTGGCGACAGGCATCGACGTCCATCTCTTGTTCATCTTCGAGAATCACACGAGTGAACTCTCTTCCATTCTCGGTACCCACCATGGGGGTATCTTGGGGCGCCCCGGCTGCAAGCAGGTGTTCCGCGGTGAGACTCTCACGAGAAATAGTAATCACCCCCACCTGCTGATCAGGGGGTAGCAATTTTTGTACCAATGGCACCTGCATCAGCGAGGAACTTGCTACCGGAACGTTCACTGCCCGGGTCAACTCCTCCTGAAACAATGACAGAAAACCACAGGTGGTACTCAGGCCATCGGCCCCATCTGCGACCAGGGCTTTGCCGGTATCGATAAAGGCATCAAGCAGACCTTCGGCACGATGACGAACCACTCGGTCCGGCGAAGCCCCGCGAACAACGCGATACAGCACAGGAAAGGGCCAGGTTACTGCGTTGCCAAA
>JAAZYQ010000282.1:0-446 GCA_014239575.1 Gammaproteobacteria bacterium
TGGTATTCAGATAAAACAGCCCGATCTGTGCCGGCACCGTCAATCACTGACTGCAGGGAGAGACCGGGGCGATGAATGTCGTCATCTTCAGCGCCTAGCGCCTGCAGCACCGTGGGATAGATATCCACCAGCGAGGCGAGTGTCTCAACCGTCTCGGCCTTTGGAATCTGTGGCCCGCTCATCAGCATGGGAATTCGTGCTGATTCATCGTAAAGCGACATCTTGGTCCACATGCGCCGATCACCGTTGTGATCACCGTGATCGCTCGTGTAAATCACCAGGGTGTTGTCGGCCTGTCCTGTTTGGTGGAGGGCATTCATGACTGCGCCCACCTGCGCATCCAGAAAACTACATAGGCCATAGTAGGAAGCCCTTGCGATCTGGCGCGTTTGATCATCAAAGCAGTCGTCGTAATTAAAGTGCCTGCGGATGGTCTGGGTTACAGG
>JAAZYQ010000282.1:456-737 GCA_014239575.1 Gammaproteobacteria bacterium
CTTTGCAGTTTTCTGGATGCGCAGGTGGGCGCAGTCATGAACCGGGCCTCATCCATTTCAGAAAGTGGATAGAGCTCGTAGAACGCCTCGGGACAGGTCAGCGGGTAGTGCGGTCTCAGCCAGGATACAAAAAGCGTCCAGGGTTTATCACTTTGGGCGCTGGCGGCGTCGTTGAGCCAGTCACAGGCGTTGCGGGTTACTTCAAGATCGTAGTCGGTATAACTGTTCTCACCGGGGCCGATCTCGGTGGTATAGGCAGAGACATCCAGAACCGCTTCGTG
>JAAZYQ010000283.1 GCA_014239575.1 Gammaproteobacteria bacterium
CCCTTTGCCGCAAGCGAACATGCGAGCGATTCCGGAGAACCCATGGACGAAACGACCCGCACCCGACTTGAGGCAGCCGCGTTCCGCGGATTGGTAGCACACCTGCGCGAGCGCACCGATGTGCAGAACATCGATCTGATGAACCTTGCCGGTTTTTGCCGTAATTGCCTTTCCAAATGGTATCTGACGGCTGCCGACGAAGAAGACGTTGAGATGGACTACGGTCGTGCACGCGAGATCGTCTACGGTATGACCTATGACGAATGGAAGCGCGAATACCAGCACGAAGCCAGCGAGGAGCAGAAAGCGACTTTTGAGGCGACCAAACCGATGCATGCAAAAATCAGCGGCCACAGTAAGGCCTGAATCCGATGAATACCCTTGAAGTCCGCCAGTTGCCCTGCCTTTCGGACAACTACGGCTATCTGGTCCACGATCCTGACAGCGGACTAACTGCTGCGATTGATACGCCCGAAGTGGCACCGATTCAGGAGGCGCTTGACGCAAAGGGCTGGAAACTGGACTTTATTTTCAATACCCATCATCACGACGATCACGCCGGCGGCAACCTGCAGTTGAAATCACAAACCGGGTGTCAGATTATTGGGCCGGCCGCGGATGCGGAGAGGATCCCCGGGATCGACCGCACCGTCGGCGAAGGGGATACGATCATGCTGGGCGCCTGGCCGTTTACGGTTCACGATACGCCTGGACATACCCGTGGCCACATCGTTT
>JAAZYQ010000284.1 GCA_014239575.1 Gammaproteobacteria bacterium
AATAAAAAACTCAACACTATCAGCCAAACGCAAATGGTTTGGGTTGAAACCGTAGCGAGACTGGATACACTGATAAAACCACTTACTTGAATAGCGCCTCTCATCTGGAATCATTCCACCTTCACCAGAACAAGTAGCAGTTCCAGCCATCGTAGCGCCACGAGCTAAAGCAGTTTTAGCTTCATAGCTTAAAGCGCCAAAGCTCATACCGGTAATGTAGATTGGAATATCTAGCTCTAATGGTCTTGGAGCTTCTGGTCCAATAATAGTCTTAGTTAAACATTTTTCTCTATAACCCTCAATAACAAATCGAGTTAACGTTCCGGGCATAAAAGTTAAATCATCCCAAGTTGGAATCTTTTTAAATAGAGAGAATCCTCTCATTCTGTATCGTCCCAAATCAGATTTGATATGAATATCGTTCATCACTTCCTTAGGGAAGATAAAACTTTTTCCTAATTTGTATTGATCTTCTGAATCACTCATAATATTTCCTTTAGTTTAATTTAGTTAAAAGTACGATTAAAGAACCAGCTTTTTCTCACTAGGCTCAAGGTTGTCGTAGTTCCATAACTGTTTACCTGAAACATACTTTTGCATTTTTTCAACACCTCTAGGAGACTTCATACCATAAAGAGCTAATTTATCTGTTAAGTATCGAACATCTAGTTCTGTCATCTCACCTGGTACACAGTCAACTCCTAATTCTTCAACCTCACCACCAACATAAAT
>JAAZYQ010000285.1 GCA_014239575.1 Gammaproteobacteria bacterium
GTTTACGAGGCACCTTTTCTGAGTGCGGTCTCGTGGGTCAGTGATCTTGATAGTGTCTGCCGGGTAGTCCACCGTGACGATTGGCAGATGATCGAGGACCAACTTTGACAGGCCTCAGCCGTTAGAATTACGGGGTTTCGGGCAGTGAATACGATGACCTGCTAGGCGCGGGAGCACCATGAAGAATCTTTGGAATGAGGAAGAAGCGGCCGTTTGTGGAGACGATCCACTCGCGCTGCGGGTGTATTCATCACGTCTGATCGGCTGCGCATCCGATCTCGTGCTGCACGGGGGAGGTAATACCTCCGTTAAGGCTGAATTCACCGATATTTTCGGCGCCTGCCATGAGGTGCTGTACGTCAAAGGCAGCGGTTGGGATCTTGCAACTATAGAAGCCGCAGGATTTTCGCCTGTAGCGCTCGATGCCTTGATGCAGTTATCCCGTTTTGATGTGCTGAGTGATGCTGACATGGTGCGTGCCCAGCGGGCAGCTATGCTGGACCCCGGCGCACCCAATCCGTCCGTTGAGGCTATTCTGCACGCGCTGATTCCGTTTCGCTTCGTGGATCACACTCATGCCGATGCGGTGGTGACGCTCACCAATACGCCGGATGGGGAGGCGCGGATTCGCGAACTCTACGGCGACCGTCTGCTGGTGGTGCCGTATGTGATGCCGGGATTTGTGCTCGCAAAAAAAGTGGCGCAGATGACGGAAGGCGTCGAC
>JAAZYQ010000286.1 GCA_014239575.1 Gammaproteobacteria bacterium
TGATGGAATTACTTTCTCCGTACGAGGAACGGTCCAAGGTGTTTTATGTAGGAAACAGGGAATACGAACCCGTGACTATGGGTTTCATCAGCTCAAAAGGAGTAGACCTGTTCAAATTTGACACAAAACAGGAAGGAAACTGGAATGCGGGTCATGAGTTTAGTGATGACGCGATACGCAAAGGTGTTATTGGACCGAAGCTCACGGTCAAAGAAAGGCAGGCCTTGATTGAATACATTAAGACTCTTTAATGAAATTTGAATCGAATTGCTTGGAGGCAGTAATGAGAGTAGATATTGGTCTAGGTTTTAGATTTCGTTGATCTTCTTGTTACCGTTTTAAAGGTACTCGTCCTTGGCGCAAGCCAGAGCAACGATCGCGGTTACCACCAGGCCGCCGTATTAACCTGGATATTTTCCATGGTGATCGCGGCGGCTTCGACGCAAATCAACGGCGTCGAAATCACAAAGTTCAGTCAAGATACTTCTCCTAACGCAGGGGTACCGCCAGCGCCCAAATCCCACCAAAGCCCAGTCATAATTCTGAGTGCGTCACGGCAAACTGGCGCCAGAACATGTTCGTCCGGCGCATGCTGGGAACACCCGGCATAAGAGTGCGGCACCCAGATGGTCGGCAGGCCGAGGCCTTCGGCGAATACGTCGTTCGGCAGTGACCCACCCAGATTGGGTAATACCGCGACATCGCGCATCGCTGTCGTTTCGA
>JAAZYQ010000287.1 GCA_014239575.1 Gammaproteobacteria bacterium
CGGCTGCGTTGTTGCTCACACTCATGTTAATTGCAGGGGTTGTTGTACTGTGGCCCGGGTTGCGCCTTCTTGCAGACCGGATGCGACCCTGGGAGCAGCATAACCGCATCTTCGCTGCGTTGGCCCGATTTCTTCTCGCACTGTCAGATACGTTGTTGCGTTGTCGTCAAGGTCGAATTCTTGGGCGTGCGTTGCTACTCACAGCCGGGATCAGGGTGTTGAAGTACGGGGCGCTGTATTTACTGTTTGATGCTGTTGCGGCCACTCCAGGCCTGGCAACAATGTCGGCGGATTTTATCGATGTGATTGTGGCGTTAGTTGCGTCGGAGGCTGGTGCGAGCCTGCCATTGCCGACACTGATGAGTTTTGGAACCTATGAAGCAGGCGGCGCTGCGGTCTTTGCTCTGCTGGGGTTCCCAATGGCGACCGCGGTGATCACCTTGCTTTGTGTCCACATTGCCAGTCAGGTGCTCGACTATTTGGTGGGTTGCACCTGCTTGGCCCTGTTTTTTCTGACACATACCGGCAATCTCAATTCGGTAGTTGCCACGAACCAGAGACTCGCCAGTAAATGGAAAAAATTGGGCAAGTTTCTTGCCGTTCCTGGGCTATTACTGGGAATTGCGCTCGTCGCCTCCCAATTGGATCGTGTCCGCGGCGCACACTCTCAGGTGCCGCCTCCTATGGGGCAAGCGATTCGAGACGTCACTGGTACAG
>JAAZYQ010000288.1 GCA_014239575.1 Gammaproteobacteria bacterium
TTTGACCTCTCGAATCACTCATACTGGCCCACCCGTTTAAATCGTCGTACAGTACTTGTTGCTAATCTACTACCAAAAAACACGAGAAAAAGAATTCCAGTGTCCATATATTTGAATACTAAATCCGGTTTTTCGAACAACGGATTTCGATAGATCAGCTCAATGCCCGACCTTCCACCCCGAGGACAACGAGAAGAGGTGCTGGCGTACTCTGCCATCCAGACACCAATTTTCCGACTTGTCTTATTTGCTTCGGATGACTATTTTCCAAGCCAAACCAATTATGAGAGCCCCTTTAATGTTTGATGCCGATTTTTTAAGCGAGATTCGTGATCGCTTTCATCATGTCGATAATTGCCCATACCAGGGTCCTAGAATCTTTTTTGAGAACGCAGGGGGGTCGTTGACCCTGAAATCGGTCGTCGAAGTTAACAGCCATTTCTCATCGATACCAGATAACCAGGGTCGGGATAATCCTGCCTCTCATGAGCTTGTGCGGATTATCAACCAGGCCCGAGCAGACATGAAAACCTTTTTTGGTGTCAAAGAGGGGATCGTATTTACGGGTGAGAGCGGAACCGAACTACTTTTTCGTCTTGTGCGGGCAGCGATCCTGGGCTCTCCGGCCGGAGGCAACGTGGTCGGCAGCACACTTGAGCACCCGGCCACTGTCAGTGCGCGAACCCGGTGGTGCCCGGTTGCGGG
>JAAZYQ010000289.1 GCA_014239575.1 Gammaproteobacteria bacterium
TCCAAAGAGATGCTCGTCTACGGGGGTTGCGTCATCATCGATGCCGTAGATCGCCCATAGATCAGCCAGCGCCCGTTTTTGCGCAGCCGTCATCCGCCCTTCGCGGCGCACAAAACTGCGCACAGGCCGACTCTTGGTATTCGTCTCTCCCATTAGAAAGTCTTAGGCCATTTCAGTATGTTCTGGCGCGGGAATTCTGAGTGCATCCGGTTTGGTCTCAAAAGTTTTAGCACAAACAGGCCAAAGATACCTATGTCACAAATCTGACAATACTGCCGGAAAGAGGATTGGACTCTGGTTTGAAAATGAGGTCTGGTCGAAGTATGCCAGCCGATGATAATCTTGGCGCGAGCCAGTATAGCGGGTGTAGTTCAACGGTAGAATCTCAGCTTCCCAAGCTGATGACGTGGGTTCGATTCCCATCACCCGCTCCATTTTACTTCAGTCTAAGTGCTTAATACTGACTAATCATGCCCTAAAAAATGAGGTTCTGGAATGACTAATCGCGAGGAAACTGAGTGATGACCCAATCGAAAGTTGCCCTGATTACAGGAATTACCGGCCAGGATGGGGCTTATCTTGCAGAGTTGCTTCTGGAGAAGGGTTATTTAGTGCACGGCATTAAGCGCCGCAGTTCTCTCTTTAATACCGAGCGAATAGATCACTTATACCAGGATCCTCATCAAAGCGACCGACGCTTTTT
>JAAZYQ010000028.1 GCA_014239575.1 Gammaproteobacteria bacterium
CATGTTTGACCGCATTGTGAGCTCCCATACGCTGGGTTACCCCAAGGAGTGCGCACGCCGCTGGACCTTGACACCGTTATGGTGAAACAGTTGGCAGATCGCAATCACGGTGTTGGCTGTGATCAGTTGATCATCGCGCAGCCAGCCACCGGCGATGCGGACTTTTTCATGCGTATTTTCAATCCCGACGGTAGCGAGTCCGGCCAGTGCGGCAACGGCGCGCGGTGTTTTGGCCGCTTTTTGATCGAGCAAGGCCTGACCGAGTGCCGTGAACTTGAAATACAGACCATCAGCACACGTATCCGTCTGACGGTGGCTGATGACTGGCAGGTCACGGCGCAACTTGCACCCCCCGGTTTTGAGCCTCGGGATATTCCTTTTAACGCGCCGGCCGTCGCCGATAATTACCCGATTGTGGTTGGAGATGAAACGTGGCGGATCGGGGCTGTATCGATGGGCAACCCCCATGCGGTGTTGATCGTCGATGATATTGATGCCGCTCGGGTGGATC
The DNA here is from genome assembly GCA_014239575.1 of Gammaproteobacteria bacterium. Taxonomy (GTDB): domain Bacteria; phylum Pseudomonadota; class Gammaproteobacteria; order Arenicellales; family UBA868; genus UBA868. The sequence continues at coordinate 512 of JAAZYQ010000028.1, forward strand.
AATTGGGCCCAATGCTCGAGCACCACTCCGATTTTCCGCAGCGGACCAATGTGGGTTTTGTCCAAGTGGCTAACAGGCAGACCTTGCGCCTGCGGGTTTGGGAACGCGGTGTGGGAGAAACGCTTGCCTGCGGTAGCGGGGCTTGCGCGGCCGTTGCCGTGTGTCGTTTGCAGGAACGGATCGATGACACGGTTTGTGTGACGCTCCCGGGCGGCACTCTCAGCGTGACATGGCCTGGCTATGGCCCTATCAGCATGAATGGCCCAGCCGTGAGCGTTTTTGATGGGCAGTGGCCGATTTTTTGATATGACCTCGCGCCCGACCTCTGACGATGCAACCGGGCTTGGCCTTGGGGAGCGTGAGGTTGCGGATTTTCTGCGCCGTCATCCGGATTTCTTTGAGCGCCACCTCGCCTTGTTAACCGAACTGGTGGTTCCTCATTCGGGTCGTGCCGGTGCGGTATCACTGCTGGAACGCCAGGTTACTGTCCTGCGTGACCAGTTGGGTGCTGAACGCGGTCGCTTGAAGTTGTTAATGAACGCGGCGCGCGAAAACAGCCGACTACAACAGCGACTGCAACGCTGTTTTCAGGCGATCGCCAGCGCCTGTGATTTGAGCGAGCTGGCGCGCGTTGTGCCCGAGGTGTTGCAAAACGAGTTTGACCTGGATAGCGTTGTTGTCAAATTCCTCGATACGGTTGTGGGCGCCACGGCGCCAGTACAAGCTCTCGTGGCCTGTTCTGATGAAACGGTGCAGGCGCTGATTCAACGTTTTCAGGGAAACGCCTGCCTGGTCGAGGCACCACCCTCGGGCGAGGTGATGTGTCACCTTCCACCGGCCAGCGCTTCGCGGGCCGGTTCATGCGTAGTGGTACCGATATGCCATGCAGATCAGGTTCTACTCGGCTGGGTGATCCTGGCTGCACATGATTCGCAGCGCTATCGTGTCGATATGGACACGGTGTTGCTTGAGGGGCTGGGGGGGCTGATCGGTGCCGCCTGCACCCGCCTTAATCTTTCCTGAGTTCGACCGATGACTGGCAAAGATAATTTGGTCAGCGCTTTTCTTGATTACCTGCGTTACGAGCGCCGATTTTCCACTCACACCGTGTCGGCGTATGAGCGTGATCTTGCAAGGCTTGTGGCATTTTCCGCCGAGCGTGGTGTCAGTAATCTATTCAAGCTTGCGCCAGCGCAGGCACGGTTGTTTCCCGCGCGCTTGCATCATGCGGGGCTGGCCAGCCGCTCTATCAGCCGTAGCCTGTCGGCTGCGCGGTCGTGTTATCGCTACTGGCTGCGTGAGAAACGAATCAAGGTCAACCCCTTTGAGGGTGTCTCGGCCCCGCGCGGTCAGCGCAAACTGCCCAGCACCCTTAATATCGAACAAGCGGCACAACTCGTTGCGATCAAGCCACGCTCGGACCTGGACTACCGCGACCGGGCAATGCTCGAGCTGTTTTATTCGTCAGGCCTGCGCTTGTCCGAATTGGCGGGTACGGATCTTAAGGATATTGATTTCACCACCGGGACGATCGTGATTACCGGCAAGGGCGGGAAGACCCGGGTGGCGCCGGTCGGACGCTATGCCATCAAGGCCATGACTGACTGGCTGGAGCGCCGAGAGACCCTGGCAAAGCCAGAGGAAGTCGCGGTGTTTATCGGACGCCAGGGGTCCCGCCTGGGGCCGCGTGCGATTCAGAAACGAGTTCAGGTCTGGGCCGCTCGCCAAGGGCTGGGGCGCGGCGTACACCCGCACATGCTCCGTCACTCCTTCGCCAGCCACCTGCTGGAATCAAGTTCAGATCTGCGTGCGGTGCAGGAATTGCTGGGTCATGCCGATATCTCGACGACTCAGGTTTACACGCACCTTGATTTTCAGCATCTGGCCAAGGTTTATGATCAGGCGCATCCGCGAGCGCGCCGACGCAAGAGCTGAGCCATAAATGGCCTTGCGTTGTGGCCTGGTTGGCAACGTGGAAGTGTTTGGTCGATTTCCAATTTTCCCTGACGTCGACCTTGGGCATCAGTTCGGTGACGGGGCTGGGCCCGTTTGCCCGGTTTGCCGTGCAGTGCGATCCCACAGGTGTTGCCCGGCACGGTTCGATCTTGGGAGTCCTTCGCAGTGCTGATCATGGCAGACGCTTTGTCTGCCATGGATGACAGTGGCTAACCCCGACCGCCAGATCGCGGATTGCAGGCGTCCAGAACCGATCGCTTATTTTTGTTTACTTTAAGATACGACTAAGGGCTTGATCCACATGGTAATATCGCGCTCTTCGCCGGCCCGTTGGGGCGGCGAGAAGCTGAATGAACCCCCTATCTTTGAGGATTTCCCATGTCTTCTGTTGCTTTGGTTCCAGTTATTCTGGGCATCATTGGCCTTATAGCCGCGTTTGCTCTTTATCGCACTTTACTTTCTTATGCTCCCGGCACCGGCAAGGTGACCAAGATCGGTGACCAAATCCACAAAGGCGCACTGGTCTTCATGCGCCGCGAATACAGCTATCTTGCGGCATTCGCGATCGTAGTAGGCGTATTGATATTTTTCTCCGATTTGGGCTGGCGTACCACAATCGCATTTTTCATTGGTGCTATTGCCTCAGCCTCGGCGGGATACATCGGCATGTTTGCCGCAACCCAGGCCAACGTGCGCACCACAACCGCAGCCGCCGAAAACGGCGCGGCGGCCGCATTGACCGTAGCGTTTTACGGTGGCTCGATCATGGGTCTTACGGTTGCTGCCATGGGCCTTTTGGGATTGGGACTTCTTTATCTTGCTTTTGGAGGTGATCCACATACCACTCATGTCATTCACGGTTTTGGCATGGGGGCTTCGACAGTGGCACTGTTTTCGCGTGTCGGCGGGGGTATATTTACCAAAAGTGCCGATGTGGGTGCGGACCTGGTCGGCAAGATTGAGGCCGGTATTCCAGAGGATGATCCGCGTAACCCCGGCGTGATCGCTGATAACGTAGGCGATAACGTCGGCGATGTGGCCGGGATGGGGTCGGATATCTTTGAATCCTATTGTGGCGCCATGATTGCCTCTATCGCGATTGCGGCTACCTTGGGACCTGAGGTGTTGGACAGGTTGGCGGGTGGCGATCAGAGCAAGCTCATGTTCTTGCCCCTGGCGCTGGCCTCGGTCGGAATCCTGTGTTCTCTGGCAGGTATCGCCCTGGTTAAGGGGGCCTCGAGCAAGGCGCCCGAGACGGCACTGCGCACCGGCACCATCGGAGCCTCAGTCATATTTATTGTTGCTGCCCTGGCGCTGATCCATTGGTCGGATATCAGCCTTAATATCTGGTGGTCGGTGGTGGTCGGTGCCGTCGGTGGCATCGTCATTGGTCTGGTGACTGAGTACTACACCGCCGGAAGCCCGGTTCGCAAGATCGCACGCGCCGGTGAGACTGGCCCGGCGACGGTCATGATTGCCGGGCTTTCGATCGGTATGCAGTCCGTGGTGGTGCCGGTACTGATGCTGTGCGCCATCATCTGGATTGCCAGTTCATTGTCTGGTCTTTACGGAGTGGGTATTGCCGCGGTCGGTATGCTGGCTACCGTAGGCATTACCATGGCGATTGATGCCTACGGGCCAGTTGCCGACAACGCCGGCGGTATTGCCGAGATGGCAGGTTTGGGTGAGGAAGTCCGCGAGATTACCGATACGCTGGATGAACTGGGCAATACCACTGCAGCGATTGGCAAGGGTTTTGCCATCGGTGCGGCAGCACTGGCGGCTCTGGCGATCATCTCGGCTTATATCGAGACTGTGGCTCAGCGCCTGCCGGACTTCAGCCTGCAGATCAATGACCCCATTGTTCTAACGGGTATGTTTCTGGGCAGCATCTTCCCATTCCTGGTCAGCAGCCTGACGATGACCGCTGTGGGTGATGCGGCCTTTGAAATGATTCGCGAGATTCGACGTCAGTTCAAGGAAATTCCCGGCCTCCTGGAAGGCACTGCGGAGCCGGATACAGCCCGTTGCGTGGATATTGCTACCACGGCTGCACTCAAGCGTATGGTCGCGCCCGGCGTGCTGGCTGTAGGCGCGCCGGTTGTGGTCGGCTTCACCCTCGGCCCGGCTGCACTGGGCGGCATGCTTGGCGGCGCATTGCTTGGTTGTGTGTTGCTGGCGCTGACCATGGCCAACGCCGGTGGGGCCTGGGATAATGCCAAGAAGTATGTCGAGAAGGGTAATCTCGGTGGTAAGGGTTCCGACGTGCACAAGGCCGTCGTCGTCGGAGATACCGTCGGCGATCCATTTAAGGATACCTCAGGACCTTCGATGAATATTCTGATCAATGTGATGGCGATCGTTTCACTTGTGATTGCCCCGCTTTTGGGCTGAAAAACGACAACCTCTTAGGTCATTACCCCAAGGATGGATGAGGGGTAATGGTGGGGCCGGCGTTAAGCCGGCCTTTTTTTTGTGCTCCAGACAGTTGACAATAGCCTTTTGCAAAAAGTGAATTGGTTTGACTCTAAAGAACGGATGGATATTGTCACCAGAACGGCGGTTCAGGCAGATCTTAAGGCAGTGCACGCAATCTATGCGCAAGAGGTGTTGCATGGTACCGCCTCTTTTGAACTCGACCCGCCGACTCCGGCTTTGATCAATGAGCGTTGGCAAGTGGTCAAGGATGCCCGATTGCCTTACCTGGTGGCGCAGATCAACGACAGGGTCGCCGGTTTTGCCTATGCTTTGCCGTATCGCTCCCGCCCGGCCTATCGTTATACCGTGGAGCATTCGATTTATGTCGAGGCCGGTTTGCGCCGACAAGGGATTGGTGCACGGCTTTTTGGCGATCTGATTGATGCCTGCACCGCCTGCGGTGCCCGACAGATGATTGGCATTATTGGTGACAGCGCCAACGAGGCTTCCATCCGAGCGCATGAACATGCCGGGTTCAGACAAGTTGGCACTCTGGAGAACGTAGGGTGGAAATCTGGTCGCTGGCTGGATAGCGTGATCGTGCAACGGACACTGGGCTTAGGGAATCTCGAACCGCCAGGAGAACGTCAGTGAGTGTTGTAATGCCATGCGCTGTTGACCACCTGGTGGTCGGGGCGGCTTCCCTTGATGTCGGGTGCACTTTTGTTGCCGATCTGCTGGGTGAGTTGCCGCTACCGGGTGGAGTTCATCCACAGCTGGGCACCCATAACGCCGTGTTGTCGCTGGGTGGGTCGGTATATCTTGAAGTGATCGCGATTGATCCTGATGGCAAGACACCCGCCTTTCCCCGCTGGTTTTCGCTTGACAGTGACCAGACCCGCGCTGACCTTGAGGTCAGCCCACGATTGCTGACCTGGGTGGTACGCACGCCCACCATCGTATCGCTGAAACAACTGGACGCCTATGCCGCTTGCAAAGTGCGTCCCATGTCACGCGCCCACCTCAAGTGGGAATTTGCCTTTACCCCCGATGGGCAGTGTCTTGCTGGCGGATTATTGCCCCAAGTGATTCAGTGGCGAGGGTCGGCACACCCAGTGGATGTGCTGCCACCGGGGAATTGCCGGTTGAGTAGCCTGCACGGTGAGTCTTCGAATGCAGCCCAGATCAACCTGGCGTTACAGCAGATGGATCTAGCGGATTCGCTGCAGTGTGTCGAATCGGATACCGCCGCGTTTTGGGCGCTTATCGATACAGCGCGTGGATCGGTCCGGCTCTGACGGGCGTCATCGCACTCCAGGGAAAAAGATCAGATGCGGGTTGACGGCGGTACCAAGCGTGCCACTCTGGATTGGCTGGGAGCGTTAAAACTGCTGTCCACCTTCCGGCGCAATCTCGGCGATCGCTTGCCACAGACTGTGGCTCATAGCGGTACTGAGGTCGATATTTACCAGCCAGCCAGCGCACCACGGGCAACGGCCATCTTTGTGCCCGGTCTTGCGATCCGCGGTCGTGAAGATCCCCGGATCCGGAATCTCGGCTGGGCTCTATGCGCGACTGGTCTGCGGGTACTGATCCCGGATGTCCCCAGTATCCGCGCCTTGAAGATATCGGTTGACCAGCCAGACGAGGTACAGCAATTGCTCGAATCACTGGCGGCTGATTCGAGCATGGTAACGACACCGGGGCTGTCTTTGTTATCTGTGTCGTTTTCTGGCATTTTCGTACTGCGTGCAGTGCTTAGCGCAGCGCTGGCCCAGCGGCTGCGTGCCCTTTGCCTGATCGGCAGTTATTTTGATATCGAACGGGTATCGTCTTTTCTGATCAACTCAGATCGTGCTGACCCCTATGGCCGACTGATCATTGCCCGCAGCTACTATAGCGATGATGATCCGGGTTTGGCCCCGATACGTGAAGTACTGTCGCGCTGTGTTGAGGTGTCGGCACTGGACAATACCGGCCCGAGCGACCTGGATGTCCTTTTCGATACATCGGATCCGGTTGAGGCGGGACTGCACCGATTACTGACCGACCCACACGAGCGGCAGGGCTTCTGCCGCCAGGTAGTCACGATGTTTAATGATTCCTGGTCAGGTTACCGGGTGCCTGGCGATTTCCCGCTCGATATGCCGCCGGTGTTTTTGCTGCATGGGCGACAAGACCGGGTGATTCCACCGGAGGAGTCGTGCCGTCTCGCCCATTTACTGCAAGACAAGGGTGTCTTACATCGCCTGTGCGTGACTGACTTCCTTGGGCATGGCGACGCTGTTATATCATTGGCCCGACTGCGCCAGTTGTATCGCCTGCTCGCGGGCTTTGCCTGGTTTCTGGGGTATATGCGCGATTGAGAACCGTTAGTGGGATCTCATGGCGATCCCTGCTCGCGTTTGCCGGCGCAGCGCACGCAGCAAAGCTGGGTTGGGTCCAGCGCCAGTCGCGCAGGCGCGATGGCCTCATCGCAGTCATCACACAACCCGTAGTCGGGATCTTCATCGATACGCACCAGGGTGCGGGCGATGGCTTCGAGCATGGCTTCGCGGCGGCGGGCCAGCTCCAGTGACATCTGGTGGTCCTGCATGGCCCCGGCGCGCGACAGGCGTCCGACACGGGTTTGGTCCAGTTCCACAATCTCCACCTGGCTAAGGTCTATTTCCTGGGTCAGTATCTGCCGACGGGCCAACAGTGCTTCGCGAATTTCTTTGCGATCAATCATACCTGGCTATCCGGGCTATATAGTATGCCGCTTGCCAGCCGACGATTCATGGTTGGCAGCCACAGGTAGCGCAACAGATCCGCACTGGACTGTTTTTACAGATGCCGCGAATCCCCGTATCCGCCAATCGGGATCGACCGAAAAGGCGTTTTACTTCGTGTTGCAATCTTAGAGCGCGTAACGCCGCTCAAGTTTGTCGAAATGATCCTTGCGCACTATGCGTTGGCGTTCGAGGAAGCTTACCAGAGGACCGTCCTCGTCCATCTTACCGGTTTCTTTGAGTTGGCCGAGCGCTATTTGCATTCCGTGAACAGCCGCTTGCAGCGCCACATTGGCGTAAAGTACCAGTGAAAATCCCATCTTACCCAGTTCGTCTAAGGCCAGGATTGGGGTTTTGCCGCCTATGACGAGATTCACCAGTTGTGGCGTTCCGCTGAGCGCCACCGGAATTTTGCACATCTCTTCGATAGACAGCGGCGCTTCGACGAATGTGATGTCGGCTCCATCCTCAATGAAGGCCGAAGCGCGTTCCAGCGCCTCGGTAAGGCCATCGGTGGCACGGGCGTCGGTGCGAGCGATGATCAGCGTGTTCTCGTCCTGCCGAGCGTCCACCGCAGCTCGAATGCGTGAACGTGCTTCTTCAAGTGGCACCACTTCCTGATCTGAGAAATGGCCACAGCGCTTCGGGGTTGTCTGATCCTCGAGCTGCACCGCACTGGCGCCTGCGCGTTCGAGGGTGCGGATGGTATGGCAGACGTTGAGCGCATTTCCAAAGCCATTATCCGCATCCACCACAATGGGCAGTTCGGTCGCATCGCGAATGGTTGCGGTGTGTTGTGCGATATCGCTCAGACCTACGAATCCCATATCCGGCATCGCGAAGAAAGTGTTGGTCAGGCCGGCACCGGAAAGGTAGACCGCCTCGAAGCCCAGATCTTCGGTTATGCGTGCGGCGAGTGCATTAGCTGCGCCCGGCATCAGCACCGGGCCGCCGCTCAGAATACGGTTTTTGAAAGCGTGGTTGATTTCGTGGTTCATCATGGGACGGTACTCTTTTCGTTAGTTGGGTTGTCACAAGACGGGGGCAACGGGAAGCGACACATAGATATGGCCGTCCATGAGGCGCCGTTGTGTGCGAAGGATCCGTACTGCAGCAATCGCGCCGGTCGTGCGGTCATGCGTGGCGCCGACGGTGACGATGCCGCTCGGTGTGCCGATGCGAAGATTTAATGGGTCTGCGCCCTTCGCGATGTAAGCTGCGACTACAGAGTTTTCGATGATCGCTGCGCAGGCGAGCGCCAGAGTGCCGGTCATTGGCACGGCGCGATGTGCCTGCCCGGCCGAGATCATGCGAATCTGCAGGTCCTGGGTCTGGAGCGCGTGTCGAGTTCCCGCCAGGTCTTCGTAAGAAGCCGCGGGGCCTACCATAGCCACTTTAGGCGTGGCGATCTGTAAGGCTGCGGCCTTCGCGTCAGGGGCTAATCCCATGGCCACCGACGCTCGTCGGCGGATTTCTTCCAACCGGGCCATCAGCATGGCATCGGCATCGATTTTGGCTGGGTGAGTCCGGGTGTCGCCCCCAACACCAGCCGCCGCGACGAAGACGGACGGAATGGCGGCATCAATCATGGTGACACGCACCTCGTGACCGTCTTCGAGGGTCATCAGATCCACTGCCCTTCCGGTGGGCAGGGTGCCACGGCCACGGGTGTTAGTGGGGTCAAGGAAGTCGAGCGCAACCTTTGCGCCGGTTCCGGGCAATCCCGGAATCGCGAAGTCGCCAGTCACCACAGCGTGGCCACCCGCGACCGGAAAACGGGCGACGATGATCTTTTTTGAATTGGTGTTATGTATGCGGACAACGGCTTCGCCGTTGAGTGGCCCACTGACCATGCCCTCGTCATAAGCGAAGGGACCTATGGCGGAGCTCATGTTGCCACAATTGCCACTGAAATCGACCGTATCGTTTACTACGCCGACCTGTGCAAAGGTATAGTCGAGATCAGCTTCGGAACGTGTCGATGGGCCGACCACGCAAATTTTGCTAAGCGAAGAAATGCCACCGCCCATGCCATTAAGTTGCCGCATGTTGGGGTCTGGACTACCAAGAATAGCCGCGAAAAGGGCAGGCCATTCGGTCTCGTCTGTTGGCAAGTCTGCGCGCTTGAGGACGACGGCCTTTGAGGTGCCGCCGCGTATAAATGCTGCAGGGATACGTAGCTGGCTCATTCGGGCTTCTCCTATACGGATCAGGGAAGTTGTGTCGCCAGCACCGCGTTGTTTTTTCGAATATAGCGGCGCATCAAGAGGCCGGTGACCTCTAGATCGCCGCTGGCAATGGCTGCCGCCACACGTTCGTGCCTGCGGGGCAGGTAGCGAAGGATGATCGACCATCGGCACGATGACCATGTCAAAGTCACGATCGCCTCCCTGCAGATACGCTCACCTTGGGTTGGGCTGCGATCTCGTCAGGCATGTTGGTCGAGCGCTATCGCTTCCACCCAGCTGAGTTCAATTTACGAGTTAGTGCTGCATGGCGCATCAGCAGATGCCTCACGAAATTTATGGCGATCGATCATTCTCAGTGATTCTTGGCGCAGTATGCGGTTTGCCAGCCCAATCGGCCAGACAAAAAAAGAGGACGCCAATCAGGCGTCCTCTTTATCGCGGGTGATCGCTATTTACAGGTATTGAACTACCCCTGCCATGATGATCGTAAGCACCACAGACGAGGTAATGACGGCTTTGACCGACAGCATAGCACCGTTCATTTTGCCCCAGATAGCGTTAGCTTCGATGATCGCGATAATGGCCAGGCCGACCAGCAAAGCAACGCTGCTCATGGCGATATCACCGGCTCCACCCCACAGGCCACCGTTGGCCATCGGTGAGGCGTGTCCCGACGCCACCATGAAAAACAGCATGGGTAAAGAGAGCAAAGTGTTGGTCCGCGAAGCCAGTCCTGCCTTGGGTCCGGCGGCGGCTTTATCGCCAGATTCCAGACCTATGACAATTTTCTGATTAGGCCAGATGATCAGCCAGACATTGAGCATCATCAGAGTGCCCATCAACGCGCCTAGGGTGATACCCAGGCTGAGTTTGGTATGCAGGACATAGCCCAGCAACAACAGGCCGGTGAGGAAGGTGAACATCGCTGCCCAGCGAAACCACCACAGAGCTCGTGGGGCAAGTTTTGCCATGACATCGGCTTTGGCACCGTCGTCGGCTTCCTTGACGTACTCGGTTTGAACAAAGTTGAAGTAATACAACAGGCCAATCCAGGCCACGCCAAAAACGATATGACCCCAGCGCATAATGACATCTAAAAGGTAACTCATTTATTTCCTCTCCCAAGCATGGGTGATAAGGGCGCGGGCCAATCGTTTATTTGAAAGGCCCAAAACGGCAAGGGTGCGATTACCTGCCCGTGGAATAACCGCACAAAGATCAGATTGATAGTGCATCCTGAGGACGCCATTTTAGTTCAGGCGCTAAATAAGTGCCAATCAGACTGCGGCGCTGCTGCGCCGCAGTCCATGACTTGCTTAAAGTGAGATCAGGCGACCGACGGCAATCCCGCCAGCGCCATGGCCGCTTCGCCTTCATCGTAAGCATAATCCTGCAGTTTGTCGGTGTTGTAGTCGGTATAGGCTTGCATATCGAAGTAGCCGTGGCCACACAGGTTAAACAATATGGCACGTGATTCACCTTCTTCCTTGCAGCGCATGGCCTCGGTAATGGCGCCCTTGACCGCGTGGTTGGCCTCCGGCGCAGGCACGATGCCCTCGGCTCGAGCAAAGGTCACCCCGGCGTCGAAGCATTCGGTCTGGGAGTAGGATGTCGGTGTGACTTCACCCAGGTCTACCAACTGGCTTACCAGCGGCGCCATGCCGTGGTAACGCAAGCCACCGGCGTGCGAGGCGGGCGGCACGAATGAGGAACCGAGGGTGTGCATTTTCACCAGCGGGGTCAGGTTGCCGGTGTCACCGAAGTCATAGGCGTACTTGCCCTTGGTCAGCGAGGGGCAGTTAGCCGGTTCTACCGCAATGACCCGTATGTCCTGCTCGCCACGCAATTTGGCGCCGATGAAGGGGAAGCTCAAGCCGGCAAAGTTGCTGCCACCGCCGGTACAGCCGACCACGATGTCCGGGTAGTCGTCGGCCAATTCCATCTGGCGCATGGCTTCTTGTCCAACCACGGTCTGGTGTAGCAGTACATGATTGAGCACACTGCCCAGGGCATACTTGGTGTCGTCGCGTTGGGCCGCCATTTCCACGGCCTCGCTGATGGCGATGCCCAGGCTGCCGCTGCTGTCGGGGTTTTCGGCCAGGATCTTCTTGCCCGACTCGGTCAGGTTGCTCGGACTGGCGTGGCAGGTCGCGCCGAAGGTTTCCATAAAGGCGCGGCGGTAGGGCTTTTGGTCATAACTCACCCGCACCATGAACACTTCGATCTCAAGGCCAAAAAAAGCCCCAGCCAGGGCCAGCGATGAGCCCCACTGCCCGGCGCCCGTCTCGGTGCTGATGCGCTTGACGCCTTCTTCCTTGCAGTAAAAGGCCTGGGCGATGGCCGTGTTAGGTTTGTGGCTGCCGGCCGGGCTAACGCCCTCGTATTTGTAGTAGATGCGGGCCGGGGTATCCAGTGCTTTTTCCAGGCGTCGCGCCCGAAACAGGGGGCTGGGCCGCCACTGGCGGTAGATGTCACGCACCGGATCGGGAATATCAATGGTCCGCTCGCCGCTGACCTCCTGCATGATCGCGGCCATGGAGAAAAGGGGTGCCAGATCGTCCGGTCCCACCGGTTGGCCGGTACCCGGATGCAGCACCGGTGGTGGTGGCACGGGCAGGTCAGAGACGATGTTGTACCAGGATTTGGGGATATCTTCTTCGTCCAGCAGAAACTTGATGGTGTCTGACATGGTGTGAGTCTTCCTCGGTTATTGTGATCCGATATTGCGCCGCCAAGTTACTGTTGGCGCAAACCATTAGGCGACGCTACGGCGTGCTGGTCAGAAGCATCCATGCGCGGCTCTCTCAACAGGGTCTATATTAATACACATGAAAGGCGCGTCGTTGTAGTTCGAACCCAGACCCTGGCGTGATGCAAACGTTATTTAGGGCACGGTGACTTATTTAGCGGGATAGGCGGACTTGTGATCTGCGGCAGCGGCAGTCAGAAGCACCAAATCCTGCAAGCGGAACGATGACGCCATCGTGTGACAGTTGTCATTGTGCCCAGCGATGCTCCAGTTCGCGCCCAGCGCACCGGTACCAGATCTGGCGTATTGGGCAATGATCGAGCAGGGTGTCGAACTGCCAGTGCCTGCGTTTGGTTGTGCGCCGGTGTCGACCGAGGCGCGCCCGAAGGCCGCCCGAACCCACATACAGGTACCAGCCATGGCGCAGAAGCATGAGATCCAGCGCAGCGACGGCAATTATCTGATCTTTGGCAACGAAGCACTAGCCCATATGTGCCCGGTGTACGCGGAAGTTGCGAGGGGTTGAGCGTCAGGAATCTAGTGTTTCACGATAGTGAGAAAGGTATTGAATGATATCGCGCGACTCACCCATCCACTCGCTTTTTCCATCGGCAGACTGTCGAAGCAGCACCGGCACCGTGGCGCGCCCGCGGGCTTGCATCAGTTCGGCCTGCCATTGGGGGTCATCCCAGATATTGCGTTCTTCCACAGTCAGTCCAAGGCGTGCAATAGCCTGCTTGACCATGGTGCAGTAGCCACACCAGTTGCGGGTATAGAGGATCAGTTTTTCGTCAGCGGCCTTCATCGTAACTGCTGTAGTAGGAGCGTTTTGGACCACGGTTTACCAGGAATCCACAGATGCATCTGCAGTCATGCCCGTAGCCCCCGGCTTCGGGCCAGCAGGTGCAGACTGGTGATAAACAAACAGGCGATAAAAAAGAGAATCATGCCGTAAGAGACGAGCAGGCTTACATCGCTGATCCCCAAAAAACCGAATCGAAAGGCGTTGACCATGTAGAGAATCGGGTTGGCCATCGATACCTGTTGCCAGAAATCCGGGAGCAAATGTATCGAGTAGAACACCCCACCCAGGTAAGTCAGTGGCAACAGCACAAAGGTCGGGATGATAGAGACGTCATCGAACGTCTTGGCAAAGATCGCGTTCATAAGACCACACAGCGAGAACAGGATTGCGGTCAGCATCACGATGCTGAACAGTACTGGGAGGCTGTGGACTTGCAGGTCGGAAAAAAAGAGTGAAACACCGGTCACAATCAGGCCGACCAGAGCACCGCGGGCAACCCCGCCGGTGATGTAGGCCAGCAGGATAATGACGATGGGCGTGGGTGAGACCAGCAGCTCCTCTATCGACTTGCCCCACTTTGCGCCGAAGAAAGAGCCCACCACATTCTGGTAGCTGGCGTTGATCACGGACATCAGAATCAGGCCTGGCACCAGAAAATCCATGTAGTCAAAGCCGTCCATTTGACCGATACGTTGGCCGATCAGACTGCCGAATATCACGAAGTACAGCAAGGTCGAGATCGCTGGTGGCACCAGCGTCTGTTGCCAGATGCGCAAAAAGCGGGTGATCTCCTTGGTTACGATAGTGACAAAGGCAATCAGTTGCTGCAGAGGATTCATTGACTGCTTCCCGGTGCCTGGCCGACGAGGTTGATGAACAACTGTTCCAGTCGATTGGCTTTGTTGCGCATGCTGCGTACCTTGATATCAGCTGCTGAGAGCATGGCGTAAACCTGATTCAGATTGTCATCTCGATCGACAGCGATCTCCAGCGTAGTGGGGTCCACCAGGTGCGTGTTGTGCGCCAGCGAGGCCGGCACCTCCGTGAGTGGTTGTTCAAGATCGAGCACAAAGGTTTCTACATTCAATTGTCGCAACAGGGCGCGCATAGACGTGTTTTCAACCAGGGCACCCTGGTTGATGATGCCGATGTTGCGGCACAGACTTTCGGCTTCTTCAAGATAATGGGTGGTGAGGATGATCGTGGTACCAGCGCTGTTTATCTGCCGCAGAAAATCCCACATCGAGCGACGGATCTCGATGTCGACGCCGGCGGTAGGCTCGTCAAGAATTAACAGGCGTGGTTCGTGGACCAGCGCCCGTGCAATCATAAGCCGACGCTTCATACCACCTGAAAGCAGGCCGGCACGCTCGTTGCGCTTGTCAGTAAGGCCCAGCAGATCAAGGTATTTCTCGGCCTGCGCCAGCGCTCGTTTTCGTTCGATACCGTAATAACCGGCCTGGTTGCGCACGATCTGCAGTGGCGTCTCGAAGATATTGAAATTGAATTCCTGCGGTACCACGCCGAGATAGGATTTGGCCCGGGCAAAATCACGGTCTATATCGACCCCAAAGATTTCCACATTGCCCGCGGTCTTGTTCACCAGCGAGCAAAGAATGCCAATGACGGTCGACTTGCCGGCCCCGTTGGGGCCCAGCAATGCATAAAAGTCACCCTGCGCGACGGCAAGATCCACTCCTTTGAGAGCGGTCACACCGTTAGCGTAGGTTTTGGTGAGCTGGTGAGTCCTAAGGGCGTAATTCAAGGGTAGCGCGCGGGTGAGACAACGAGAAGGCGTTGTTACAGGTGGTTGCTGTCGGACCCTTTTTCAAGTGCGCCCTGGTTACTGGCGCAGCACACATTTCTGGTAGAGGTCCTTGAGCGCGTGATCTGGGTCGTAGCGATCCTTGAGTAGACGGTAGTTATGGCCACCGTAGAGCTCCCAGAATTCCGTCTGGGGGTAGAAGCTCTCGGAATAAAGCGATTTGATGCCGCCCAGGTCAGTTACTTTTTCTTCGATCATGCGGTTGAAGTGACCCTGTGGATGCATTGGATCGGTGCGCACCGTGTCCCAGAAGCCAAAATTAATATACAGCGTATCGTCACGCATCGGAAAGAGCGGGTAGTGGCTATGCCTGCCATCGTGGCGTGCCGGGCAGATCCAGATGGGGTGTATTCCGATCTCACGCTGAAAAAACGACAAAAACGCTGGCGCGTTTTCCAGTGGGATGTCTACATCCTGTATGACCGTCTCGTGATGTCGGCGGGCCAGTGTTCCAAGGCGGCGGGTCAGGCCAACCCGGCTGTTCCAGCGCATGACTCTCTGGTAGGTGATCGAGTTCAACCGTTTACGCCCGAGCAGTCGGCGGATCACGCGGTTCTGCGCATAGAGGTTTTTCGAGCACCAGAACCAGTCGGTGTCCCAGCGCCACAGGTAATCGCGCACGCTGAGGTAGTCTTCACTACGCGCCCGAATAGAGCGATAGAAAATCTGCAGGTAGCTGTAATCACTGGTGTAGGGTGCGTCATCGGTAAACTCACCCAGCACGAGGTAGTGCTCCCCGGGCGCGAAGACCACGCCGTCGACAAAATCGAATGGCTCCTGACAGGCCTTGTTAATGCGGTCGAAAAATTCCGGTGAGTCAGTGCAGCGTACATGGGTCAGCCGCACGTAAGGCTTGACAGGTATAGCCTGGATCTTCAGGCGCAGAATGTACCCCAGCGTCCCGTAGGAGTTCGCAAGGCCAAAAAACAGGTCGCGGTGCTCGTTGTTGGGGGTACAACAGATGACCTTGCCGCTGCCAAGCAATACATCCATTTCCAGCACCGTTTCATGCGGCAGGCCGTAGCGAAACGACGAGGATTCAATGCCTATCCCGCCGACCGCACCGCCAATGGTGATGGATTTGAGTTGGGGTACCACCGCGGGCATCAGGCCCTGGCGCAGACTGGCATCGACCAGCGCCTCGTAGGTCACCATGCCTTCGGTTTCAATGATGCGGGTATCGGGGTCGATTGCAAGGACGTGGTTGAATTCGCGGACATCCAACAGTTGGTCCTGTGTGCTGCGGTTACGAAAAAGATTGGAGGTCTGTTTATTAAGGCGTACGCCCCGGCCAGCTTGATTGCGTAGTGCCTGGGCCAGGTGCTGCTGGCGCTGGTGATAACCCATGAGTCTTTTGTGCCGTCAGCAGCCGACAGCCTGGCCATCCTTGTCAGGAGTTATTGTCACAGATGGTTTTCAGGTGCTTGAGCAGTTCGTCGAAATGGCCTGGGAACTTTGTCATATCTTCTCTCAGGCGCTGACTGCAATGAGCCTGTAGCGGCATGTCCAGAGTATCCCAATGGTAATCAACCGGCTCACCGGGAGCGACTTCGCCTATGAGTATCTGCGCGAGGCGGTTGTCCATCGAATCGTACCAGTTGAGGGCACCGCTATTTAATATCACATCAAGATGAGCCAGACCTTCCCCGGCGATGAAGGTGCGTAGACCGCGGTCGTCTCCTTCCAGTGACCTATGGATATGGCCGTTGATTAGGGCGCCGACCCCGCGGCCTAAGAGTTCACGGTGTAGCCACGCGTCTTCACCCCAGTTCTTGATACTGTGATCTGTCGGCTGGTCTTTGGGTTGGCGAAGGTCGGTGATGGGTCGGTGGGTAAAGACCACGATGTCCCGGATCCCCGGATTCTGGTCCAGCGGCGGAATCTGGCGCAGCAGGGCGCCGCGGGCGCCACCTGACCAGGGAATGGTGTCTGCGGCCGTATCGAGATTAATAAACTGGACCCCTCCCAGGCTGAAACTGGCATTTCGCGGGCCAACACTGGTTTCAAACCAATGACTCAATTTACCATCGAAGCTATGTGGCAGATCATGGTTGCCGATCGCCGCGTAGGTGGGTAGTGGCGCACGGGACAGCGTGCGGGCAACATTCAGGTGATCATTTGGCTGGTAATAAAGGTCGCCCAGGTGAAGCAGAAACTGTGCGCCCAGCTGCTGTGCTCGTTGCAAAGCCCAGGCAAGTTCGCGATCGCCACCGGTGTCGCCGATCGCGGCAAAGCGGTAGCTTTGAGCGAACGGCACGCGCCAGTGCAAGGTCAAAGCCTCCTTGGCACTATTGCCGGTGACTGTCCGCATCAGGCCTGCCACCTTTTCTTCGCTGATAATGCCGCTACCCGAGACCTCCAGTGCCGCCAGTGGGTGAACATTATCCAGCGTTACTTTGAAATCGCCTTTAATACGCAGCACCGGTTCTGGGGCAAATGCACGCCAGGCCAAAGCATCTTCATGAATAGCCAAAGGGAAGGCATCGTCGGCATGGACAGCGAAACCCCTATCCGGGTGGCCTGCACTATGGCTAGCGTGGCGAGGCTCCAGCGCCAGTGGTATGCGCATACCACGCATAGCCAGCGCATTGGCGCCAACGCCTGCACCGACCAGCGCAAGAGTTCCAAGAAATTCGCGACGTGAAAAGGGAGTACTCATAAGATGCAGCTTTAATCCTGCCCAGAGATCGCACCGGCACACGCAAGCCGATGTACAAAATATCGGATACGGCGCAACAAAGCGGTCGTTTGTTTAGTGGTTTGGCAATCGGTTGCCGCTTTTGCGAGCACAAACACTGACCCAGGATTTTAGCACCTGACCTGGATGCCGATTTCACCCAGCCGTTCGCAACTGGCGGTTTCAGTCTTCGGCAGCTGCTTGGGCAAGTATGGTGAGAGTGTTGATGTTGTGCACGGTGAGGCACTGGCGGTTTGTATCGATCAGACCATCTTTTTTCAACCGGTTTAGCGCACGGGTTACGCTTTCACGGGTTGTGTTGGTACGGCTGGCAATATCGGCGTGGGTCGGTGCCGGCGTAATCTGCGCACTGTTGCCACCATCACTATGAGCTCTGGCCAGACGCAGCAGTTCAGCATGGATGCGGTTGCCCGAGCTTAGCGTGCTGAATTCAAATACTTTCTCATCAGCTTGTCGGAGCCGTAAAGCCAGTTCAATCATCAGTGAGCGCATCATCTGCGGATGCTTATCGAGGAAAGCATTGAACGCTTGCGCACTCAGTGAGGCGAGCAGACTCTCTTCAACAGTGACCACGAAACTGGAACGGGGCTGGCCGTCCAGAGCAGACAACTCGCCGAAGACATCTCCATTGGTAAGGTCAGCAAAAGTGATTTCCTTGCCCGCACCGGAGAATGTTTTGGCGCTGACCCGCCCAGCGCAAACAAAGTAAACCTGATCGCAAGGTGTGTTTTGGATTAACACTTCAGTGGCGCCGTCGTAGCGCGACCACGTGCACTGGTCGGCCAGATGCGTAAGCTGGTCGTCGTTAAGTGAAGACAGTATTCGCACCTGGCGCAAGGCTGTAACACTGACGCTACCGCTGGGTGGCTCGGTCATGGCACGTTCCCGATGGCTCTTATCGCCCACACCTTAACTGATTTGAGACGCCAAGGCGAACCTGAAATGTCTGGGAAGACAAGCCTCTGATTCGAGTTTCACTTCCCGGCTATGATCGCACCCTATGAACGCCTTGCTGCCAGAGCGCATTGTTTGTCTGACCGAGGAAACCACTGAAACGCTCTATCTCATCGGTGAGGCAAAGCGCATCGTAGGCATTTCAGGGTTTACCGTACGCCCGCCCCAGGCGCGCCAGGAAAAACCCCGGGTTAGCGCTTTTACCAGCGCCAAGATAGAAAAGATTCTGGCACTCTCGCCAGATCTGGTTCTGGGGTTTTCGGACCTGCAGGCGGATATCGCTGCTGACCTGATAAGGGCGGGGGTGACGGTGATGGTATTCAACCACCGTTCGGTCGACGGCATTCTCGGCATGATACGTACCCTGGGGGCAATGGTGGGCGCTCCTGACCGTGCCGAAACACTGGCTGGCGATTGTGAGCGACACCTGAATCAGGCACGTTCGCAAATTCGCATGCCGCGACCGCGGGTGTATTTTGAGGAGTGGGATGAACCCCAGATTTCAGCGATCCGCTGGGTTTCCGAGTTGATCGGATTTGCCGGCGGTGAGGATATCTTCCCCGAACTTGCAAAATGCCCCGAGGGTAAGGGCCGCATCATTGCTGATCCGTTGGAGGTGGTGCGCCGTCAGCCAGACATCATCATTGGCTCGTGGTGCGGTAAAAAGTTTCGCCCAGAGAAAGTGGCCGCCCGTATGGGTTGGGAAAGTGTTCCGGCTGTGCGTTGCGGCGCGCTGTTCGAGATTAAATCTGCCGAGATTCTCCAGCCCGGCCCAGCCGCGCTGACTGATGGGCTGGCGCGCCTTCGAGCGATTATCGATGGCTGGCATGCGGCAAAAGGCTTAGCGCAATGATCGAACCGATTCCCGTATCCTGGCTGCCAATGGCCTATTGTGCGACTGCGGTTTCATTCCAGACCTCAAGGTCCATCGCTGCCGCAATCAATGCGCGGGTATAGTCGTCCACCGGCCGGTGAAACACGCCGTCAGCACTTCCTTGTTCAACGACCTTGCCAGCGCGCATGACGATGATGTCATCGGCCAGCGCACGTACTACTTTGAGGTCGTGGCTGATAAAAAGATAGGCCAACCCGTGATCGGCCTGCAGGCGCGCCAGCAGGTCAATCATCTGTGCCTGCACTGCCCGATCCAGGGCAGAGGTCGGCTCATCCAGCATGACCACGGCGGGTTTCATGATAATGGCGCGCGCCAGCGCGATCCGTTGACGCTGACCTCCTGAAAATTCGTGTGGGTAACGGTGCTGCGTGTCAGGATCAAGACCGACTTCATGCAGGGCGTGGATCACCTGGGCTTCACGGCTGTTTTCATCGCCAATGTCATGCGCCACCAGACCCTCGGCAATGATCTGATTGACTGTCAGCCGGGGGCTGAGACTGCCATAAGGATCCTGGAACACGACCTGCAGTTCACGTCGCAGCGCCTTCAAATCCCGACTTGCCAGGTTGTCGATGCGTTGGTTCTTAAAGATAACCTCGCCTCGGCTGTGTATCAGTCGCAGCAGCGCTAACGCCAGCGTGGTCTTACCCGAGCCGCTCTCGCCGACTACGCCGAGGGTGCGGCCGCGGTATAGCGACAGGCTGATGTCGTCCACTGCCCGGACATGATCGACCGTGCGGCGCAGTACGCCACGCCGCACCGGAAACCAGACCCGCAACTGTTTTGCCTGCATAACCGTCTCGCCGGCCTTACTCCGGTGTGGTGGCTTGCCTTGCGGTTCGGCGCTGATCAGCTCACGGGTATAGGCATGTGCCGGCTGCTCGAAAATCTCCCGACAGGCACCGTGTTCAACAATGCAGCCACTTTGCATTACGTAAACCCGCTCGCAGACTTTCTTGACCACGCCCAGGTCATGGGTGATCAGCAATACCGCCATACCCAGGTTGCGGCGCAGGTCACTCAGCAGCGCCAGTATCTGAGCCTGAGTGGTGACATCAACCGCGGTCGTGGGTTCGTCGGCAATCAACAGGTCAGGCTCGTTGGCCAGCGCCATCGCAATCATGACCCGTTGTCGCTGGCCGCCGGATAACTGGTGGGGCCAGGCTTTGAGTTGGCGTTTGGGGTCGCGGATGCGGACCAGCTCCAGCAGTTCAAGGGCGCGTTGTCGGGCCAGATCATTACTCATTCCTTTGTGCAGTATCAGTGTTTCGCATATCTGCTTTTCCACCCGATGTAGCGGATTCAATGAGAGCATGGGCTCCTGGAAGATCATGCCAATCCGATCACCGCGGACGCGATGCAGTGTCTGGGCATCTGCACCGAGCAGCTCGTCACCGCGAAAGCGAATACTGCCGCGTGGGTGGCTGGCGCGGGGGTAGGGCAGCAGCCCCAGTACGGACAGCGCCGTGACCGATTTGCCCGAGCCGGATTCGCCCACGAGTGCCACACTTTCGCCACGACTCACCTGCAAAGAGACATCACGTACCGCGTCGATTACCCCGCTGGGCATGGAAAAGCGTACCGACAACTGGTCGATCGTAAGCAACGGTGCGCTCGAGCGGGTGTTTTCTCTCGTCATGAGTCCACCATCTTGCGGGGGTCAAAGGCATCGCGTACCGCTTCACCGACAAAGATCAGCAGGCTCAGCATGGCGCCGATCACAAAAAACCCGGTGAGTCCCAGCCAGGGCGCCTGCAGGTTAGCCTTACCCTGTGCCAGCAGTTCACCCAGTGAGGCCGAGCCTGGCGGCAGGCCGATGCCGAGAAAATCGAGCGAGGTGAGCACCGTCACGGAGCCGGCCAGGGTAAAGGGCACAAAAGTAATAGTGGCAACCATGGCGTTGGGCAGCACATGGCGGAACATGATCAGCCGGTTGCCCATTCCCAGCGCGCGCGCGGCGCGCACATAGTCGAAATTGCGCGCCCGC
>JAAZYQ010000290.1:0-385 GCA_014239575.1 Gammaproteobacteria bacterium
TCTCGCGGAAGACGTCAAGAAAAACGTCCGGGCAATGGTCCAGTCGTCTCTTGAGAAGATGGATCTCGTCACCCGGGAAGAACTAGACATTCAGGAAAAGGTTTTGGCGAGAACCCGTAGTCAGCTGGAGGAGTTGCAGCAACGGGTCATCGAACTTGAGGATGCGCTAAAGCGTAGCGCCGATCCTTAGTAACTCTTCATCCCACGGATCGGGAAACCATGACAAGGAGCTGTCAACATGTCCCTCGCGAGACTTAATAGTCGGGCGCCTAACGGCCTCGATGCGCCATCGGTTGCGGTCGAGGTCCACCTTTCGGGTGGCCTGCCGTCTTTTACCATCGTTGGCCTCCCCGAGGCCGCTGTCCGGGAGAGTCGCGAACGGGTG
>JAAZYQ010000290.1:395-699 GCA_014239575.1 Gammaproteobacteria bacterium
AGGTACGAAGCGCGGTGATCAATTCTGGCTTTGATTTTCCTCCACGCAGGATTACCGTAAACCTCGCCCCCGCGGATCTTCCGAAGCAGGGGGGGCGGTTCGATCTTCCAATTGCGCTCGGCATCCTCGCGGCATCCGGCCAGCTGAGATCGCCGCAATCTGATTTTTCCGGGGAGTATCTGGGTGAGTTGGGTCTGGGTGGAGAACTGAGGCCAATTCCCGGTGTTCTGCCGGCGATACTGGCAGCCCATGAGCTTGGACGGCCCGTGATGCTGCCAATGGCCAACTGCGCCGAAGCCAGTCT
>JAAZYQ010000291.1 GCA_014239575.1 Gammaproteobacteria bacterium
CAGTGCGCGGGCGATGCTGACCTTCTCATCCGGTGCGAACGAGACCCCCTGAGTCTGCTCCCCATCCCGGAGCGTGGTATCCATTAACAGCACGTGTTCTCGCATCAACTTTGTCCCTGCGCGAAACCCAACCTCCTAAAGAACGCGATATTCTATAGGTAAATGATTGTTTAATTGAACTTGTTTCTTGTAAGTGGTGAGTATCGTTACAGCCGGGACGGTGGCCCTCACTACCGCACCGGCACGATGGAGCGCCACCTGCTCTTGAGAAAGGTAGCGAAACGGGTCACCGGAGCTGCTGCTCGTAGGCGAACTCCCTGCCCGACAAATAATCCGGGTGCCTAGAAATCATCTCATTTCGGGTTGTCGACAAAGAGCAGGCACCGTGCGTGCACACATCAAAATTGCAGCAACGAGCGTCGGAGATAGGTCGACAGGTCTCGATTCCGCCTATCAGTTCATCTCGTGCTGAATCATGCCCATTTTGCCGTGCTGGCCCTGACGATAAAAACGGCGCAGTTCGCGGGTTAGTCCAACACCATCTTGGGCCGTCAGGTAGCGTCGATTCAACTGGCGGCAATAGTGACCAGCATAGAAGTTCGCCACCTCATAGCGTTCCCGATCTTCGTTATCCAGGCCACTTTCAAAAGACACACGGTCAAACAGCCACGAGCACATTTCCGCGCCACTCGAGCGG
>JAAZYQ010000292.1 GCA_014239575.1 Gammaproteobacteria bacterium
CAGGATCATGATCTCGCGCTGCGTATGAGTGAGCAGGTAGAGCCGGTACATGCCGAAACGGTTGCCTATCACTGGCGTATTCTCGAGCAGACCCAGTCACGCTCAGGGGAGCAGCTGTCTACCCAGACGGTGGACCACGGTCAGCGAGCCCTGCGTGAACACTTTGCCAGGCTGCAGCACGAAGCCGCAGTAGAGCCTGTACTGTTCCGTCGTCGGCCCGACAGCCAACTCGAACCAGTGGGCGTCTATCGTTGCCGAATTCTGCCACCGGCGATGACCACAGTGTCTATTATCATCCCGTGCAAACTGGGTACGAGGCGCATGATTAACGGGAAAAATATCGAGCTATTGGCTCATTGTATGGAGCGTATGGGTGAGACGTTATCTTCAAGCAGGCCATACATCGCCAACATCAAATCAGAAGTCATCGTCGTTACCAATCATGAAGATGACCTGGATAAGGCGAATCATATGATCGGATATCACGGCCTGGAAGGTTTTTCTATTCAGGATGAAGACGGGTTTGATTTTGCCCGAAAGTGCAACCTTGGCGCGCGTCACGCAAAGGGCGATATCCTTGTTTTTCTGAATGATGACACGGTGTTTGAAACCCAGGATTGGATCACTGAGGTAGTCTCGTTACTGCAGCAAGAAGACGTCGCCTGTGTCGGCGGCATGTTGCTGAATG
>JAAZYQ010000293.1 GCA_014239575.1 Gammaproteobacteria bacterium
GGGTACGCGGATGGCAAAGCCGTCCAGTTTGCCGTTCAACTCGGGTAAAACCAGGCCAACCGCAGCGGCTGCACCCGTCTTGGTCATGATCATCGATTGCGTAGCCGAGCGTGCCCGGCGCAGATCAGAATGGTAAACGTCACTCAGCACCTGATCGTTAGTGTAAGCATGGATCGTCGTCATCAACCCACCCACCAAACCAATGGCATCGTGCAGCGGCTTGACCAGCGGTGCCAGACAATTGGTGGTGCACGAAGCATTTGAGATCACCGTGTCACTGGCCTTAAGTACATCATGGTTGACGCCATAGACAATCGTTGCGTCCACGTCTTTGCCACCCGGTGCCGAGATGATCACTTTCTTGGCTCCGCCTGCCAGATGCGCGCTGGCCTTTTCTTTGCTGGTAAAAAAACCGGTGCATTCCATAACCACGTCGACACCGAGGTCTCCCCAGGGAAGTTTGGCGGGATCGCGCTCGGCCAAGACCTTGACTCGCTTACCGCCGACCACGAAACAATCATCATCGACACTGACGTCTTCCCCGAAACGGCCATGAGCGGTGTCATACTGCAATAGATGCGCATTCGTTGCTGCGTCACCCAGATCATTGACGGCAACGACCTCGAAGCGACCCTGCTGGCCCGATTCGAACATCGCACGGAATACATTGCGGCCAATCCGACCGAA
>JAAZYQ010000294.1 GCA_014239575.1 Gammaproteobacteria bacterium
TGTCCGGAAGTGTCGATATGATCACTGCCATAAGTGCGAAACATATCAAAAAGATTGAAGGGGACGGCCTCAGTGTACTCTCTACCCCTGCTGGTCTTTATGGCGGTATCTGCTGCCTGAAGAATACGGCACCCGGTGACAACGACGACCTGGTCCAGGGTCTTCGCTACATCCAGGATCGCGAGCGGATCGTCCGTAAGTTCCTCAAGGGGCATGGCACGGTGGGTAATGACCACCCGATCAACGTCGCTTATGGCGGAGAACACTGCCATGAACTGCCGCAGATCCCCTACGATCCTGATAAAGCTAAATACCACCTCAACAAGTCCGGCTATTCAGAAGCTGAACTGTACGTTGCGCCGGTCATTGGCTTTATCGAAGATGCGTGCCTGCTTATGCAGGCTAACCTCAAGAAGATCGGCTTTAATCTCAAACTTAAGAGGGTGCCGACCGATGGATATTGGGGCGCGGTATGGATGAAAGAGCCACTGAACGTGGTGACGTGGAACATGCGCCCGACGGCCAACGCGATGATGGGGATTCAGTTTGGACCGAATGGCAACTGGAATGATACCTACTGGAATAGCGATCGTATGGGCGCACTGCTGAAGGATTCTCTGGCAGAGACCGATGCAGCGAAGCGCCATGAGATGCATTGCGAGATGCAGAAATTGGTGTCGACG
>JAAZYQ010000295.1:0-304 GCA_014239575.1 Gammaproteobacteria bacterium
AAAGCTCTGTCTAGGCGTAACCGACCTGTGGGTGCACACCCTGATCACACGGCAGATTTTGGCCCAGAAATAAGGCAGGCCGATCTGGATCATGCCGTGCCGTGCGCTCGAGCCAGGTGCCCAGATTCATGCAAATACCTTTCCGATGACGTTGGGGTAGTTCGCAACACCCAAGCCCATGTTGGGCCCGAGCTCGGTTTTTGCGCCTGGGCGTTGGATGGCATCGGTCTGGCCCAAAACCTGCCGTGTGATCAGGGTGTGCACCCACAGGTCGGTTACGCCCAGCCAGAGCTTTTTCTCGAAG
>JAAZYQ010000295.1:314-681 GCA_014239575.1 Gammaproteobacteria bacterium
TAAAGGTTCTTGGCGGCATACATCTCGAGTGCACTATCAAGGCCCAGTACGGCAAAAAAATCCACCAGATGTGCTGCCATCCGCGGCAGACGCTCATACCAACGAGGCCAGAGCTTTTTCTTACAGCGCAGGCTGTCGATGTAACGGAGTTTGGTGAGGTAGGGATTTTTCATTAATCAGCAATGCCTATTACCGCTGGTCGAAGGAATTTCTAGAGACAGATCAAAAACATTTATTTGGTAATACAGCCCGGGAAGCCGTCTATCGTCTAGCAAATCAGAGTTTCGATACCAATCAGCATAATAGATGTGTAACATAACTCATCCAGGTTAGACACCTGTGGTGATAATTAATCTAACAACAGGAG
>JAAZYQ010000296.1 GCA_014239575.1 Gammaproteobacteria bacterium
CGCATGTAAAGTAGGTTGAATTGCGGTCGTAATGGGGAGGGGGGTGGCAGCCTAGAATGGTTTCAGATGTTGTTATTGATTCAGTAATCGCTCATCCCCTGTGTGTCAATGGGCGATGAGGAAGATGTCAACAGATTTTCGCTTGTGGTTGTACGAGTGCAAATCCTCTCGCAAGATACTGAAGCCTAAAGTCGGTGACCGTTGTGTGTTTTGTTCATACGGTACGATACCTTGCCCACCAATACAGCAAAATAACTCTGGTCATGGCGCAGGATAAGTTACAGAAAGATTTCCAGTTTTGGGGTAATGGAAAAAATGGACACCTCTGCCTTTGTCTTCTTGCTGCTAGGTAGTGTTGCTACGCCAACTAAAACCTCACTTGAATGAACAAGTTCTATAAATACGGATTCTGGATTATGGTTTTATAGTTTTGTTGATATTTTTCTTTACGCAACAAGCTATGAATGTATGAACCGTTGTATTTCCTAGCGGTTAACCTGTCAAAACAGCTTTTCTTTTTATGGTGAAATGGTATTTGTCTATCTGATGAGTTTTATACTGCCGTCTAAATACGGGCTCACATCTCCTCCTCCTCCAAATCGTGAACCCGTAGATGTATAGTGGGCGTTCGGTTATGTTATTAAGAAACAATTAAGATAGCAGTCTGTTGATAG
>JAAZYQ010000297.1 GCA_014239575.1 Gammaproteobacteria bacterium
GTGAATGCCATCATTTAACTGCCTATGCGAGAGTCTCCTGATCCGGGGACTGGCCAAACTGAGACCGGGAAACGAATAAATCAATGAAAGAGTCTGCCTCATCGTCGGATCGTTACTTCGACATCCATGTGTTCTGTTGTATCAACGAAAGAGTGCCGGGGCACCACCGGGGCTCGTGTAGCGCACGGGGATCGGTAGCGCTTCAGGAGTACATGAAAGCGCGGAGCAAGGAACTCAAGATCAATCAGCGGATCCGTGTGAACAAATGCGGCTGCCTTGACCGGTGTGAGCTAGGTCCGGTGATGGTGATCTATCCTGAAGGAATCTGGTATCACTATCAAAGCCGCGAGGATATCGATGAGATTCTCGATACGCATGTGATACATGGTCGCAACGTAGAGCGGTTGCTGTTAAAGCCGGAGCAGAAGATTATGAATCCGGAGGTGCCAGAGCGTATCGAACTCCACGTCGGTCATGTTGATGAGTACTCTCATGATATCAGCCGCTATGAATTGATGGGTGAGGATGGCAAAGAATTACCGCCGTCTGGTCCAAAGGAAAGTTGTTCGAGGGAAGACTGGCCTCAACCCGATCTCCTACGGACAGATGATCCAGCAGCCAATCGGATCCGCCCCGACTTGCTCGCTCACGGCGAAT
>JAAZYQ010000298.1:0-323 GCA_014239575.1 Gammaproteobacteria bacterium
TCAAGTTCCAGGCCGTGGCGAACTCCTGGTGCGATATGACGGCTGGCACAGCCGTCGCAGCCGGGGAGAACGACAGGCGATGGAGCCGACGCTGCCGCTACTGGCGTAACACCTTATATTTGCATCACACCTTTGCATCGTGGCTGGTGATGGCCGGAAGACTTTTACTTGAGGTCAGAGACCTTCTGGGCCATAGCACGATCAAGATGACCGAGCAGTTTGCCCATCTTGCACCGGAGAACTGAGTTGATGCCGCGTCTTCAATTGAAGGCCGACCCTACTTTGACTCTACCTCGGACAGCAACGAGCAGACACAAAGAGGC
>JAAZYQ010000298.1:333-657 GCA_014239575.1 Gammaproteobacteria bacterium
TTGAACTAGTGGATGAGAAATGGTGAGCCCGGAAGGACCCGAACTGGCTGATAAGTTGTTGAATCGTCAAAGCAAATCACGCAGCTGGCAAAAAGTTGCCGTCTAAAGTACTGGATTTGGTTTGACGTGATTCGATCCAGGTGGATCACAAGGGGCGGTGTAGGTCAAATAGCGTCGGGATTATTCATTGACCCCATGCGGTTGTGACGGATGGTGACCCAATCCAACGGGTTGATGCCCATTAATTAACGACTCCGTCAAACTGCGAAACTTGCCACTTTGGTCAGGGAGCAAGCCCTAACAGAGTGCGTGTCATGTCGCTTT
>JAAZYQ010000299.1 GCA_014239575.1 Gammaproteobacteria bacterium
CGACTGAGATGTTGATTTACTTAGTTTGTTTCATTTCCAGGGGTACGGTGCAACAATTGTCTAAACAATCGGGCCATACAACGAGAAATATAGCAAAATTACTTGCCTGAAGCGGGACCGTGTTTTTATTGAATTTTCACGTGTACGATACTATTTAGTCACATGGTTTCTACACCCTGATCTAGAAAAGAAGTGAAGACAAGAGATCATGAAATGATCTTGACGCTCACCTTGATCTGTCTTCAAAGTTTTTTTTCGCATTTCCTCATTTTCTCATTTTTTAAAATTTAAAATTCAAAATGCCAACCATGCCTAAAATATTTTTGAGTTTACATCCAAAAATGATTTACATTATATGAGCAGAATCACATAATGAACAAATTGGTGAAAACCAAATCTCAATATCAATTTTCATTACGGAGATATGTTAATTTAAAGTTTTTAAATTTAAAATGGCCGCCATTTCTTCATTTTTGAAGTTGCGTCAAAACCGTAATTACATTAAATGAACAGAATTTAATAAGGAACAATAGTGAAAACCAAATCTCAATATCATTTTTCATTACGGAGATATGTTAATTTTAAAGTTTTTAAATTCAACATTTCAAAATGGCCGCCATTTCTTCATTTTTGAAGTTGCGTCAAAACCGTTATT
>JAAZYQ010000029.1 GCA_014239575.1 Gammaproteobacteria bacterium
CCTTTGTGTTTTCGAAACTGGCGCCAAACATCGGTCCACATGGATCGATGTTCAGTGTCGACTACAGCGGGATCTATTGAGGTAGTTTGCGTATTCATCTCATGAGGTTCGTTGAGTTAGTCATAGCGAATACGCGGATCGAGCATGCCATATAACACATCCGCGATGAGATTAAAGAGTACTATCAAAATGGCAAAAAGGAACGTCAGCGTCTGGACCGTTGGAATATCCGCCCCTTCGATTGCGATGATCAGCAACTGGCCTAGTCCGTTCACCCGGAAAATCTGCTCTGTGATGATGGCGCCGCCAAAAATAGTCGGGATGCCCAGGGCGATTAATGTCACGATCGGAATCAGACTGTTTCGGAGCACGTGAATCATTAATACAGCGTTCTCGCTGCGGCCTTTGGAGCGCGCAGTCCGAACATAGTCGAGGTTGAGGTTGTCAAGAATCGCCGCACGCATAAATCGGCTGAGCTGCGAAGCCTGATAAAACGCCAGTACTGTGACCGGCATGATCATTTGTTTTACTTGCAACACAAAATTGTTCCAACTGGTGATTTCCAAAGTGGTGTCATAGATCATAGGAAACCATTTCAATTGAACGCTGAAGATGATGATGGCAACGACACCGGTGAAAAAGGTCGGCACGGAAAAGCCGAGCATGGCCACAAAGGTGCCGATTTGATCAAATAGGGAATATTGCCGATACGCCTGCACGATGCCAATCGGAATGGCAATCAAAATGCCAAAAAGAAAAGAGAGCCCGACAACCCAAAGTGTTTGCGGTGTGCGTTCAACAATTAGGTCAATAACGGGACTGCGTGTTGCCCACGACAGAATACGAGTCCGATTCTCTGCGTCACCAATCGTGATACCAAAACTGTGCTGCAGGATATTCAATGGCTCATTAACAGCAAATTGCACCAACCACTTGTAATATCGGATGTGCATCGGCTGGTCCAATCCAAGCGATGTACGAATTTTTTCTCGAACTTCCGACGGCACCGTCATGGGCAGATTGCCGGTAGGATCGCTCGGTGCCAGATCAAGGATAGCGAAAATGACGAAGCTGATGACCAACAGCGTTGGGATCGCAGCGAGAAGGCGTCGAATAATGTACTGAATCAAATCCGCAACGCCCTGTGATTAGTTAAGAAAAGGCGGTTTGCGGGCGTGAGCCCGCAAACCGCACAAAGCATGGTACAAAAAGTCCGCTTACCTAAGATGCCATTCTGCGATGTTCCAAAGTTCGGAATCCCATTCGTTTCCTCGGGGGCCCTCTATTACGTTGGAAAAAGCAGAAACGCCGCCGCGGTGGACAAGCGGGATCATGGCGTAATCTTGCATCAACATATCGTTCATCGCTTTGGCTAGGCGAATGCGATCATCAAGGTCAGCGGTTGTGGACATCTCAGCGGAGAGCGCATCGTAATCCGGGTTGCACCAACGTGGCATGTTGCCGCCACCCCAGGTGTTTGCTCGTCGTGAGACCTGCTTACACGTCCAATTGGCCATGTAGGTTTCAGGATCCGTACCGCTGAAATTATTGGTGTACATCTCGATGTCGGCATAGAACTTCTGATAGGTGTCGGGACTTCCTGGATCACCGCCAAAAAATACCGATGCACTTAAGTTTCGAAGTTCTGTCTCGACACCAATAGCCTTCCACATCTCTTTGATGAAAGCCTGAGTGCCTTGGCGGACCGAGTTGGTCGAGGTCTGGTAGAGAATGGAAAGTCTGACCCCGTTTTTCTCGCGAACGCCATCCGAACCGCGGACCCAGCCGGCTTCGTCCAGGATGCGATTGGCTTCATCGACATTCTGGGTCTTACACTCATCATTCGCATTGGAGGCGTAAATAGCGGGCGCCGGAAGGACGTTACAGCCGACTTTTCCCGCGCTGCCATAACCTGCATCTACAAGGATCTGACGATCGATAGCTAATGACAAAGCCCGGCGTACCGCATAATCTGAAAGGAAAGGATGCGGGTTCCGATTGTTGTTGCCGCCGAGATATTCAGCGCGATCGTCACCCAGATCCGGATCCGGATTGGTGAAATTCACCATCAGCCGCTCTACCGATGTACCAAATCCTGCGATGATCGTGCCTTTCCCGGCTTCTGCCATTTTGGTCAGAATTTCCGGTTCGACCTGGAGATTCCATGCGTAATGCATCTCGCTTGTCTCGAGTACCGATCGGGCCGCCGACGTTGCATCACCACCACCCTTAAACAGGAGCTTTGAGAAAGCAGGTTGCCCTTCTTCACGATAAAGCTCATTGGCTTCGAACACGATCACATCGTTCGGCTTGAAGTCGACGACCTTGAAGGGTCCGGTACCAATGGGGTAGAAATTTTGCTCGGTGCATTCTTGCGCTTTGGCACCAATGCAACCGTCAAACTGCGCCTTTTGCATGATCGGGGCGTTGTAGCCAACGAACGGAGCATAAGGAAACGGTTTGGCCACAGTGAAATTGATCTGGATGGTGTGCGGATCCAGCGCGTCCACCGACACAATGTCATTGAAGTAGTTCGATGACGTACAGCCAGTATCCGGATGGGAGCAGTATTCATACGTAAATACCGCGTCTGCCGAGGTCAATTCCGATCCATCAGACCATTTGATTCCAGGTTTGATTTTCCAGGTGATCGACTTCAGATCTTCTGACACACCACCGTTCGCAACCGTTGGAATCTCTTCGGCAAGCCAGGGATGCATTTTCCCATCGTTGTCATAACGAGCCAGTGGCTCAATCACGACAGACGAAGCTTCCAGCTCCTTGGTTCCGCCCGAGAGGTACGGCATCATGGTCGACGGCGCTTGCCAATAGAGCAACCTCAGCTCACCGTCTCGCCCTCGTTCTGCAGCCCAGGCAGTACCCGCCAGTGCAACCGCGGAAGTAAGTGCGATACTAAGAAGAAGTGTTCTCCTCATTTTTTCCTCCCTCAATATTGAGTTTATGGTTAACCCGAAGGTTAGCCGGTCTATTAATAACCAACAAAGCAGCGACAGCTTGGGTGGCCAAGTTTGGTTGATCACCCAAGGTTCATCGCAGCCCGGTTGTAGCGACAGTTTACCGCAGATTCGCTAGTCCACCAGATGGCAGGCGACCCAGTGACCCAAACTCAGTTTCTTGGGCTGAGGCATCGAGTTAGCGCAGCGCGTTTCTGCTATCGGGCAACGCGTCCGGAAGGGACAGCCCGAGGGCGGATTGGCCGGGCTTGGGACATCACCTGTGAGAATAATACGTTCTCGTTTTGCTTCGCGTCCTGGGTTGTGCAGCGGCACCGCAGAGAGCAAAGCCTTGGTGTAGGGATGTCGCGATCGGCTGTAAAGTTCGTGTGCGGGCCCGAGTTCGACAATCTTTCCCAAGTACATCACCGCAACCCGTTTGGAGATGTGGCGAATCATTCCCAGATCATGACTGATGAAAAGGTATGTGAGCCCCAGTTTTTCCTGCAGGTCCTCCAGCAAGTTGACTACTTGGGCCTGAATTGACACATCGAGCGCCGCAATCGGTTCATCGCAAATAATGAATTCAGGATTGAGTCCCAGGGCGCGTGCGATCCCAATTCGCTGGCGCTGACCGCCCGAGAACTCGTGTGGGTAGCGGTTGGTGTATCTGGGGTTTAACCCGACCGCATCCAGCAACTCTTCGACTCGGTTGCTGCGGTCCTTACCCTTAAGGGTGCTGTGTTCATCCAGCGGTTCGGCAATGATGCTGCCGACCGTCATGCGGGGGTTAAGGCTGTCCTGCGGATCCTGGAATATCATCTGCATCTTTGGGCGCAATGCGCGCAATGCAGAAGGTTTAAGTTGCGTTAGATTCACATCCTTAAAAAGGATCTGGCCTTCGGTGGGACGATAGAGGTGTAATATGGTGCGGCCTAACGTTGTTTTTCCACAACCGCTTTCTCCGACAAGCCCAAGATTTTCCTGTGGCATCAAATCGAAGTCGACGCCATCCACCGCCTTGATCATGCCGGCCTGTCGCCGCAGCAAACCCGCGGTGATCGGAAAATGTTGCTTCACGTTTTTCAGGCGTAGCAAGGGTTTGGAAGAATTGGCATCACTCATGCCTGGTGTCTTTTCATTGGCCAACTGCATTTGTCAGCTTACCTCTCTTGGCCGATCATTTTCTAAGTCCCACCAGCAGGCGACCTCATGACCTTCTGACACGAACTCTAAAAAGGGATTCTCTTGGGTGCAGCGCTCGAACGAATAGACGCAGCGCGGTGAAAACGGGCAGGAGTCCGGTTGTAGTAATTGGTCGGGCGGCTGGCCCTCGATCGATTCCAGACGCTGAGCCCGCTCTCCTTCCATTTCCGGCAAAGTTCGAAGCAGAGCGTGGGTGTAAGGGTGTTTCGGCGTGCTATAAAGTTTTTCAACGTCGGCTCGCTCGACAATAAAACCGCTATACATCACCATTACACGGTCCGCGAGGTTAGCAACCACGCCGAGGTCATGGGTAACCCAGATGATGGCCATGCCAAGCTCCTTTCTGAGAATCTTGATGAGATCGAGAATCTGGGCTTGGATGGTTACGTCAAGAGCGGTCGTTGGCTCATCAGCAATTAACAGTTTGGGGTCACAGGACAGTGCGATGGCGATCATGACGCGTTGGCGCATACCGCCGGAGAATTGATGAGGGTAGTCATCAAGCCGGTCTTTCGCCATCGGAATTCCGACCAGTTCAAGGAGTTCCACGGCGCGTTTCCGGGCAGCAGACTTTGACGAATTCTTGTGCAAGCGCAATGCTTCAGTCAGTTGGTAGCCTACCGTGAGGACCGGATTGAGGGATGTCATCGGGTCTTGGAAAATGAATCCGATTTTCCCGCCTCTAATTTTCCTAAGCGCGTCACTATCAGCTTGGATCAGGTCTTGACCCTCAAAGAGTGCTGAGCCCCCAACGATTTTCCCGGGCGGCATAGGCAGCAACTTGACGAGAGACATCATGGTGACGGTTTTGCCACAGCCACTTTCCCCCACGACACCCAGCAATTCTCCCTCCCGAACATCAAAGCTGACCCCATTCACGGCATGCACCCTGCCGTCGGCTGTGTCAAACTGGGTGACGACGTCGGTTACGGACAGTACAACATCAGAGTCAGGATTTGATAGCATGGCGGTAACGGTTCCGGTAGTTGCCCTATTGGAACCGGCGAGTCTTGATTCTGTCAACGGATTGCATTGGTTTTCTGGCTAATGGATGAGAAGTGCCGTGAACTTGTGTAGCGAGACAGGGAATTTGCCTGATCGGTCGGGATTTAGATAGGTTTCAGACCACTTGACGAGGTATGTAATGAAAAATCAGACGAAACAGCGGGGAAGCTCCATGACTGAGGGGTTTAAATGGCGCTGTATTGGTCCGCCAAGGGGCGGTCGAGTCGTTGCGGTGGCTGGCGATCCCACCGACCCCATGACGTTTTACTTTGGCGCTTGTGCGGGGGGGATCTGGAAAACCACGGATGGCGGCACCTACTGGGAATGCGTCTCGGATGGTTATCTGACAAGCGCCACGATTGGTGCGCTCGCGGTTTCCGACAGTGATCCAAATGTCATTTACGCGGGTACCGGTGAGACCACGATTCGCGTCGATGTCTCTTTTGGCGATGGCATCTACAAGTCAACCAATGGTGGTAAAAGTTGGGTTCACCTAGGTCTTGAGGAGACGCGCCACATAGGGGAGATCCGCATTCACCCCGAGAACCCGGATATCGCGTATGTTGCCGCTCTTGGCCATGCGTTTGGCGAGAATCCCGAGCGGGGGGTCTACCGGACCACCGACGGGGGCAAACATTGGGACTTGATCTTGTATCAAAGCGCGCGAGCCGGCGCTGTGGATCTCTCGTTGGATCCAACAAACCCTCGGATTCTTTTTGCCTCAATATGGGAAGCGAGTCGAAATTTCTGGAATCTTTCCAGTGGCGGGCCAGGCAGTGCGTTGTTTCGGTCCACCGATGGCGGCGATTCCTGGCAGGAAGTCAGTACGCACCCGGGCTTCCCGTTGGGTATGAAAGGAAAAATCGGCGTCGCTGTGTCGCCTGCCAAATCAGGCCGAGTCTGGGCGTTGGTCGAAGCCGAGCAGGCAGGTTTGTACCGTTCCGAGGATGGCGGCGACAGTTGGTCGTTGGTATCTCCCAATCGAGATCTGCTGCATCGACCTTGGTACTACACCCATGTGTTTGCGGACCCATCCCATGGGGATACGGTCTACGTCACTAATTTGCAGATGTGGAAATCAACCGATGGTGGCAACAGCTTTCAGGAAGTGACAACACCCCATGGGGACAACCACGACCTTTGGATCGACCCAAGAAACAACCAGCGGATGGTCCAGGGAAACGATGGTGGCGCCAACGTCAGCTTCAATGGGGGCGACACGTGGTCAACCATTTATAACCAGATGACGGGACAACTATACCGGCTGGATATCGACAATCAGTTTCCCTACAGGGTATACGGAACACAGCAAGACAACACCTCAATCAGTGTGCCGAGCGCTGCGGAGTGGGGCGTAATCACCATGAGCGATTGCACGCTGCCGGGAACCGGTGAGAGCGGTTTTATTGCAGTGCATCCGGAAGATCCCAATATCGTCTACAGCGGAGCCGTTGGCTCTTCTCCCGGTGGTAATGGTGCTTTACAGCGCTACGACCACCGCACCCGGCAGATCCAGATGATCAATGTTTGGCCGGAAGAGTCGACGGGTTTCGCTCCCAAGGATTTGAAGTACCGCTTTGCCTGGACGTTTCCTGTTGTCTTTTCACCTCACGATTCCAATACGATCTATGCGGGCGGCAATCACCTGTTTCGCAGTCATAATGAGGGCCAGAGTTGGCAGGCCATCAGTCCAGACCTAAGCCGAAACAGATCTGAAAAACTCGGCCTGTCTGGTGGCACGTTAACCGTCGACAGCGCTGGCGCTGAGCAGTACGCCACCTTGTCCACTTTTGTTGAATCCCCTCACCGTCCAGGGGAGTTATGGGCGGGCACTGACGACGGCCTTTTGCATGTGAGTCGAGATGGCGGCAGTCACTGGCAGAAGGTGACACCGAAGGCTTTGCCGGAATGGTCCTACATCGGCGCTGTTGAAATCTCTGCCCACAACGCTGATATCATTTATTTGTCGGCGACCCGCTACAAGCTGGATGATTACGATCCTTATCTTTACCGTTCGCAAGATGGAGGAAAGAGCTGGCAATCCATTAACGGTAATTTTCCAACCGGGGAAATCACGCGAGTTATTCGATCCGATACGGTGCGCCCAAATTTGTTATTCGTAGGCACCGAGACCGGTATTTTTTATTCGCTCGACGATGGAAAGCGCTGGAGTCGTATGCGAGGCGGCTTCCCAGTTGTGCCCGTCTACGATCTAAAAATAAAAGATGCAGATTTGGTGGCCGCAACCCATGGCCGCGCTTTCTGGATACTGGACGACATTACGCCGCTTCGAGAAATACCGATTAGCTCGGGCAGAAAGACAAACCCATTGCTATTCACGCCGCGCTCGACCTACCGGCTAAAACTCCAGTGGGCGGCGGGCGTATTTGATGGCGACGGCAAAGATTACAGTCCAGCCTTTGGTCTTGCCGGCGCGACTTATCGTGAAAAACAACCCGATGGCACAAATGTTCGGCGACACCTTGATGTCGGCGAGAATCCACCAGGAGGTGCGATTGTCTATTACTGGCTAGATAGTCAACCCGAATCTGCCATCGAACTTTCGATCTATGACAAAGCCGGCGCCATGATCGACAAATTTTCTAGCGCTGAAACTGAAAAACCAGAACGACGGTTATCTGAAAAACTTGGTTTGAACCGATTTGTCTGGAATCTTAGTTATCGAGCTGTACCACCCCTCGATCCGACGTTGGTGACCAGGCATTACGAACCGTTAGCACGAGAACCCAAGGGTAGAGGGCCTGCTGCGCCTCCGGGGCAGTACAAGGTTCGCTTATCAGTTGGTGAAATGAGAGCTACGGCATCGTTTTCCTTGCTTAAAGATCCCAGGGTGGAGACGACCCAAGCCGAATTTGATGAACAGTTCGAACTGCTACGGGAATTGAGTGCCAAACGGTCTGATTTGCGGATACAGGTCGATCGGATTCGTCAGATAAAGCGGCAACTTGATGACCTCGTCGAAAAATTGCCCAAAGGTGTGCGAAACGCGGTATCAAGCGCCACTTCGATCCGAAATAAGCTAGAGGTCATTGAGAACGTGCTGGTTGATGCACAGCGCGAAAGCCCGCGTGACGTTCTGCGTCGACCGGCGGGCCTCGATGACACCTTGGGAGACCTGATGTGGTGTGTCACGATGTCTGATACGGCACCCCCAATTCAAACCCAGAAAGTGTCGACGGAGGTGACTAGAAAAATCGATGGTGAGATCCGAAAGCTTAACAAACTTGTCGATGGACCCATTGCCGCGCTAAATGCGAAAGTCGAAAAAGCAGGCGTCCCTGCGATCATCGCCTGAGTCTTCACATTATGCGAGTTCCATCGGATTTGTGGCGCATTACAGGTGCTGATCTGATCGTACGTACCGCCTACCAGATCGGTAAAACGCCGCTGATGCCTCTTTTTGCTGCATCTCTTGGGGCTGGGGAACTTTTAGTTGGAGCAATCGTATCGGTTTCGACGATGACAGGCATGGTGCTCAAGCCGATATTCGGCTGGTTCTCTGATCGTTGGGGAAGAAGACTTTGGCTTTTGACGGGCCTTGTGTTGTTTTCGGGTGTTCCATTTCTTTACTCATGGGTCAATACTCCGGAAGAACTTTTCTGGCTGCGCCTACTGCATGGGCTTGCTACTGCGGTTTTCGGACCCGTCACGCTGGCTTTTGTGGCTGAGATGGCAATCGCTGGGAAGGCGGAGCGTTTGGGATGGTTTGGTATGGCACGCAGCGGTAGTTATCTGCTGGCGCCGCTCTTGGGTGCATGGCTTCTCACTTGGATGGATCCGGCAACCGTATTTACCTTGATTGGTTTCATGAGTTGTCTTGCCTTTGTGCCCGTATGCATGATGGATTTCTCGCCACCATTGCATAAACGGGACATGAAAGAGGAGAAGGAATTCGGGCGCGCATGGAAAAGCGCTTTTGCCGCTGTGATCTCCAATTCCAGACTGTGGTTGGCCAGTGCACTCGAGATGTTGGCCTACTTGGTGACGTATTCGGTCAAGGCATTCCTACCGATCTATGCGCTGTACACGGCAGATTTCAGTCTGCTCGCAGTAGGGTTGTTCTTTAGTGCGCAAGAGGCAGCGCATCTTTTGACGCGACCGGTCGGCGGCCGATTGGGTGATCGAGTGGGTTATCTGACGGCGATTAATACGGGGTATCTTGTTCTCGCGATTGGGTTCTGGTTGCTGCCATACGCGACTTTGCAGGTGGAGTTATTGGGTATTGCCATTATCGTCGGCGCTGGTCAAGGGCTGATTTTTCCCTCCACAGTCGCATTGGTTAGCCGGTGCGTGGATACCCGCCACCTGGGCGCGGGTATGGGGTTCTTGGGCGCCGTACGCAATGTTGGAAAAGTGGCAGGACCGCTTACTGCGGGTGCGCTCCTGGCCCATATGGACTACAGTCAGGTTTTTCATTTGGGCGGTGCAGTTGCGTTGCTGGTGGTATTGACCCTTCTCTTGTGGCAGAAGAATTATTTGGATTGGATTTTCCCCTACACCAGACTCACAAACTTGTCTAAAGATGATGCAATAGTTCGATGATTGGTTGACCTACGAAATTCACAACGCCCTTTGAGTTCGACCCGCCAGGCAAGCACTGCGATTTCATTAGACTGCCATACTCTGTGCACCGTGAACCCGACTCACCCTGAGACAACGGCTTTTGCGAATCCTTCAATACTCGACTCAAGGACGAACTGCTGAATGTGGAGATGTTTTATACCTCTCAAAGAGGCATAAATCATCGTTGAGCAGCGGCGAAACCATTACAACACCATTAGAGAGCACAGTGCTTGGGGTTACCGCGGCCAGCCCAAGAGGCTATCGTCCAGATCGACCAAAGGCTGGCCATGCACTAACATTCAAACTGGACCAAGTCACCGGGGAAGGTCAATACCACAGTATGCCAGCGTTTGTAATGAGTCAGACAATGTATCGTCGCACGGAGCCTTGACCAACGCTACTCTTTAATTTTGAAAACAGCCGCTTAAACTACTTCTCGGCACCCTCGAGTACACTGGTACCTGAACAATCACCTGCGGCGACAGATCAGGACAGATGCGGCTAGTGTGGTTATTGCTAAAAACCGGGACAACTCTCGCACTGCTTGCGGGTTTGGCGATGCTCGCGGTGGGCGATTA
Source organism: Gammaproteobacteria bacterium (assembly GCA_014239575.1). Taxonomy (GTDB): domain Bacteria; phylum Pseudomonadota; class Gammaproteobacteria; order Arenicellales; family UBA868; genus UBA868. Next base: position 10,328 of record JAAZYQ010000029.1, read on the forward strand.
TGTCTATCGTACCGGCACGGCAGTTTTTTGCGGTATCCATTCATCTCATGGCGGGAACACGCCGTCGCGTTTCGAAACCCCGGGCTCGGGTCAGGGCCCCTTTAAAGGCGCCGGCTGGGATCGCTGGATTGGCCATGATCTTTCACGCTGGTGGATTCCCGATGTTCCGGTTGAGGCAGTGCGAATCCGAGATCCCGAGCGGTCGGTCACCCTATCCGGCTGGTGGATGACACCTACGTTTCCTGATTCGAAAGCAACGGTTATCGTCGCGCATGGTATCGACAGCTCACGGCATAACTTCGATACCCTGATGCCGGCCGCCATGCTGGTGCAAGCGGGCTTTAACGTCTTGTTAATTGATTTACGCGATCAGGGTGAGACTACCTGCGAGGACGGCCGCCATTCTGCTGGCCAGGATGAATCGGACGATATCGTGACAGCGGCTTACTGGCTTAAAAGTGCCAAGGCGATTCCACTGTCACAGGTCGGGGTGCATGGGGTTTCTGGTGGGGCACTGGCAGCTCTAATCGTTGCTGCCAAGAACTCTGAAATTGCGGCTTTTAGCCTGGAAGCGCCAGTGTTTGATTTCAACAAGGCGGCGACTCATGAAGTGGAGTATCAGGGCTTCCCGGGGTTTCTCTGGCGGGCAGCCTACTGGGCCGCGCGGGTGCGCGGCACCGACCTGATGGCGATTACGCCCGCTGATGGCATCGAGCGTATGGGTAGCCGCCCGGTACAGGTGCTACATGGTACGGCCGATTCGAGGGTGGCGTATCACAATGCCACTGATCTTGTCGCCTTTGCCAAGACGGGCGGGCAAAAAGTAACGCTGCACTCTTTCGAGGGCGCTGATCATATCGAGGGGTTGTTACTGGAGTCACAACGCTATAAAACTATCCTGGTCGATTTTTTCTCGGCTGCCCTGCCGGATTGAAAAACACGAAAACTAGCAGGAAAATCTGAGGGCGCCCGGAATAACCCGGATCGTGATATCCCCGCCGGGTGCGTTTTCACCGTCGATATCCAGCTCGGACGCAACTGAATTCTGGTGTATGCCGATATCACTGGCCTGTCGATAACGGACATAGGGCGCTCCAAGGTGGTTGCCGAGGTAAATCCGCACCAGCCGCAACAGCAGTAGCCCTCGGGGCATCGCCTCAACTGCCACGACCTCTGCTTGACCGTCATCGATGGCAGCCTGCGGTGCAACCCGCATCCCCTGGCCGAAGTGACTACCATTGGTTATGGCGAGCAAAGTCAGATCCCCATGGTAACAATGCTCCCCGTCCAGGGTTAACGTGAAAGGTTGAGGCCGGTAGCTGAAAAACGCACGGACAGTGGCCCGCAAATAGGCGCCAGATCCGCGGGCAGGGGAGGCAGCCAGGGTCGCATTGACCTCACCGGCGATGCCAGCTGACACGGTATTGATCGCATATCGGTGTTGACCATTTTGCCAGTTGACCTGCAATACATCGACGGGCCGCGATTGCTTGCGGTTTAACATCACTGGCAGGGTCTTAAGAGTTGGATACGGATCCAGTGTTCGGGCAAAATCAGCGCCCGTACCCGCAGGCAATACACTCAGGTGCACCTTTCGACCCAGATCTTTATCCAGCACTGCGTTAACCGCGAGATTGAGCGTGCCGTCGCCGCCCACGACAATCAGGCGCTGACAGTCATCGCTAAGCGCCTGATCCAACTGAGCTTGCGCGTCGGTAGCATCAGCTGGCTCTAGCCACAACGCGTCCGAAAGGATTTTCTGTCGGGAAACGAGTTCACGGGCGAGTGCGCCCGCACGCCCCCTGCCGGCATTGGGGTTAACCAGAATGATCGTGTTTGCCATCGGTACGACCGTATCAGGTTAAAGAGATTCGGGCGACAGCGCTAATGAATGACGGGGATCTCAGGCGGTGCTCGGCGGGTTAGGTATTCGGCGCCGTTTTCGGTAATAACAATGTTTTCCTCATGCACCAGTTGCCGGTTAGGTGCGAAGGTCATGCCAGGTTCAAGTGTTATAACTACGCCCGGTTCGAGGACGTTTTGATCATCGGGATGTATCGAGGGCCATTCGGTCAGCAGCATCCCCAGGCCATGACCCATGCGGCCGATACTGTTGCCCAGAGCCCCATGGTCTTCGAGGACCTGCCACATGGCTGCCCAGACCTCACACATTCGCACGCCGGGATGCGCGGCGACGAAACCGGCATCCAGTGCTTGGTGAACGGCCGCGTTGGCGCGGTGAGTGTCATCGGCGATCTGGCCAAAGCCGAAGTTACGATCAAAATCACAAAAGTAGCCATCGAATACCGTACCGGTATCGATAATCAGCACATCACCGGATTCAGGAATGCGATCTGTTGGGCCCATGATGATACTGTCGTAGCCACCCGCGCCTGAGCCGGCTACTAGAAAGGGCGTGCTGTCTGCGCCGCGGTTGAGCAGATCAATCCGCATACGTCGACTGATTTCAATCTCCGAGTCGCCGATATGGGTGTGTTGGGGAAGGGCCTCGAAGGCACCGGAGGTGATCTGACAGGCGTGGCGTATTTTTTCGATTTCAGCGGGTGACTTGATGAAGCGTTGGCGTAGCAGCAGCTCGGCACAATCGATGACTTCAAGCGATAGGCTGTCTATTAGACGCTGTGCATCACCCGCCGGCATGCGCAGGATGCTCTCTGGTCCCAGCGGCAAGCCGAGGCGGCCGAAACGTGCCGGAAGCTTGCTGATGACCTCTGCCAGCAGCGAGATGCCATCGTCTTTTGGCCTGGGTGATGGCCAGGTGTGAATATCATCTATCCAGGTGGCGGCCATGCCACCCGCACCAATCTGGGGAATCACGGCAATAGGTTTACCGGTGGCGGGTACGACTAGAAACCATGGCCGCGTCGGGCTTTCGAAGAACTGCGTATGAAAGCCACTGAAATAGCGGATCTCAGCTTCGGTAGTCACAAGCATGGCATCGATCTTGGCGCGATGCATTGCCTGTTGAGCGAATGCGGTGCGTTGCTCGAATTCAGCCGCATCGAATCCGCGCTCTACCGAGCCGCTCATGATTGAGAACCTGGTGAGTTCACCTCTTCTACGCGAGTTCCGGTAAGTTCGTGATACAGGGCCGGGTCGGTGGCACCCTCAGTGCCAAACAGCAAAATACGGCTTTTGGTGTCCAGGCCAATCTCACGCGCGAGTTGAGGGTTATTCATCGTCCCGATCAGACCGGCCAGACCTGCAATAGCCGATTCTCCGGCAACGACTGGCGTCTTGTCGCCAATGCCCTTGGCCATTAACTGCATCAGCGGGGCTACTGGCGCATCTGAAATCGTCAGAAAGTGGCGAGCGCCTGCTTTTAGAATATCCCAGCCCAGTAACGAAACTTCTCCACATGACAAGCCGGCCATCAGGCTTTCGTCAACGATGTGTACCACCTGGGGTTTGCCAGCAAGGGCGCTTTGGTACAGGCAGGCCGCAGGTTGGGGTTCTACGACAACCAGATGCGGCATATCAGCACCGTAACGGAACCACAGGTCTGCGCACACCGCACCGGCCAGGCCACCGCAACCCCCCTGAATGAAGACGTGGGTTGGTATAAGGTTATTGGGTAACTGATCCATGGCCTCGGTAGTCATGACGGTGTAGCCGGCCATCACATCACAGGGTATTTCCATGTATCCCGGGTAGGAGGTATCAGAGACGATCTGCCAGCCCTTCTGACGCGCATCGTGATCGGCCTGATGGACTGAATCATCGTAGTTGCCTGCCACCCGCTCGACCCGTGCGCCATAGGCTTCAACTGCCTGCTGGCGCGCTGGGCTGACGTTTTCATGCATGTAGATCACACACTGGCAACCGAAGCGCTGTGCGCCCCAGGCGACCGAGCGCCCGTGGTTACCATCGGTCGCTGTAACGACTGTCATGCTGTTTACGAGGTCAGGGTAGCGCTGTTGGTTAATATCCTCCAGGCTGATGGCGGCATCACCTAGTTGTGTCTTGAGCGCTTGGTGCAATACCCGCTGTACCGCATAGGCGCCACCGAGTGCTTTGAAACTGCCCAGGCCAAAACGGGTACTTTCATCCTTGTAGTACACCGAATCCAATTCAAGCTTTGCCGCCAGATCATCAAAACGAGTTAGCGCAGTGGGCTCGTAGCCAGCCCATTGCGAGATCGTTTCGCGGGCATCAATACAGCGGTCGGGTTCCAGCACTCGACGCACCTCATCGGGACAGGATTGTCCTACCAGTGCTGCGTGGTTGCGATGGGCCAGTCCGATGGAGACATCAGGAAGATTCATAGGTAATTTTCCATATTTAAAAGGCGTCGACAGTCGGTAAATCAAAAAACGTATCCAGGAATTGTTCAAACCAATGATGCGTTGATGCCAGATGCTCGGCAGCCAAGCGATCCTGCTCGTCGCGGGTCTGGGTGCCAGGCTTATCCCAGGGCGCATCGGTGAGAGCCTGCCATCGGTGCAGAATCGGCAAAGTGCACTCTGGGTGAAATTGGATGCCTATAGCCCGCTTCCCATAGCGAAAGGCCTGGTTTGGAAAAAGTGCGCCACGCGCCAGCGCCTGTGCCCCGTCGGGAATGTCAAAGCCACGGCTGTGAAACTGAACCGCGTGGAAGTTCTCAGGCACAAAGTCAGTCCCATCGGAAATAGCCTGTACGGGGTAAAGGCCAAATTCCTCGATTCCTTCGGCGTGCGGTGCTACCTGAGCCCCCAATATGTGGGCCAGCAACTGTCCGCCCAGACAAAGGCCCAGTAACGGAATCTCCCGGCGAAGGCATACTTCCATCCAGTGGGCTTCATCAAGCAAATAGTCAAACTGATCCATCTGATCCACGTTGGCTGCACCGCCCAGCACGACAACGCCCGCGGTATCCGGGCCAGGCGGTTCCAAGGCATCGCCGGCAAAGGGGCGTCGCCATTCGAGGGAAAAGCCTTTGCGCGCCAGAAAGGCACAGGCCAGATCATCGTGGGGCTCATCATGGTGCTCTACCAGTACAATTTTTGCCGTCATGGGGTGCCTTGAGTTCTGGAAATGCCTTAGCCGGGCAGTTGGAACAGTCGACCATAACCGTCAATCACATCGTCGATTCCTGCCAGGCGCAAGCTGTGCCAGATCAGAGCATGATTTGAGGATGTCACGGGCTTGCCAAGGGTTTTTTCAATGTCAGTGACACAATGCGCCAGGCGCAAGCTGGTGCAGGAGACGAATACCCCGTCTACGTTGTCGTGCTGGCCAATCTCAAGTATGGCATCGCGCATGCTGTCGGCAGATATGCGGGCCACCGTGTTGTCATTATCCTGGTTAAACGAGCCGAAAACCGGAACCTCGAAACCGCTCGACTCGATATAGCGTCGGATGAACTGGTTTACCTCGTCAGAGTAGGGAGTGAGCACACCGATGCGCTGGCATCCAGTCGCACGGAAAGCGGCGAAGGCGGCTGTGATTGGGGTGGTCGCTTTAGCTTCGGGTCGTGCGGCGTGAATCAGTTCAAAAACTCGCTCTTCACCGATAATCATGGACGCAGACGTGCAGCCATAGGCGACCACATCCAGTGGAATCCCCGGCAGGATCACATCAGTACGATCCGTGATGTGGGGTTCCATGGCCCGGAGACTTTCCGGGGTGATTGTTGGCGAGTTGGGAATTCGCGACTGGTAAATCGCAACCCCGGGGATATTGACCACCTGACGGAACTCATGCTCAACGGTATGATCACTGGCGAGCACCACCAGTCCGATCCGCGCCCGCGCCGCAACGCCTTCATCAACGACAAAAGGTAGATGTGTCAGATTGATGAACTCGCGTGTATTTTCTTGCTTGGTTTGCATCACGCTATCCCCATGGTTGCCGGGTCGATTCCCTCAAGCGGGATCTCCGGCTGGTTGTTGATCATAAGGTCTGCCAGTATGCGGGCCGAACCGCAGGACATGGTCCAGCCCATGTGACCATGTCCGGTATTCAACCAGAGATTGGACCAGCGTGAGCGGCCGATTAAGGGCAGTCCTGTTGGAGTCATGGGCCGCAGACCAGCCCAGTAGTTGGGGGTTGAGAAGTCTGCTGCTCGCGGCATCAAAGCTTGGGTCTTGGACAACATGATCCGAAAATCATCCGGCGTATACGCGGTACTGTAATTGCCAATCTCGGCAGTCGCTGTGATGCGAAGGCGGCTACCCATCGGGCAATAGGCGAGCAGGTTGTCCTCATCCACTCCACCGAGCTTAGGAAGGCAATGATCCGCTCCAGAGGGCAGGGTGACAGAATATCCCTTGACCGGGTAGATAGGTATCCTGTCGCCGAGCTGATGCAGCAGGTTCGGGCTGAATACTCCCAGTGCCAGCACGAACGCATCGGCGAAAACAGGGCCCTGGTTAGTGGTTACGGCAGTGACACGGCCGCTTTCGGTCTGGAGGCCAGTGATCTCAGTTTGCATTTGCAATTGGGCTCCGCGTTCTATGCAGCGTTGTGCCAGTCGGTCGGTAAAAAGGCGAGCATCGCCACTCTCATCGGAAGGTACGAACAGTGCACCGCTGATGATATCGCGCGCATCGGCCAGACCAGGATCACGGGCGATGACCTGATCCCGATCCAGACTCTCGATACGCACACCTTGGTCGGCAAGTATTTCGCTCTTGATAGCTGCGGCCTCAAAAGACTGGGCTGAGCGGTAGAAATAAATCAATCCTCCCGTATTGCGGTCGTACGGGAAGGCAGTCTCAGTCGTGACCAGCTGAAGTCGTGATTGAGAGTACAGGCATAGGCGGGCCTTGCGTAGCGTGTTGATTCTGGCTCGGTTGGTAGTGCATTGCCGTAGAAACTGCGACAGCCAGCGCCATTGCCTGACATCGAAGCTGGGCCGGAATCGGATCGCCTGGTTACGCGTCCACAAAGACCGCAGCATGATGCCCGGCACTCTGGGAGATGCCCAGGCGAAGGCGTGGCCGGGTGCAATTAACCCGGCGTTGGCCTTGGAGGTGAAATCGGCCGGCGTGTCGGCGCGATCAAGCACGATAACATCGTGACCATCACGCAGACACTCCCAAGCGCTGGTGATCCCAGCAAGGCCTGCACCTAGAACCGCAATTCGCATCAGTTCTATTCGGAACTCAGTCCAGCGCCGCGATCACCGCTATCTCGACCGTGAATTGGGGTGCTGCCAGTTTCGCTTCGACGCAAGCACGCGCGGGTGTTGCGCCTGGGGTGACCCATGCATCCCAAACCCCGTTCATCTCGTTGAAGGTGCCCATGTCTGAGAGCCAGATCGTCGCCGAAATCACTTGTGATTTGTCGGTACCGGCTTCAGACAACAGAGCGTCGATTCGAGAGAGGATATTGCGGGTTTGTTCCGCAGCGTCGGTGCCAGGCGCTTCTAGTGCGACCTGTCCCGCTGTATAGACCGTATTGCCATGAACCACCGTTTGGCTCATGCGTTCGCCGATCTGAATTCGTTTCAAGGTCATCAGTTTTTCTCCTTATGGTTTTTCGAGTCGAGGGTAGAATTACAAAGCGAAGTGTATGCGAACTGGCTTGGTAATTTACGAGATGCCTACAAAGTTTAGGTCGCACAAGATATACCGGGCTTTGGCTAACGACCTTTAGCCGGGAAGGTACGCGGCAAGTTCTTTCTCAACGCCTTTGGGATCTGCGTTAAGACCGGCACGCAATCCGCTTGCCATCTCGCCCGGGTAAATTTCCTCTTGCCCTTCGGTAATCCCATCGAGGATTGCAGTTGCAACCTCTGAGGCAGGCATTTTGGGTGGTGGAAAGTCACGGCTCATATCGGTATCTACTGCCCCGGGCATAACCGCCATCACCAGGGTGTTATCGGCATCCAGTTCCGCACGGACGCCTTCAGTCAGCCTCAGTCCGGCTGATTTTGAGGCACACAGAGACCCCATCAGCGGTAGAGCGACATGAGAGAGTACTGAGAGCATATTGACAATACAGCCGCCTCCGTTTTGTTTGAGAACTGGCGCAAATGCCCGGCACATGCGCAAAGTGCCAAAGTAATTGGTTTCCATCTCAGCCCGCGCATTGTCAATACTGTCTGCCGCCAGCAAGGCGGACATCCGGTTGATGCCTGCGTTGTTTACCAGTATATCTATATCGGAGCAGGACCCAGCGGCCTGCTCAACTGAGGTGTCATTTGTGACATCCAGCGCCAGGATGTGAACTCTATCTGGATCGGCTTTCGCCAGGTCCTGCACACCTGAAACATCTCTCGCGGTTGCGTAGATTTTCTTGACACCGCTTTTGATTAAGGCGTTTACCAGTTCCCTTCCGATTCCTCGGTTGGCGCCTGTTACCAAAGCAGTACTTCCCTGGATGTTCATTGCTTTACCCCTGTTATGTTGATGGGTTGTGTCCGTGGTGGCTTTCAGCCAGTCCCTATCAGGTTCCGGAAGCGGTACTGCCTCGATTAAGGATTGAGTGTAACGCCGTCTTGGCTGTGAAAAAATTTTTGCTACCGGCCCGGACTCTACCGCCCTGCCATCGAGCAAAACGATCACTTGATCACAGATGCTTCGCACAACCGACAGGTCATGACTGATAAATACGAGGCATAAACCGAGCTGCTGTCGCAGTTCATCAAGCAGGTTCAGCACCTGCGCTTGGCTGGACATGTCCAGGCCGGAGACGATTTCGTCCGCCACAATCAGTGAAGGGCGAACCGATATCGCCCTGGCAATACACACTCTTTGCAGTTGACCACCGCTCAGTTCACGCGGGTATCGTCGACCCAGTATGGGGTCGAGCCCTACCTGATCCAGCAGGTCGGCGGCTTGTTCTCGTGCCTCGCGCGAATTTAAGGCTTTGCCATAGACTAACAAAGGCTGGGATACGGCATCATCCACTCGACGGCGAGGGTTGAGCGCTGCGCGCGGCTCCTGAAAGATAATCTGCATACGATCGCGGATCGGACGAAGTTCTGGTTCAGATAGGCTGGTGATATCCCGCCCTTGAAATAAAAGAGTGCCCGAAGTCGGGCGTAGCAGTCGCACCAGGGTGCGCCCAAGTGTGGTTTTGCCTGAGCCCGATTCACCGACAATGCCCAGACATTGTCCTGCACTGGCGCGCAGATTGATTTCCCGAAAAATGGGCGTCAACGGCGCGGCACGAAAATGCCGTTTTGCCGCCATGTTTGGCAGCGAAACGCTGAGCCCGGTGGCGGCGATGACTTCAGTTTCTTTTTTGATGGTCATACGCGCGTGCTTCACGTTGCAGCTGAAGCTGGAGGCTTTCTGCAACAGGAGTCAACTCCCGCAATGGACGATCGTAGCGGGGGATCGCTGCCAGCAGTGACCGGGTATAGGCGTGCGTAGGCGTGCAAAATACCTCTGCGACGTTACCCTGTTCGAGAATCATGCCACTGTGCATCAGGCTGACCCGGTTACATATTTTTGCCACGACGCCCAGGTCATGCGTGATAAATAGGATTGTCGTCCCGTGTTGTTTTTGCAGGTCCTGGATCAGGCGCAGTACCTGTCGCTGTACCGATACATCCAGCGCTGTGGTTGGTTCATCTGCAATGATGATTTGTGGCTTAGTACTGAATGCCATAGCAATCAGGGCCCTCTGACGCATCCCCCCGGACAGTTGATGTGGGTACTGCTGCAGCACTCGCGCGGGATTCTTGATCTTGACCTCGCGTAACAGCTTCTCGGCCTGATCGAGCATATTGCGAGCCCGGCCCGTTTGGTTCAGACGCAGGATCTCGGACATCTGTTTTCCGATCTTTTTTACCGGATTCAACGATGTCATGGGGTCCTGGGGTATCAGACTGATATGGGGCCGGTGGCGAGCGGCAGACCGTCCTTTGGTTTTTCCTGGCAGGGGCCTTGTCGGGTAATCAATTGAACCCTCAGTGATCTTTGCCCTTGGCGGCAGAATCTCAAGGATGACACGGCCCAGCATGCTTTTACCGGCCCCTGACTCGCCAACCAGACCATGGATTTCTCCGGCCCGCAGATCCAGGTTGATGCCGCGAAGGATGGGCACAGCATCCTTGCTGTTGTCTATGGCCAGATGCAGATTCTTGATGACAAGGGCACTGCTCACTGACGGGTCTCCGGGTCAATCACTTCCTTTATGCCATCACCGAGCGCATTCAGGCTCAAAACCGACAGTACAACGCAAGCGACGGGCAATCCCAAAAGCCACGGAACTTGATGTATGTATTGTCTGCCTTCCTGTATGAGGTTTCCCCAGGTCGGCGTATCCGAGGCAACGCTCAGACCCACAAAGCTCAATATCGTTTCGACCACAATAGCGATACCCATTTCCAGTGTCAGCAGCACTATCAGAAGTGGGATCAGGTTAGGCAGGACTTCTTGAATAAGGATTCGAAATCTTGTCAGGCCGATAGTGATGCCTGAGGCAACGTAATCCCGCTCTTTTTGAACCATCGTTTCAGCGCGGATCACGCGACAAAACCGGGTCCAGTCAATAATGACAATGGCGATGATTACGGCATGCAATCCGGCGCCGATGACGGCGACCAGAACGATCGAAAGCAGTACAGCCGGAAAGGACATCCAGATGTCGACTGCGCGGGATATCAGCATATCGGTTTTTCCGCCGTAGAACCCGGCAAGCATGCCAAGCGTCGTGCCCAAAAGGGCGGCGAGGGTGGCTGCAACCAATGCCACGATCAGTGCGGTACGAGTTCCGTAAATCAGCCGCGACGCAACATCACGCCCGAGAGTATCCGTGCCAAGGAGAAATGCCGGATCCCCGCTTTCTTGCCAGGAAGGTGGCAGGAAAGACGCCAGCAGGTCCTGTTCCAAAGGATCATGAGGTGCCAGCCACGGCGCCATCAAGGCCACTGCAATCATCAGACCCAAAATTCCCAGTCCAAATACTGCCCACGGCTCA
>JAAZYQ010000002.1 GCA_014239575.1 Gammaproteobacteria bacterium
GGTTTTGGTTACGACATAGACATGCTGCACTGCAACATGTCATACTGTTAACCGACGATGCTTCACCTGCCCTCTCCAGACGCGGCCCAAACATGGTGCCAGCAGCAACGCAGCAATGGGCGGACCATCGGCTTTGTACCAACCATGGGATCGCTGCATCGAGGTCACCTATCCTTAATCAAGCGCGCCTGCAGCGAAAATGAGATCTGTTGCGTTAGCATCTTTGTAAACCCGTTACAGTTTGAGGACTCGAAAGATTACAACGCCTACCCCCGAAACCTCGACTCTGACCTCACTACGCTCGAGCAACAGGGATGCACCATGGTCTTTGTCGGCAGTCTTGGGCAATTTTTCCCCGAGATCGTCGATCTGCAGGAAATCAAAACGCTGGGCGCCGGCCGATACGGGAGAGGACTCGAAGGCACCTTTCGGCCTGGCCACCTCGATGGCGTACAAACCATTGTTGATCGTCTGTTTCGCACCGTGGGGCCTTCCCATGTCTACTTTGGGGAAAAGGATTTTCAGCAGACCCTGGTCGTCTCGGATCTGGCTGCAGAAATTGGCTATCCGCAGGTAGTGGTATGCCCTACGATTCGCGACGACTCCGGCCTTGCCCTTTCATCACGCAATGCCCTATTGAGCCCGCACCAGAAAAAACAGGCTCAGGGTATTTATCAGGCTCTGTTGGCGGCACACCAGGCCTGGGCCCTAGGCGAGCGCCAGCCAGAGATACTGGCCAGCACCATGATGGAGGTTATGAAAGACACTGACCTTGGTGTCGACTATGCCGAGGTCCGTGACCCAAGTGCGTGGACCGAAACTATGCCCAAAGCCCCTTTGCAGCAGGCACAAGCGTTAATCGCAGCGCACATCGGCCAGGTACGCCTGATAGATACCCTACGCCTTGATTCCCGCCCGCTCGAGGAGTTAATTGCAGTGACGTAAGCAGGCTCTGGCCGTTAACTTTATAACTTTGACCAGCGCCTGGCGCGCTGGATTAGTGCTCCCCGCCCGCCTTAAAATTGAACACAGCCCCTTCCTTGATGCCCGATGGCCAGCGGCTGGTGAGCGTTTTCATCCGAGTATAAAAGCGCACACCCTCGGGGCCGTGCATATAGTGATCGCCGAACAATGAACGCTTCCAGCCACCGAAACTGTGAAAAGCCAATGGGACTGGAATGGGTACATTAACCCCCACCATGCCAATTTGTGCACGATGGCCAAAGTCACGGGCCGCATCACCATCGCGGGTAAAAATAGCTGTCCCGTTGCCATACTCGTGATCATTAACCAGTGCGAGCGCCTCTTCGTAGCTACTCACACGTACGACCGAAAGTACTGGCCCAAAAATTTCCTCGCGATAAATAGCCATTTGCGACGTGACCCGATCAAACACCGTGGCCCCGACAAAGCAGCCGGATTCGTAACCCGATATTGATATCTCGCGACCGTCTACCACCAGATCAGCCCCTTCTTCGACCCCGCGATCGATATACCCTTTGATCCGATCCCGCGCATCCGGCGTAATCACAGGACCCATTTCGACTCCATCCTGATCATAGGCGCCGACCTTAAGCGTCTCAATGCGTGGTACCAAGTGTTCCATCATCCGATCTGCGGTATCGTCCCCAACGGCGACTATCACTGAGATCGCCATGCACCGCTCACCGGCCGAGCCATAGGCAGCGCCCATGATCGCATCCACCACCTGACCCATATCAGCATCGGGCATCACGACCATGTGATTCTTCGCGCCACAGAGCGCCTGAACCCGCTTGCCATGCGCGCAACCTGTTTGGTAAATGTACTCCCCTACTGTCGTTGATCCCACAAAGCTAACCGCTTGAACAGTCGGATCCGAAAGCAGCACATCGACGGCTTCCTTATCACCGTTAACGACATTGAGAACGCCATCCGGCAAACCCGCCTCGGTCATCAGTCTCGCCATGAAACCTGCACAGGACGGATCGCGCTCAGAGGGTTTTAGTATGAAAGTATTGCCACAGGCAATAGCGACAGGAAACATCCACATCGGCACCATGGCCGGAAAATTGAACGGCGTAATTCCCGCTACCACGCCCAGTGGCTGGCGCATGCTCCACGAATCGACCCCATTGGCTACTCCCTCGCTGAACTCTCCCTTGAGCATCTGCGGAATGCCACAGGCAAACTCGACGACCTCCAGGCCACGGGTGATCGAACCTTTGGCATCGTCAACCGTCTTGCCATGCTCGGATGACAGCAACCGTGCCAACTCGTCGATATTTTGAATCAGCAGTTCTCGGTAGCGGTACAGCACCTGTACTCGACGGGCGGGTGGCACGGCCGACCAGTCCGGAAACGCCTGGGCTGCATTTGCGATCACTGAACGCACTTCATCGGCGCTGGCTAACGCAACCGTGCGAACGACTTGCCCCGTTGCCGGGTTATATATATCGCCGAAACGGTCATTCGTGCCGGCAACCGGGCGACCACCAACGTAATGTCCGACCACCTCTTTTACCGCTACATCCATCTTCTGACTCCTGTGATTGCTAAATTTCTTTTAAGAACCTACCGACTCGGACACCATCTACAATGGTTGACTACCCTCTTTGGCCTGAAACTGATGCTAAATCCCCGTTTAAAAGGAATTAACTTCTCGCAACTGTGGTGCAAACGGGCTTTACTCAGTGGCGCACTAATGGTCCAGTCCATTGTCGGTGTTCCAGAGGATCATGACAAGTTCGACGCCCTTGTTCAGGCAATTTATGATCTCGAGGTCACACGCTATTGCGGGTTGGCGACACCGGCTGTCGGCCAGGGCTTCGCCCAACTCGCAAAAGAATTTATCAACAATGGCAGACTCAGCAAAACGGATATTGACCATGCCCGGGCCCAGGGATGGCAAAATGCGCATGCCGAATGGCAGAACCGAGGCCTAGGCGGTTTTCGCGCCTGGTGCGCCAATGAAGGTCACACTGCAGCCTCCATGCTGGCGAGCGTTCCAAGGCGCGATTAACCCTGCCTTGTTGAACCTGTATCAGCAAGGCAGAATGTCTTCGTGCGACCATCCACCCAACAAATGAATTCCATGGCCAAGGGCCAAAATGGAGACCTGCAATGAACACCCGAATTACCGACAACCATAAAAAAGATATCGCCCACGCCCTGCACCCCTACACTAATCTGGCCGCCCACGAGGAGCAAGGCCCGCTGGTCATTACCCGCGGAGAGGGTGTGTACGTCTGGGATGACCAGAATAATCGCTACCTGGAAGGGCTTGCGGGTCTGTGGTGCGTATCGCTTGGATTCTCCGAGGAACGATTGGCAAAGGCCGCGGCGGATCAATTTGCCACACTGCCCTATTCGCACACATTTGCCCACCGCTCCACCGAGCCGGTAATAGCGCTTTCGGAAAAACTGATGGAGATCGCCCCGGAGCCGATGACCCGGGCCTTTTTTCTAAATTCCGGCTCAGAGGCAATCGATGCCATGATCCGCTTCACCTGGTACTACAACAACGGCCGCGGGCTACCTAAGAAAAAGAAAATCATCTCCCGAAAACGCGGCTATCACGGTGTCACGGTCGCCGGCGGCAGCCTTACTGCCATTCCGCTGATGCAGAACGACTTCGACCTGCCGTTGGAGCGAATGATCCACACCGATCCCGCTGGCTATTACCGCTACGGTCAACCCGGTGAATCCGAGGAGGCTTTTGCCAGTCGCCTTGCTGAGAATCTCGAACAACTCATCATTAATGAAGGTCCCGACACCGTGGCCGCCTTTGTCGCCGAACCGGTGATGGGTGCTGGTGGCGTCATGCTGCCACCGGCTACCTACTTCGGCAAAATTCAGGCAGTGCTGGACAAATATGACGTACTGATGGTGGCAGATGAAGTTATCTGCGGGTTTGGCCGCACCGGCAACATGTGGGGCTCGCAGACCTACGATATCCGTCCGGACATGGTCACCTGTGCCAAACAGCTCTCATCAGGCTATCTACCCATATCGGCGCTCATGATCTCTGACAAGGTGTACGAAGTACTCAAGGCGCAAAGCCGAAAACACGGGGCGCTCGGCATGGGTTACACCTATGGTGGGCATCCGGTGTCTTGCGCAGTAGCACTTGAGACACTGAAAATCTATGAGGAACGCGATACGGTCGGACATGTTCGCCGTGTTGCACCTCGGTTTCAGGAAAGACTGGCGCAACTCGGCAGTAGCACTCTGGTGGGTGAAGCGCGCGGCGTCGGCCTGATCGGCGCGCTGGAACTGGTGATGGATAAGCGCTCGGCAGAACAATACCCACCCGAAGTCAAAGCAGGCGCAACACTCGCTGCCCAGGCTCAGGCCCGGGGACTTATAGTTCGCGCCTTGCCTGGCGATGTCATCGGCATCTGTCCGCCATTGATCATTACCGAAACACAAATAGACGAGCTTTTCGACTCCCTGGCTGAGGCCGTCAGTGAAACTGAAGGCCTGCTGCGGCGCGCTGCCTAAAGATGTCAATCAAAACACGGTTACTGAACCGAAGTCTCCTACGGGTTGCCGGCGCGCTTGCATGGCTGGCGACCCCTCTACCGGCATCGGCAGGGCCCTCTATCGGCGCATGGCTGAGCGCGACAATCGAAAACGGAACGCCGGTTCAGACTGATACTTTGCGTTTTGGCTGCAACGACAAGATCTACGCGGTGATTGACCTAACTGACCTTTCTGAGGGTAGTCATCAATTGCAAGTCGACTGGACCGATCCCACAGGAAAAACCCGCGAACACATCGATTACCCATTTCCCAGCGGTAGCACCAGCCGCATTACGGTGTGGCTGCAATTGCATCCACCTAAAGGCGCCGCGCTTTTCAGTTTCTTAAACCCAGCCATGGGAATGGACGATTTTATCGGCACCTGGCAGGTCGAAATTACCCTTGATAGCAAAACCCGCCTGGACCAATCTTTTGAGGTGCTCTGTTAGATCGATCACCTAGCGTATTAAGGCCGGAACCAAACATCATGGCGATCGAAGCCACATCCCGTCACCTTGGGTTTTGCAAAGTTGACCAGGCGTGGCTTGTCGACATCGACTAAGCCTCTTTGTTATCCTTTTTGGCAATCTAGTGGACCGCGCTCATCAGCCGATAATGTCTCTTTTCTATAACATTCAATATTCTGGGCAATATAGCCAATGAGATTGGTCACCATATTCGCTCTTTTTTGCTTGAGTACCGCAGCGTTCGCAGAGGACACGGACGATGTAGATCGTATCGATGAAACCCATGCACAATGGTCCGAATGGGTCACTGATACCGCAAACCAGATTGACGGTTTTTTTGGTAATAAGTATGCAGACAAATCGGTTCAGAAAACCCGCCTTCGTGTATTTGTCCGTTTTCGCTACGACGGAAATGAAGGCACCAAGATCAGCCCCGGCATACGCGCGAAAATTTCCTTGCCCAGCGTCGAAAACCGGTTGCACTTAATGCTGGGTAACGACGAAGATGAAACCAGGGTGGATGGCATAGACGACAAACAACAAAATATCAGCCTGCAATTCAAGCCACGGGCAGATAAACCTTGGCAACAGCTTCGCTATGACATCGGCATCAGACGGCGTGATGGAAAATACCAACCCTATGGCCGCATTCGCCATAGCAAAACCTTTCTGACCAAAAGCCCCTGGATTCCTCGGGTCAGCAATTCGTTTTACTACTTCACTAAAAGCAAGTTTGAGTACCGCGGCGAAGCAAGCTTCGACCGAGTCCTAAGCCCGCATTTGTTTTTTCGCCCGACCTCAGTATTGCGCTGGTATCAGAATAACCCAGGCCAGTGCGATGGTGGCTGGTGTTTTGATCAGAATTTCAGCCTCTACGAAAAACTACGCCGATCCCGATCTGAGGCCATCGCCTACGATGCCCAGATCTATCTTCGCGATAAACCCCAGTTCACGCTGCATGATGCGGTCTTCAAAGCCCGCTACCGACGCATGACCAGCAAACAGTGGCTTTTCTGGGAGATCGAGCCCGCGATTCATTTCCCGGATGAGTACAATCACGAACCCACTTTCCGACTCACTTTTAGGATCGAGGGTATTTTTGGACATAACGACAGAGTCGACATTAATCAGGACTTCATTCCGGTGGAGTCTCTTTGGAAAAATGAAGACCCGTAATTAAATCAACTCGCTGGATCAGATTCGAGCCGGTTCTCCAAATACAGTTTGTAGGCAATTTTTATAGGAGGACTGTGGATATTGCGCACATAATCAACCGTTTCACGTCTGATCTTCTCGGCTGCCAGTACCTCCACGGTGCCAAACCAGATGTTCGGATCAAACCCACGATCAGCAGATAGTTTGCACAACCGGCGAATACGATTAGGTCCCGCATTATACGAAGCCAAAAAGAGTACAGCCAAAAGGCAGCCCAGCGTCCGGGTGGTGGTATCTAATTTCAAACCCTGTCCCAATCGAACCCCAGTTTGCGTTACCGAGTTCTGGGCCTATACCCCAAACCCCAGGGTTTCACCGAAGGCTTCGTGAGGCTTCACACAGGTTTGTCAGTTTTGCCCGTGCCAACTCACGACCCAACAGGCCAAGTCCACAATCTGGGGCTGCCAGTAACCGTTCTGGGTCGATATGCGCCAGGGCTAACTGCAATCGACCTCGGATTTCCTCAACCGACTCTACAGTGCTTTTTGCGACAGTCACAACGCCCAGGATCACTGAGGTGTTGTTAAATTTCTCCAGCAAACCTAGATCATTGTGCCGATGTGCATCCTCAAGCGATACCGCGTCGATTGACGAATCTTCGATTGCCCCAGCGAGTTCGGCGTAACTGTGTGGATCAGCCTTGGGGTAATCAGGATTATCCAGACGATCGGGATAACCGCAACACATATGCACCGTTCGAATCACATTCTTGGGGCACTTGTGAAACGCACGCTCAAGATTTTCGAAACCATAATCCAGAGCGGGGCCAGGTTTACGGGCAAAAAGGGGTTCGTCAATCTGGATATGACGACAACCCGCTTGAGCAAGATTCAACACTTCGACGTTGAGGGCATCAGCGAGGTCAGCGCCTCGATGTCCGGGATCATCATAGAAGCTATCGGCGGTAGTATCACCAATCGTCATCGGCCCAGGCATGGTCATCTTTACTGGCCTGTCGGTCAGTTCCTGAGCACGTTTCCAATCATGTACCAGAAACGGTTCGCGGGCGCTTACCCGTCCGGTGATAGTGGGTAGGCGCGCAACGTAGGCGCCATTGCGCAACGATTTTTCGGTGAGATGGGAAAAATCGATACCGTCTAAATACCGGCAATGATAGTGAATATAATTTTCTCGGGGTACTTCTCCGTCTGTGGGTATATCAATACCGGCTGATTGCTGATCGGCTATTGCCTGGGCTACGCCACGGGTCAGAATATCTTCGACATTCTCACCCATCGCTGCCATAGCCTCACTCCAACTCTGGGTGGGGTCCGCAGTATCGGGACCTTCAGCGACCGTAAACCAATCCGGCAGTTCAACAAATTCGGGCTTAGGATAAGCGCCTATGCAGGTTGTTCTTATTTTTCTCATATGTTTGGCTGAAAATTCCTGGCGTTACAAATTAGTGGTGAGTTTAGGCTCACCCCAAGCATCAATCACTGACAATAGAAGATCCATCAGTCATCCTTAGTCTCTGAATCTACCTGCCCGTCTAAATTGGTAGGGGCAAAAATATTCTGGTACTGACGGCCTGCCTGGTTGGTCTCGACAGCGGGTGTCGAACCAGAGTCGGATGCAGATGGCTCAGTTGAATCAATCTGATTGCCAAGGTTGGTAGGCGCAAAGATATTCTGGTACTGACGGCCTGCCTGGTTGGTCTCGACAGCAGCATCCGCATCCTGGCTGTTCGCCTCCCGTTTGGCCTTCGCCTCCGCGAGGCGTTGCTGTTTTAGAGCATCAAACTTCTTACGGTTCTCTTCGGTCACCTGCACCTTGCACTGTGCGACATCATAATCACGAGCGATCCATGCTGTGGCCAACATTGCGACAAAAATAAGACTGGCCAAGGCACCTACCGGAACCCGCAGCGTGCGGTTACCCGAGCGCGAACGAGTTGGGGCTGGCAAGCCCTCTAGCGAAAGTGCCTCGGATTTCGCGGCTTCTTTTCGCCGTAGGAATTCGTGAATCACTGCCCCAACCAGAGTAAGGACAATAATAATGACAGCCAGTGCGCTGATCGATGGATTGATTCCGTATCGGACTTTGCTGGCTAAGACCGTTGTTAGAGTGCTTTCTGAAACGATTGTGAATACGGTCGTATTGTAGTTTTCGAACGAAGCCAAAAATGCAAGCACGGCAGCCGAGGCTATGGCGGGCTTAAGAAAAGGCAGTAGAATTTTTCGAAAAACCTGAGTATGGGTAGCCCCCAGATCAAGTGCCGCTTCTTCAAGTCCTCGGTCAAAACGCTGCAGTCGGGCCAGAAACACCAACATCGCATAAGCGGCAATAAACGTGGACTGGCCGATAATGGTCATGAAATAACCATCGTAAAAAAAGCTTTCTTCTACGCCCAGAACCACACGGTCTATCCGTTCCCAGAACACCAGGGTCGAGATACCCAGAACAACACCCGGTACTAATATGGGCGATATCGCGATGGTATAAACAATGGAACGTGCGCGTTTTTGCAACTGCGTTATCAGCAGTGACGCCGCCAGTCCAATGGGAACCGCCAGCAGGACGACACCAATGCCAACTAATAAACTGCTTCGCAGGCCTCCCATTAAATGCTGATCTTTGAATAGCACCCCGAACCATTCGCCGGTAACGCAGTTCCACGGAGAGATTGAGGGAAACTCTGAACTGTTGAAAGCCGTAAACGACATGACAATCAATGGGCCAAACAAGTAGGTAAAGAACAGCAGAATATAAAAACCGACTGCCAGGCGCAGCACACCGGCCGATGTCATCGGCCAATCTCTCCAATCTTGACTTTAAATATCCGCATGATGGCGAGCACCAGCAGGACACAGGAGAGCATTAAGACAATGGCGTAGGCTGAGCCACGCGGCCAGTTGCTGCCGGTATTGAACCACTGGTAGATAATCTGCGTAAACCACAGACTGCTGGGGCCTCCAAGAATCTGGGGCGCTGCCAACGCGCCGGCCGACAACATGAATACCATCGTACAGCCGGAGCTAATTCCCGGTTTGGCAAATGGGATCACTACCCGACGGTGAATTCTGACCCAGGATGCTCCCAAATCCCGGGCGGCCTCTATCTGGTTCTTGTCCAGACTCTCCACAACGTTATAGATTGGAAAAATCATTAACAGGATATAGGCGTAACCCAAGCCGGCATACAGCGCCACATCCTCCCTAACAAAGTCGATCGGTTGATCTAAAGCACCGATGGACAGAAGGATTGCGTTAATAGTGCCTTCCTCACCAAACAGGATTCTAAAAGCGAAGGCACGCAGTAGTTCATTTATCCAAAAGGGAATGATCAAAAAAAGCACTAGCAGGCGCGCCTTGCCACCGCGTGCGACTTGCGCAAGGTAATAGGCAATGGGGTAACACAGAGCAAGATCGAACAGGGTTACGAATATCGCGGCGATAATCGTGCGAAAGAATACCGTAACATCGACCACATTAAACGGATCTGGGTTGTTAGGGCTGCCGTAAGCCAGAAAATGATAATTGACAAACGTGTAGACATCGTCGGGGCCGCCCATGCGCGAGGGATCAATCTGTTGCCAGTTGTGCCTAAAAGAGAAATCCAGCATGAACAGCTGAGGCAGCACGATCATGAGTACGATCCACAGCGCAACTGCGACCAACATATACAACGACAGCATTGTGCCATTTCTGGCCAGGAACCTTCTGAACCAGACAGCCATTATCCTGTTCCAGGTATTACTCAGCCGCGAGTTCGCCCTGGGCCAGCGCTATCGCTCCCTGGGCTGTAAAACTGATGGAAACTCGGGAGCCCAACTCATAGGTTTCACTCTCGCCATCATTCATCACGGACATACGAATCACACTGCCTTCGACTGTTTGCAGCACCAAGTGCCAGAAGTGCCCCTCGAACTCCTGGTTGACCACGGTAACCTCGAGCCGATTTTGCGACGCACCTGGATCAGCAAAACGAACTGACTCCGGTCGGACAAACACAATTCCGGCATCGCCCGAAGTTAAAGGTGATACCGCAGATACCTCTGCCTGTAGTACGCCTGACTTGGTCTGCACACTAGCAATGCCTTGAGTGACTTCGATCACCCGGCCTGGGAAAGCATTGTTTTCACCCACAAATGAGGCCACAAATGCGGTCTCTGGCCGGTCATACACGATAGTGCCATCACTCACTTGATCAATCGTACCCTCGCGCATAACCGCGACTCGATCCGACATAGTCAACGCCTCACCTTGGTCATGAGTGATATAAATAAAGGTAATGCCCGCACGTTGCTGGATAGCACGAAGTTCGGTGCGCATGTGTTGGCGCAACTTCAGATCCAATGCTGACAGAGGCTCATCGAGCAACAGCACCTCGGGTTCGGCACACAAAGCCCGGGCAACAGCGACCCGCTGTTTCTGGCCACCGGAAAGCTCATCGACCATCTTGTCACCCTGGCCTGGTAGAGCGACTAACTCCAAGAGTTCATCGGCCTTTTTACGCCGGACCGATTTATTAACCCCTTTCACTTCAAGGGCAAAAGAAATGTTTTCCCACACGCTCATTAGCGGAAATAGCGCGAGGTTCTGAAAAATCAATGCTGTCGGCCGCTGGTTGGGGCCAGTGCCCGCCATATCCTGCCCGCCGATCAAAACCCGTCCCCGGCTGGGCTCTTGAAAACCCGATATGGCTCGCAGCAATGTTGTTTTACCGCAACCCGAGGGGCCGAGAAAGCTGAAAAACTCCCCACCCTGGATGGTGAGGCTGGTATCACGAACCGCGACAAAATCGCCAAACTGTACCCAAACATTTTCAAGCTGAACATCTGCGCTCATCGGTGTACTTTTCCCCTAGCCGGAGTTAATAAAAAACAGGGAGTCAGTGCCCGACCAGTCACGGCATCTATCGGCACTGGTTTTTGGCCCACCCCGGACAAGCCCAGGCTCAGAAAAAAGCCCTCGGCTTGCAGCCGAGGGCTTTATTGCCTGATTAGGCGTTTACGAACTTATTACGGTACTCAGTACGGACATCTGCATACCACTGCGGCTCTTTCGGCCATGGCCAGAGGTTGGCCAGCGAGTTGCCGGGGTAGATCTGGTTGAACCATTTGCCGTAATCAGCGCTCGCGTACTTATCAGCACCCAATACAGCAGAGTTGTAGCCATGTTGTCCCCAGTCAGCGATACCGCCCCCATCGATTGACCGCCCTGCCGCTTTGGCGTCGAAGCAGTAATTCAGGAAGGCGTAGGTCTCGTCGACGTTTTCTGCCGCTGAAGAAATACACAAACCGTCTACCCATGCCAACGATCCTTCGATCGGTGCTCGATATATGACGGGCTTGCCTTCTTTCATCTGCACGGTAGGCGGTCCATCCCAAGTCTGCCCAACGACGACACCACCACTCATGAAGCCGTTTTTCTGGCTATCGGCGTCGTTCCAAAAGAGTTTAATCTGACTCTTATGCTTGATGCAGAAATCAGTGACTACCTGCCAAGTTTTACGCATGGTCGCCTCATCCGCATACGCCGCTCGCATAGCGCCTGGATCCAAGGCACCTGTAGTTTCCAGGTACAAACCAGCTCCGAGCATGCCCGAGTGCGGGCGCATCATGGTTTTACCCTCTACATCACTTTGCCAGACATCTCCATAACTTGGCATTTCTCCGTCACGCGGCGGTGTCCACTTGTCGGCACGCCATGCAATTCCTTCAGTGCCCCATATCTGAGGCAGCCAATGAGAGCCTTTCCCGCCAAAACTCCACTCGTTATCGCCTACGGCGAGCATCGCCGGATTCAGGTTCTTAACATTAGGAATACGGTCGTAATCAATGGCTTGGAGCAAATCTAACGGCTCCCACTGTAACGATCGCATATTGGTTGGACTGCAAACATCGAAACCCTTCCCCTTGGTCGCTTTCATCTTATTGATGATTTCTTCGTTTGAACCAATGCCGGTGAAATTCACGGTAATCCCGGTTTCTTCTTTAAAGGATTTAAGGAAT
This sequence comes from Gammaproteobacteria bacterium, assembly GCA_014239575.1. Taxonomy (GTDB): domain Bacteria; phylum Pseudomonadota; class Gammaproteobacteria; order Arenicellales; family UBA868; genus UBA868. The sequence continues at coordinate 12,142 of JAAZYQ010000002.1, forward strand.
CCCGGCGGACAATAATCCGACCACAACAGCACGTTGACTTCGCCCGAAGACGCAAGCGCCTTTGAACTGATGATCCACGGGCCTACGGCTGCAGCCGTTGATACCGCGGCGGACCGCTTGACGAACGATCGACGTCCCGTATCTACCTCAACTCCCTTCTTATTTTTCTCCAGACTCATTTTTGTCCTCCAGTTGGTTATTTACCCCAAAGCCTGTGCACAGGACCGGGGCCCATTCACGTTGATGTCAAATCCTGATCAAACCGCGATTCAACAATGACGCATAACTAAATAATAAATTCAAGTCAACGCTCTCTCAGTGCCATTCTAATACCCCCAGATCAATACATGGCAAATATTCAATGTATGCTTGGAAATATTCCAAAAACCTAGCCCATTTAAGCCATTTCCAGGCTTTAAGCCCTTAGTACTGGGCCAAAGTCTGTCGGATAATCTCACAGATGCTATCCACATGATGCCGTTCACTGATGAGCGGCGGAGCAATCAACCCCGAATCCCCGGTCATCTTGATGTGCAACCCGTTATGAAAGAGTTTTTTCTGAAAATCCAGGCCTCGCACTCCGGGCGCCTCCATAGGCGCCAGATCAATACCTGCAAATAACCCATAACCGCGGATGTCGGTAATTAAAGAGATATCACTCAGCGCGAATACCTGGTCGAGGAAATAGCCCGAAAGGTCCGCGGCTCGGGCAATCAGTCCCTCTTTTTCGAAGATATCCATTGTCGCGATACCCGCTGCACAGGCGCCTGGATGAGCGGAATAGGTGTATCCATGAAAAAACTCAACGGCACCTTCCGGCGAGGCGTCCATGAAGGCGGCGTGCACTTTATCGCTGACGGCCACCGCACCCATCGGTTGGGCCGCGTTGGTCAAAGCCTTGGCCATAGTCATGATATCGGGCGTGACACCGAAAGCTTGGGACGCAAAAGGTGTTCCCATTCGACCAAAACCACAGATCACTTCGTCAAAAATCAGCAAAATACCATGGGCGTCACAAATCTCACGCAGGCGCTCAAGGTAGCCCCGGGGCGGCACCAAGCAACCCGTGGAGCCAGCGACAGGCTCAACAATACAAGCCGCAATCGTATCAGGACCGTAGTTCATAGCCGCGCGTTCAAGGTCCTCAGCAAGATCCACCCCAGTCTCAGGCTGGCCCTTAACAAAACGATTCTCAGGCAGCCAGGTATGGCGCATATGTACCACCCCGGGAACACCGGGACCAAACGCCTGACGGTTCTTTATCATCCCACTCAAAGAGACGCCTGCCAGGTTTACCCCATGGTAGGCCCGTTCACGCGACACAAAACGCTGGCGTTGGCCCTCGCCCCGCGCATAGTGATAGGCGTAGGCGATCTTCATTGCGGTGTCGACCGCTTCGGATCCGGAATTGCCAAAGAAAATATGGTCCAAGCCATCGGGGGTCAGTTTGGCGACCCGCCGCGACAGCTCAAATGCCAACGGTTGTGCCATCTGAAATGGTGGCACGTAGGCGGATTCTTTAAGCTGGCTGTAGACAGCCTCCGCAATCTCAGGCCGGCTATGACCAGCAGCGCAACAGAAAAGCCCAGAGGATCCGTCGAGGATTCTTTCCCCGGCATCGTTATACATATAAACCCCCTCGCTGCGCACCACGATTCTGGGATCTGACTTGAAATCCCGGTTCGAGGTGAAGGGCATCCAGTAGTTCTCGAGAAATTCCGGGTCATATTTCATGATGTTTCCTATGGGAAATTCGCCTGTTATAGTTGCTTGAAGACGAGTTAGATCTGTGCTGTGTGATTTTAAGTTAATCTTTCCACGCACCCTGAGGTAGGGCCAGTTCCGTGTGCCCGATGAGTCCAGTGATCCCAGACCGCCTGTTTGAATTACCGCACAACGGACAATCGAGTCTACAGGCTCAAATCCGGGAAATGCTCGTCAGCGCGATACTTAATGGCCACATCCCGCCAGGCACACCCATGCCTTCGGGTCGCAAACTTGCCGAGCAACTCAAAGTGGCTCGCAACACCGTCGTGCTGGTCTATCAGCATCTGGTCGACCAAGGCTTCCTGGTATCCCGAGAACGTAGCGGCTATTTCGTCAGCGAAGACATTCTGCTCGACCGGGTAAAGATGCCCCCCTCTGAAGCCCTTAAACGAAACTCTATTGACTGGGAAGAGAAATTACGATTTCGACCCACGGCGCAACGAAACCTAGTCAAGCCAGCAGACTGGCAGCAATACCCCTATCCGTTTATCTATGGCCAGATCGACTCCAGCCTTTTCCCGGTAAATGAATGGCGCGACTGCTGCCGGGATGCCGGCAGTATCAGTGCGATCCATAGGTGGTCAGGCGACCGGGTTGACCAGGACGATCCGGAACTGGTCGAGCAGATCCACACCCGCATATTGCCCAGACGCGGAGTGTGGGCACAGCCTGATGAGATCCTTGTTACGCTGGGTGCGCAACAAGCGCTGTACCTTATTGCAGATCTGCTGTTGACGGAAGATCAGGTGGTCGCCATGGAGGAGCCTGGTTACCCGGATGCGCGTAATATCTTTGCCGCCCGTACTGCCCGCATTGAAGCGCTCGCGGTGGATGACAAAGGACTGGTTCCTGGATCAGCGCTTTCGCATTGCCAGTGCCTGTACCTCACTCCCAGCCACCAGTTTCCAAGCACAGTGACGTTGAGCCGTGACCGACGAGAAACGCTACTGGCCAGAGCCCGGCAAGACAAATTCGTCATCATTGAAGATGACTACGAAAGTGAACATAACTTTCTGGGTGACCCTACGCCCGCACTCAAAAGCCTGGACCGGGATGGTGTTGTGATCTATATCGGAAGCCTGTCCAAAACGCTCGCGCCCGGATTGCGGATCGGATTCATGGTTGCCCCAGCAGAATTTATTCGAGAAGCTCGCGCGCTACGGCGACTCATGAGTCGCCATCCCCCCGCTAACAACCAGTTGATCGTCGCCCAGTTCCTCAAGCGCGGCTATCACGATGCCCTGGTCCGACGCCTAAGTCACTCACTGCGGGATCGATGGCATACGCTACGCGACGCACTCAATCAGTACCTGCCAGAGTGGACAGTCAGTCCTTCGACCGGTGGCTCATCATTTTGGCTCAAGGGGCCGCCAGGACTGGACGCACGGCAACTACACCAGGATTGTGCGGCCCAGGGCGTCCTATTTGAAGCGGGAGATGTCTTTTTTCTGGCCGAGCCCGCGCCGCAAAATTGCCTGAGATTGGGCTTCTCATCTATCCCGGTTGATCGTATCGAACCCGGTATCGCCAAACTGGCAGACGTGGCGCGATAATTCAGTCACTCGCCAGGAGTTGGCCCGCAGAGCCAGATCAGTTGATCTGGCAATCCCCGCGGCTATTACCCGCGACTGGGCAAGCCGGTTGCCTTGAATGGTTACAGAGCCTTGCCGTGCAGTATTACCGCGAGTTTCCAGGCGATCCAGCGGGCCCTGTAGTCAAGGTTCGCCGGGTAATCCGCTGCTGGGCTCACACCATTCACCTCAGGTGCGAAGTCCATAATACATGAGTGACCGACCTTTTGAATCTTAGGTCCATCTGACAGCCTAGCGGTGGTCGTCCACAAGCGTAGATTGATCTCGCAAACGGTCACGCTTGGGTTGTTCTAGATACATCAGGCTTGGAACCCACATCTGGCACACTGTATGACATCGCGCTGGCCCTATGCGTGAGCGCTTACCTGTTCTATGGTTCGCCGTCCAAATACCCAGCGCATATCCGGGTGCCGGCAACACACTGGGTAGCCAAAACCGCCACGAAGATCAAAAGTCTCGTCAAGAGGCGTATCTCCACCGGTACCCTGGCCTACTTCCACGCGATTCCAGATCACAGGAGAAAAATATGAAAATGAGCACTGAAGAAGCGTTTGTCAAAGTCCTACAAATGCACGGGATCGAGCATTCTTTTGGGATCATTGGCTCTGCCATGATGCCGATATCAGATCTTTTCCCAGCGGCGGGTATTAAGTTCTGGGATTGCGCCCATGAGTGTAACGCGGGAATGAGCGCCGACGGCTATTCGCGGGTGACCGGCAAAATGAGCATGGCCATCGGCCAGAACGGACCGGGCATTACTAACTTCGTCACACCAGTCATGACCGCTTACTGGAACCACACTCCGTTACTGCTGGTGACCCCCCAGGCTGCGAACAAAACCATAGGCCAGGGCGGCTTCCAGGAAGTCAAGCAGATGGCCATATTCCAGGACTTGGTCTGTTACCAGGAAGAGGTTCGTGACCCCACCCGGATCGCTGAAGTGCTCAACCGTGTCATCGAAAAAGCCCGAAGAGGTTCGGCGCCAGCGCAAATCAATGTGCCACGCGATTACTGGACCCAGATTATAGATATTGAACTGCCCCAAGTTATTGAGGTAGAGCGTTCTCCCGGTGGCGAGAAGGCTATTGCCAAGGCCGCAGCGCTTCTATCCGACGCTAGTTTCCCAGTCATTCTCAACGGGGCCGGCACCGTGCTAAGCGGTGCTATCGAAACGTCCGTAGCGCTGGCCGAAAGACTGGGCGCGCCGGTGTGCTGCAACTACCAGCATAACGATGCCTTTCCCGGTTCACACCCCCTGGCTGCCGGACCACTGGGCTACAACGGCTCCAAGGCGGCAATGGAACTTATTTCCAGGGCTGACGTCGTCCTGGCGCTGGGGACGCGCCTGAACCCCTTCTCAACCCTACCCGGTTACGGAATCGACTATTGGCCTAAAGATGCACGCTTGATACAGGTAGATATCAACGCCGATCGTATTGGCTTAACCAAGAAAGTAGATGTTGCCATTCAAGGTGATGCCCGACGAGTCGCTGAACAACTGCTGACACAACTCAGCGTCACTGCAGGCGACGCAGGCCGTGCCCAAAGGGCAGATCTGATCGCAAAGTGCAAGTCCGACTGGGCATCAGAGCTTGCCGGCATGGATCATGAAGAAGATGATCCCGGCACTACCTGGAACCAACGCTCGCGGGACGACAAGCCTGAGCGTATGTCACCTCGCCAGGCATGGCGTGCCATCATGAAAGCCCTGCCCCGTGAAGCCATTATCTCTTCGGATATTGGTAACAACTGTGCCATCGGCAACGCATACCCAAGTTTCGAGCAAGGCCGCAAATATCTTGCTCCCGGCCTATTTGGCCCATGCGGTTACGGGTTTCCCTCAATCCTCGGCGCCAAGATCGGCTGCCCGGATGTTCCGGTGGTTGGTTTTGCTGGGGATGGAGCTTTCGGGATCTCTATGAACGAGATGACCGCTTGCGGGCGTAACGAGTGGCCGCCGATCACCATGATCATATTCCGTAATTACCAATGGGGTGCTGAGAAGCGAAACACCACATTATGGTATCAGGACAATTTCGTGGGTACCGAACTTAACGTAGGCGTGGAGTACGCCAAGGTGGCCGAAGCCTGTGGGGTTAAGGGGGTTAAAACTGAGACCATGGAAGAACTCACGACTGCACTCGATACTGCTATCAGCGAGCAGATGAACAGCAATGTCACGACCTTTATCGAAGTGGTTCTCAATCAAGAACTGGGCGAACCCTTCCGCCGTGATGCCATGAAGGCACCGGTAGCCGTGGCAGGTATTGACCGTGCGGACATGCGCTCCCAATAAAACAACCCATGGGCGATTGTGAAAATCGCAACTCGCCCAGGGATCAAAGTGAGCGCGCTATTGTCTGGCAGCTGTACTAAAAATCTAGTTAGGCACTATTAGGTGTCATGCACTAATTAACCGGGAGGTTTTTTAAATGTTAATCGGCGTACCCAAGGAAATAAAAAACCACGAATACCGGGTCGGCATGGCACCCGCCAGCATACGTGAAGCTGTGGCCCATGGTCACGAGGTGATAGTACAGGTCAACGCTGGAGAAGGTATCAGCGCAAGCGATGACGAGTATCGAGCCGTGGGTGCGCAGATTGTTGATGATCCACAAGAAATTTTTGCCAACGCAGAAATGATCGTCAAAGTGAAAGAGCCACAGGCTAACGAGCGCGCCATGCTACGCCCAGGCCAGATTCTCTTTACCTATTTGCACCTGGCACCGGATTCGGAGCAGACTCGTGACTTAGTCGACAGCGGCGCAACCTGTATCGCCTACGAGACCGTCACGTCGCCTCGCGGTGGTCTGCCGCTGCTTGCGCCTATGTCCAAGGTAGCTGGCCGCATGGCTATACAGGCCGGCGCCTATTGTCTGGAGCATCCCCACGGTGGCCTTGGCATGTTACTCGGGGGGGTGCCGGGCGTAGACCCGGCCAAAGTGGTGATCTTGGGCGCCGGGGTTGTCGGCACACATGCCACGCATATTGCAGTCGGCATGGGCGCAGATGTCTGGGTGGTCGATCGAAGCCCCGAGGTCATTGAAGCGCACTGGCAACAGTTCGGCCGCTCAACCAATACCGTATTCTCAACCCGTGACGCGGTTGAGCGTCATGTACTTGAGGCCGACCTGGTCATTGGTGGCGTCCTGATTCCGGGCGCCGCGGCCCCCAAACTGGTCACAGCCGAGATGGTTCGAGCTATGAAACCGGGTGCCGTCATCGTTGATGTGGCTATTGACCAGGGTGGTTGCTGTGAAACGGCCCGACCCACAACCCATGCAGAACCGACCTACGTGGTCGATGATGTGGTGCACTACTGCGTGGCGAATATGCCCGGCGGCGTCCCGCGCACCTCGACCTACGCACTCAATAACGTCACCCTGCCTCATGTCCTGACACTGGCGGACAAAGGCTATCGCCAGGCCCTCAAGGAAGATCGTCATTTGCGCGACGGCCTTAACGTGCATGAAGGGAAGATCACTTACCAAGAGGTAGCGCGGAACCTGGGCTATAACTATGTCGACCCAGAAACTGCCCTAGGCTGATCGACTCGAATCTCTCTGGGGGGCGCGCCGCTCCAGGGGGCTAACCAAACAGCTCAATCAGCGATTTAGACCGGGCGCCATATGGTTAATCTGGTCGGGCCAGACGCGATCACAGGCTGCCACTAAGCCCAATCACGTCATAACGGGGATTGGGTCATCGTAGGTCCGTCATCGTCGGACCTCCGATTGGTATGGGTACCTAAGGGATTCGTCGGTAGAGAATTCCGGCCACCATGACGAAGGCAGCAGTTGGCAACATGGCCCCCACCAGCGGCGGCATATCATAAACCAGGACGATATAGCCCAACGCCTTGCTGGTGGCAAAAAAAGTAATTCCGGTCATGATTCCGATAAAAAGGTTCCGACCCATGCCTCCGGAGCGGATACTGCCAAAGACGAACGGGATGGCCAACAACAGCATGACAGCCGCTGACACAGGTAATGTCAGTTTTGACCAATACGCCAATTCAAAGTTACGCGTGTCCTGAACATTAGCGCTCAGGTGAGTAATGTACTGGCGTAACTGGAGCAGAGATAACTGGTCCGGCTGCACTAAGAATACCGCCATCGTCTGTGGCGTCACCGCAGTGTTCCAACGGGCCTTGGGCGCCTCACTGACCTGGGTAAAGCCCTGCTCATCAATTAATGTCTGCTTGACGTCATCAAGATCCCAGAACGATTCGGCGTAACGGCCCTTGCCCGCATAGACCAGTGCACGCAATTGGCTCATGCTGTCAAATTCGAAAACCCGAATATCGCGTAGTGTCAGGTCGGGCAGGACCTCGTGAACATTGACGAAGGTCTTTCCATCTCGCAGCCACAAACCAGAGTTGGATTTTTGTTCAATATTCCGCTCTAACGCCTGAGCCCGCCCGCGCTGGGCCAAAGTTTCACTCCAGGGTGTGACGAACTCACCAATCAGTAACGCGACTAAGGCCAATAGAAAACCCAGCTTTAGCACAGCGACGGTAATCTGGCCGATCGATATCCCACTGGACCGCATCACGATCAACTCCGAATCGACTGCCAGCAGGGAGAGGCCAAGTATGGCGCCCACCAGCACCGCCATCGGAAATACCTCGTAAATGATACGTGGCGTACTTAACAGAACATACTTCGTCGCATCCAGCAGGCTATATTGGCCCGTACCCAGGTAGGACACCTGATCAATCAACGTAATGAACACAAACACACCAACCAGTACTCCCAGGACCAGTAGTATCTGATTTAGTAAAACCCGCCCCAGATATAGATCGAGCAAGCGCATCGGTATTCAGCCAGCAATACGTTTCAATCGGCCGGGCCACTGCCAAAGAGGCCGGTCATTGGCGCGACGCCAGAACAGAACCACGGCCATAGCCGCAAACAGCAGGTGAATTGCTATCAATCCTGCCAGCGGCTCGAATCCCCCTTTAGGTATCTGGGCACACATCAGTGTTACCAGATTGGTATAGGAAAAATAAATTGACAAGGCTACAAACATCGACACATACCGCTTGCCCCGTGGTTCCATTCGGCCCAGTGATAGTGCGAAAAGAATGAGTGCTGGAAGTACCGCCATCTTGGAGAGCCGCCAGGCTAATTCCTTGCGCTCATAGGGACTATTAGATTTCCATAACCGACCTGTTTTCCAACCATGCAGGGGATAGCGTACCGGTGAAGCCGAGCCGACACTATCGCGGATGGCATAGCGCTCAAAATTAATGACCCGGTAAACGCTGTCCCCAGGAACACCTTCATAGCGAACACCATCTTCTAAGACTAAAAACGCATCCTGACTATCAGGGTCGATTTGCCGGTGTGCGGTTTGCGCGAGGATCACCCCTTCCCGACCGGCATCCGACCCCCATGCAAAGACCCCCTCATACTGTCCGGTCTCATCATTCAATGACTCAACAAAATAGACCGCACGGCCGGCGCGAGTTTCCAGAAAAACGCCCGGAATAACTCCCACGATATCATCACGGGATTTGAGATCATGCTCTATCGCTCCCACTGCCCGCACCGACATAGGTCCTACAATGAGAGAAAAACCGCCAACAATAATGGCGCTCACCAGAAGCAAAAATCCTGCGGGTCGCAGCAGGTGGCCCAAACCAAAGCCGGCTGCCGCCATGATGGTCATCTCGTTCTCCCGACTCCAGCGGCCCAGCACCATCAATATGGCCACAAACAGCATCAGCGGAAGGATCACATCCATATAACTGATCACTTTCAGAAACAGCAACAAAAAAATGCTATCGATAGGAATAATGCCCTCGGCGGCCTGGCGTAAAAACCCCAAAACGCGAACAACGAGGAAAATACAGAAAATTACCACAGTCACGGCTCCGCTGGTCAGCAGGACTTCGCGGGCAAGGGCTCTACGCAGGATCATTAGACGTTCCTAGCCGCTTGTTTTGACATCACATTGAATCAGCCACCACAATAGCACGTCATTTTACGTGAATCAGCATAAACGACCCAGTGTTACTAAACTCAAACCACAGTTTTATTACCAGGAAAAATATGAAAATCACCGTTTCTTCGCCCGATATCACCCGTGTACGCGCCCACTGCCTTGTTATTCCCATTCATGAAAATGGTCGCTGGTCAGCCAGCGCTCGCAAGGTTGAGGCCGCAACGCAAGGTCTGATCAGCACACTGGTTAAAGCAGGAGATATCGATGGCCGGCCCGGCGCCGCGCTGATAACACCTGCTCCATCAGGGATTAATGCCCAACGATTGCTTCTGGTCGGCGTCGGTGAGCATCCCGATGCCGATGATTTTGCCCGTGCTGCCGCTGCAGCAGCGCAGCGTCTGTGTGCAACACCAGCGACCAACGCCGTCGTAACGCTAGCGGAAATCTCTGTCAAAGGGATTGGCCCCAGTACGCGCGCCCAAATCCTGGCACAAGCGCTACATAACGCCACTTATCGCTTTAACCAATTAAAAACAGGCGCGGGGAAAGAGGTGGCCAAACGCGGTGTCGCACTGACACGGGCCACCCTTGTGCCAGGATCAAGCAACACAACATCATCCGCTCGAGCCGGCGTCAAAGAAGCGACAGCCATCGCCAACGGCATGAAATTAGCCCAAGATCTTGGTAACCTGCCAGGAAATCTATGCACCCCCAGTTACCTCGCTACCCAGGCACGAAAACTTTCGCGTAGCCACAGCTTGGACGTCAAAATCCTGGACGAAGCCAAAATGAAGTCCCTCAAAATGGGCGCATTGCTATCCGTCTCGCGGGGTAGTCGGGAACCAGCGCGATTTATCGTCATGGAGCATCGTGGCGGCAAATCGAATGAAGCGCCAGTGGTCCTGGTGGGAAAAGGCATAACCTTCGATGCAGGTGGGATTTCGTTGAAACCCGCATCAGCCATGGACGAAATGAAGTACGACATGTGTGGCGGTGCTAGCGTATTTGGTGCATTGGTCGCTGCCGCTGAACTCCAACTCAAGCTTAATGTCGTGGGTATCGTGCCCAGCAGTGAAAACCTGCCTGACGGTGCCGCCAGTAAACCCGGGGACATTGTTACCAGCATGTCAGGAAAAACTATTGAGATTCTCAATACTGATGCTGAGGGCCGACTCGTCCTTTGCGATGCTCTGACCTATGCCGAACGCTACAAACCCGCAGCCATCATTGATATTGCAACACTCACCGGCGCCTGCGTGGTCGCACTGGGACATCCTGCCACAGCGTTGTTCAGCCCTGATGATGCACTGGCCGAAGAGCTCCTGGCTTGCGGTAACTTAGCCCGAGACCGCGCCTGGCGTATGCCACTCTGGGAAGACTACCAGAAACAACTCAATAGCCCCTTTGCCGATATGGCCAATATCGGTGGACGTACCGCTGGAGCCGTCACCGCTGCCTGCTTTTTATCCCGGTTTGCCACAAAGATGACTTGGGCGCACCTGGATATTGCCGGCACGGCGTGGCATTCTGGAGCTAGAAAAGGTTCAACCGGCCGCCCAGTACCCTTGTTGACTCGTTTCCTGATTAACCGAGCGAAGGCGGGCTGATGGAGTCATGAGTTGCAGGGTTGATTTCTATGTTCAGTCGGGCGGGCCTGCACAGGGCCACTTAACGCTCGCCTGTCGTGTAACGGAGAAAGCCTTTCAGGCAGGACATCAGGTTTACATACGTTGTAGCAGCGTAGAACAGGCCAAAACCCTGGACCAGCTACTATGGACCTTCTCTCAGAACAGCTTTGTACCCCACTCTATCAAAGGCATAGGCAAAACCCGTACACCCGTGACCATCGGGAATGAGCCGGCTAAAAGTGAAACTGCCCAGGTGGTGGTGTCCCTGGCTGGGGACCCGGTCGCCGATTTCAGCAACTTTCTCCGCATCGCCGAGATCGTCGGCCATGAAGATGTTGAACGGGAATCGGGCCGGAAGCGGTTTCGCTTTTACCGTGAAAATGGAGTTGAACCAACCACTCATGAAATTAAGCTGTAGCGGGACAAGGCTACGATGACACCAAAAAAAGATCGAGAGGTGCTGATCCGGGAGCTGGAAAACCTGGGCGAATTAATTGAGTCTGACCCGGATGACACGCTAACCCTGGATGCTCTAGCGCAAGACTTGGTGCCAGCGGATTCCCAGGAATTTATAACCCAAGAGACGCCTCTCATAACGAAGAAGTCCGATCCGGAGCATCCGCAAACCGTGGATATGTTCATAGCTCCAGACCCAAAAGCTTCCAAAGAAGCTTCCGCTGAGACATTAGATAGCCCTATCGCCGCAGGCGACTCTACCGATACTGAACACGAGAGCCTGCCTGTGCAGCCAAACAGGGAGCCGCCGGTGATCGATGAAACGAAGGTGACGACTGACGACGAGGGTCTTGAGGAACTGACCAGCGAACTGCTCGCCGCCGTTGAAAAAAGACTATCCCTTCATTCAGACGAATCTCTACCCGAATCGCTGCGTGACGAATTAGCCCACGATATCAGCCAGCATCTGGCCCCGTGGCTGCGCGACTCCTGACAGCCCTCACCTCGTCTGTGGACGTGCCTGTCCCGCAGCTGTTGGCCTATACTTTCACGCTTTGTCAATTTCTACCCTGACAGTAGAAAACGCCATTAATTCATGAACGAAAACGAACTCAGTAAAACCTATGACCCGCATGCGATAGAACAGGCGCTTTACGACGCATGGGAAAGTAGTGGTCAATTTGCGCCGGCCGGGACCGGAGCGCCTTACTGCATTGCCATCCCTCCACCCAACGTCACCGGCAGCCTGCATATGGGCCATGCCTTCCAGGATACGATCATGGACGCACTGGTGCGATACCACCGGATGCGTGGCCATCGAACCTTGTGGCAGGGTGGAACAGACCATGCGGGCATTGCAACGCAAATGGTGGTTGAGCGCCAACTAAACGCCGAAGGCAAAACCCGCCATGATCTGGGACGCGATGCATTCATCGAACGCATCTGGAAATGGAAACGCGAATCCGGCGGGACGATCACCCGGCAACTGCGACGCATGGGGGCGTCTTTAGATTGGAGCCGGGAGCGATTTACCATGGACGAAGATCTGTCCCACGCAGTGCGTGAGGCTTTCGTCCGGTTGTACGAGGAAGATCTGATATACCGTGGCAAGCGGCTGGTTAACTGGGACCCAGTGCTGCACACCGCACTGTCAGATCTGGAGGTACTTGCCGAAGAGGAGCAGAGTTTCCTGTGGCATCTACGCTACCCGCTGGCCAATGGCAGCGGTTACGTGATCGTCGCCACCACCCGGCCGGAAACTATGCTTGGCGACGCCGCAGTGGCGGTACACCCTGACGATGAGCGGTACCGTCAACTTGTCGGCTGTCAGGTCATGTTACCGCTGGTCGGGCGTGAGATTCCCATCATCGCTGATGATTATGTTGATCCAGATTTCGGTACAGGCTGTCTGAAAATTACACCGGCACATGATTTCAACGATTACGAGGTCGGAAACCGGCACGGGCTCACGCCAGTCAATATCCTCGACCCCAGCGCCGCAATCAATCTGCCGGGTTCACCCTATCATGGGATGGACCGTTACGATGCCCGGGAACGAATTGTCGCCGATCTTAAGGCGCTCGATCTTATAGAACAAATAGACGATCACACCCTCATGGTTCCCCGGGGGGACCGCTCCCATGCAGTCGTCGAACCCTACCTGACCGACCAGTGGTTTGTGCGGGCACAAGCACTGGCCGAGCCTGCGATCAAGGCGGTAGAAGACGGTGATATCCGCTTCGTCCCGGCTAACTGGAGTCGCACCTATTTTGACTGGATGCACAATATTCAGGATTGGTGTATCTCCCGACAGATCTGGTGGGGTCACCGCATTCCTGCCTGGTACGACGATCAGGGTAATATCTTTGTTGCACGCGATGAAGCTCAGGCGCAGATACAAGCACAGGCACTGCATGGCCAGGTCGTATCTCTATATCAGGACGATGACGTACTAGACACCTGGTTTTCTTCGGCCCTGTGGCCCTTTTCGACCCTGGGCTGGCCCGACTCGACTGATGAACTCGATACCTTTTACCCCACCAGTGTGCTCGTAACCGGCTTTGATATTATCTTTTTCTGGGTCGCCCGGATGATCATGTTTGGCCTGAAGTTTACCGGCAGCGCTCCCTTCCGAGACGTCTATGTACATGGACTGGTACGCGATGCCGACGGACAAAAAATGTCCAAGTCCAAGGGTAACGTGCTTGACCCATTGGATCTGATCGATGGCATTGCGCTGCCGGCTCTTGTCGAAAAACGTACCACCGGCCTCATGCAACCGCAAATGGCGAAGCATATTGAAGATACGACCCGCCGCCAATTTCCGGATGGGATTCCTTCTTTCGGCACCGACGCGTTGCGATTTACATTTGCCAGTTTGGCGACTCAAGGCCGAGATATCCGCTTTGACCTGGGCCGAGTCGAAGGCTTTCGTAATTTCTGCAATAAGCTTTGGAACGCCGCACGTTTTGTGATGATGAATACTGATTCTCTTGTGGACAAGCCCCTGGCTAACTTTGAAACTGGAACAGCCGAACGCTGGATAAACTCCCGGTTGCAACACATTGCTCAAGATGTTGCAACATCGATGGAAGTCTATCGGCTTGACCAAGTGGTACAAACATTGCATGCCTTTGCCTGGGATGAATACTGCAGCTGGTACCTGGAAATCGCAAAGATCGAACTCGCTGACGATGGCTTGTCGGAGGCACACAAGGATGGTGTGCGTCAGACCCTGGTCAACGTACTCGGCGCCGCGTTGCGAATGCTTCACCCGATCATGCCATTTATCACTGAAGCACTGTGGCAGCAATTACGTTCGCGCACATTAACCAATAGCGACTCGATCATGAATCAGCCTTACCCACAGTTTGAACCGAATCAGGTTGACGACAAAGCCGTTGCCGACATGGAGTGGGTGCAGGCCGTCGTCAGTGGCGTACGCAATATACGCGGGGAGATGAACATTGATCCGCGCAAAGAGTTGCCGGTCATATTTCAGGGCGGCAATGATCTCGATAGACGGCGAGCCAGGGATTTTCAAACGCTACTGGCCGCATTGGGCCGCTTACAAAGCCTGGCATTTGTCGCCGATGGCGAAGACACTCCGCAAAGCGCGACAGCGCTTTCAGGCGAGATGAAGATCCTGGTTCCGCTAGGATCTGTTATCGACCGCACGGCCGAACTCAAGCGCCTAGAACGAGAGGTGGAGAAGCTCGCCGAGGATTTACAGCGTTGTCAGACGAAGCTATCAAACCCTAACTTTGTGGCCCGGGCTCCAGAAAATATCGTAAACAAAGAGCAAAACCGTGCAGATCAACTCGCACGCGATATCGAAGAGCTGAAATCCCAACAAACCCGGGTCGCTAGCCTATAGTCCACCAACCAGCTTGAAACTGGACTGGAAGTGTCTATGGTGAACATGCGCTACCGGCCAGCGCCACCATGGCGACCGCAGCCGTTTCAATACGCAGCACGCTATCTCCCAACGACACCGACGCGCTCGTCACTGTGGTCAGCTGGTCGCGCTCACACGCCGTGAATCCCCCTTCAGGCCCCACTAGAAGATAGATGGTCGACGCGTTGGCGATCAAAGGTGAAACCTGCGCAGCTGAATGCCCGCCACGATCGGCCAACAGTACCACTGTATCCGGGCTCATGCTTTGGGAAACCAAGGTCTCAATACCCCTGGGCGGATGAATCACTGGCAGCCACGGCTGGTGACTCTGCTTGCAGGCCTCGATAACGACTCGCTGCCACCGGGACAACCCCCGGTCTCGCATACGACTCACACTGTGCTCGCACATCAGTACCGAAAAATCGGTCATTCCCAGCTGAACCGCCATATCCAACATCGTCACTTGACGTTCATTCTTGGGTAAAGCGCTCAGCAGATGGATACGACGTCGTGGAGCCGGTAGCTCCTGCCCCGCTTCCAAGTCGATATGCACTTCCAGTGGGCGCTGAACAATGTCACTGATACGGCCCGGCGCGATATGACCTGCGCCGTTAAACAGCCAAAGTGGATCACCGACCTTGAGGCGGCGAGATCGTACCACGTGACTGGCCTGCGGCTCGCTCAACAAAGCCTGGGTGTCGCCCCCAGTAAGATCCGGCAGATAGAACCAATAGCCAGTTCTCATGATGCTCCCGCCAGGTAAACGTCATACCGTATTGATCTACCCCTGAAACAACCATCAGGATTAGCAGCCAGTGGCGCTGCATGGCGTGGACGCTTAACAACCACCCGTCTTAGCGCTTTTTCTCGGGCGATACTCACAAGCCGTTGTGCATCTCGGTCATCGCCGGCGAGCACACGCAATAGCTGTTGCGATTTACGTGCCAACGCCGTGTGGCGTTGAGTCTTCGGGAACATTGGATCAAGGAAGATAACATCTGCTGGCGGCTGTAGCGCAATCTGTTCACAGGCATCGCCGACAATCACTTCAAACTGAGCGCTAGCCGACTGGGATCGGAAACGCTGCGCCGCATCTTCCAGCATCGCAGCAATTACCCCAACCCGCTCAATAGCAATCACCTTTTTGCCACGTCCGGCAAAATCAAAAGCATCAGCGCCAAAGCCTGCCGTGGCATCAATAATAGTTCGGCAACCCCGTCCCAGCGAGCGGGTAATCAGGTCGCGGCCCGGGGCGGGCCTTCGCCGGCGTTGTGGATCAATCACCAGCGCATGCGTGCCTCGCTGAGCACAGTTCCGCAACGCCAAGCGGTCCGGGTATACCTCCAGAACCATGCCTGAAACATCGGCCGAGCAGTCCAACAGTGGTAAAGCGAGACCCAAAGCCAGCTCCTCTGCCCGGGCGATGGCCTGTGGTGCCATCGCGACAATCGATACCTCACCGTTAACCATAGGAATAGTCTAACTTTGACACTGGCCCGTGCTTAGGATAAAAATCACTTCCACCTTCATTTTACTTAAAGGAACTATGCAAGATGGGATTTCTCGACGGCAAGCGCGCGTTGATTACCGGTGTAGCATCAAACCGTTCTATTTCCTGGGGTATTGCACAAGCGATGGCCCGCGAAGGAGCACAACTGGCGCTGACCTTTGAAAATGATAAGCTCGGTGAGCGAGCCGAAAAATTTGCCGCGCAGTTAGGCTCACAGATAGCGATCCGCTGTGATGTTTCCAGCGACAACGATATCGAGAATATGACCGCCAGTCTCGCACAACACTGGGATACCGTCGATATTCTCGTACACTCGATTGCTTTCGCTCCTCGAGAAGAGCTGGAAGGTATGTTTCTGGATTCCGTGACCCGGGAAGGATTTCGCACCGCCCATGAAATCAGCTCTTACAGTTTCGCCGCATTGGCACGTTCATTGCGCCCAATGATGAGCGATGGTGGCGCCATGCTGACACTGAGTTATATCGGCTCGCAACGCTCGATGCCCGGCTACAACGTTATGGGCCTGGCTAAAGCCAGCCTTGAAGCCAATGTGCGTTACCTGGCGCAATCCCTGGGTGACGATGGGATACGAGTCAATGGAATCTCTGCAGGGCCGATAAAAACTCTTGCCGCATCTGGAATTCGCGGACTGAAAAAAATGATGAAGTTCTATGAAAACGCCGCTCCACTCGGGCGTGGCGTCACTATCGAGGAAGTCGGCAACACCGCAGCATTTCTCTGCTCGGACCTGGCGTCTGGAATCACCGGCGAGATTACCTATGTCGATGGCGGCTTCAACACCGTCGGAATCAGTTCTCGTTTTGTGGACGAATCCTGATCTGAACCGATCCCAGTCAGTTATAGGTTTTCTTCAAACACCTCTATCTGCGCTGCCGACCGCAAAGTGTGACGCAGTCCTGATAAAAGCTCTTCGCCACCACGAGCGGCGATTAAGTTCTCGACCTGCTGGCGTTCGCCCGGATTAGCATCAGCCGGATTGCCCGGAATCACCTCCTCCAGTTGGAACACAGTATAACGGGTCGAATCGAGACGTCGGCCACCATAAGTTGCCCTGCCGGGGCTGGGAACAGGGCTTGAAAAAACCGCCAGGGCGACGCCCTGCTCAATCGGACTGGACAACTTGGTCGGATCCTGTGGTAATTCATACGATTCGAGTTGATGCTCAGCCAACGCCTCGTGCCAGTTTGTACCTGAACGCATTACATCAATAAGTGCCTGCGCTGCGGCTTCCTGGGCGCGAAGCGCAGCCTTGGCCACAAGCTCGCTTTCAATACCCTGGCGAACTTCCTCGAAAGCCTGCTTACGCGGCTCACGGAAATCGGCGTAACGCACGGCAACCAAGGTATCGCTGTCGACCTCCATCATCTCACTGTTAAGTCGATCAACGCGGACTTCATCACTAAATGCAGCCTGGCGAACAACACCACTTTGGCTCAGGCCAGTGCCTGTGGCGCGAGAAAACCACGCACTGCGCTCTATCGGCAGGCCCAAGATATCGGCGGCCGGCTCAAGCGAGCCTGACTGCTCAAAGACGATGTTTTGAAAATCCTCAGCCAGCACTAGAAATTGCTCTTCGGCGGCTTCGCGAGCTAACACTGAGCGTATTTCGCCGCGTACCTCAGTAAAAGGTTTAGTTTCACTTTCACGCAAATCAGTCAAGCGAATCACGTGCCAACCATAATCTGTGCGAACCGGCTCGCTCACCTCACCTTGATCAAGAGCAAACACAGCTTCTTCAAACGGCAGCGCCATGGTGCCAGGACGAATGACTCCCAGATCACCACCACGACCCGCTGAACCAGTATCGCTAGAATGCTCGCGCGCGAGCTGTTCGAAATCCCCGCCAGCCCGAGCCCGTAGAGCTAACCCTGCCGCTTGCGCCTGGGTGGCATCCACCACATCAGCAGAGGCATCGGCAGCCACGCTGATCAAGATATGGCTCGCACGACGACTCCCGGGACGCGAAAACTGTGCCGTATTCATCTCATAATAACTCTTCAGGGAATCTTCATTCACACTTATCTGCTGAGCCAGATCAACAACCGACAATCGCAGATAGTCCACCTGTATTTCAGCCGGATTAACATAACGATCGGGATTGTTATCGTACTCAGCACGGACCGCAGCAGCATCTACAGTGGCCGAGTGCGAAAACTTTTCAATGCCCAGCACGGTGTAACTCGCGTGACGGCGTTGATTCAACAACTCAATGGCGCGGTCTATTGCCGCCGGTATTACAAAAGCAGTTTCGCTTAAACCCGCTCGCAACTGTTCAAGCGCGCCCTGCTGGCGTTGCTGCTGCTCGAAGCCCTCCACCGAAAGACCTGCATTACGCACCAGTGTTTCATATCGATCCGGATCAAAAACCCCATCACTGTGAAAGGCCTCAATCGATCTGATCCGACTAACCAACTGCTCATCGGTAACCCGATAGCCTCGTTCGCGCAGATACTCCGCCTGCAGGTTACTGTCAATCAGTGATTCAAGTACCTGTAACTTGAACGCCGGGTTAGAGAAGTACTCGGCATCGACATTTCGCCCCATGATCTGAACCAGTGAGCGACGATGATCTGAAAGAGCCTGCTGATATGCTCGCTGTTCTAGGTCAACCCCATTGACTGTCGCGACCACTATCTTTGAAGCGCCTTCAAAATAGGAATTGATACCCCATAAGGCAAAGGGGATAGTGATTAGGATCACCAGTGTCCAGGCAATCCAACCGGTTGCGCGCTCCCTAATTGCTGTCAGCATGCTTTACTTACCCTAGATGTGTGGTGCCCACCGGCGAGGACGGCCCAGCCAGACCTACCCCATTGCCAGTCAAACATAATGGTATCACTGCAGCCAGTGTAACCCGCATAGGCGGGCCGGAGACGCATCCTTGCGCCCAAAAGATGGCGGAGCGGACGGGACTCGAACCCGCGACCACCGGCGTGACAGGCCGGTATTCTAACCAACTGAACTACCGCTCCGAATATTGATTGAATCAGTCCAACGAATTTTTTCTTCCGCGGGCCCTTGGTGGGTGCTGCGGGGTTCGAACCTGCGACCTTCGCCTTGTAAGGGCGACGCTCTCCCAACTGAGCTAAGCACCCCCGAAGGGCGCGCTAGTTTACGGCATCCTTCAGCCCTTTGCCAGCCTTGAACTTGGGTGCCCGAGACGGCGCGATGGTAATACTCTCGCCTGTACGGGGATTACGTCCAACCCTGGCCGCACGTTCGCTTATCGAGAAAATACCGAATCCAACCAGGGACACGCTCTCCCCACGCTGTAGCGATGAGGTAATTCCATTAAGGACGGACTCGACCGCTGAACCCGCCTCAGATTTTCCCAAACCAGTTGCAGATGCAACCGAATCGATCAGATCCGCTTTATTCATGCTCTGTTCCTCTTGTCCAGTAATAGGGCTTGCCCGGCAAGCTATCTCCCCTAAGAAACCGATCGACGCCAATCTGGTCGCTGTCGACTCCTGGGCATCCGGGTCCTCTTGTTATACCAACAGGAAAAACGGTGTCAACCGTAAACTGAGGGGCAGCAACGCCACACCAGCGATATCCCAACCTCAGGAATGACGTAAGAAATATACGGCAACCCCATGAAAGAAAATAGGCTAAAGGTAATCTATAGCCATTTCAATCGCATACCGGCTTGCGAGACCCCTAACCCTAATCTAGCCACAGGATCATGGGCAAGGCTCAATGAGCTCGTGTGGACTCCTCAGATGATTTTTTGACTTCTTCGGGCGTCACCGATGCTTGGTCCGGATTGGCTGCCTCTGATGTAGGCAAGCGCTCAAGGGCAACCGCGAAGACCTCGTCGATCCAGCGGATTGGAACAATCTTGAGCCCACCTTTGATGTTTTTAGGAATCTCGGCAAGATCTTTTTCGTTTTCCTTTGGAATCAGTACTGTGCCAATACCGCCACGATGCGCTGCGAGCAGTTTTTCCTTGAGCCCACCGATCGGTAGTACCTCACCACGCAAGGTAATCTCCCCGGTCATCGCCACATCAGCACACACCGGAATGCCAGTCATCGCTGAAATCACAGCTGTACACATGGCTACCCCAGCACTAGGCCCATCCTTGGGGGTCGCGCCTTCAGGGACATGGATGTGAATATCCTGCTTCTGATAAAACTCTACATCGATTCCATACTGGGCCGAGCGGGTTCGTACCACCGACATGGCAGCCTGAATCGATTCTTGCATCACGTCACCGAGTTTTCCGGTAAAACTATGCTTACCCTTGCCCGGCATTACAGCCGCCTCAATAGTAAGCAGCTCACCTCCAACTTCAGTCCAGGCCAAGCCCGTCACCTGGCCCACACGATTACCCTCTTCAGCGCGGCCATAACGATGTCGTTGCACACCCAGATACTTACCCAGATTGCGCGATGAAACCTGAACATGTTGCTTATTACTGTCAAGCAGCAACTCCTTGGCCACCTTGCGACAAATCTTGGCGATTTCTCGCTCCATCCCACGTACGCCTGCCTCACGAGTGTAGTAACGCACAATATCGATCAACGCGGCCTTGTTGATACTGATCTCCTCTTCCTTGAGGCCGTTGTTGCGTTTCTGCTTGCCTACCAGATAGCGGGTCGCAATGTTGATTTTCTCGTCCTCGGTATAACCGGAGATACGAATAACTTCCATGCGATCGAGTAGTGGACCCGGAATATTCAGTGTATTGGCAGTCGCCACAAACATCACCTCGGAAAGGTCGTAATCCACCTCTAGATAATGATCACCAAACTTGTGGTTTTGTTCCGGATCCAACACCTCTAACAATGCTGAAGAAGGATCACCGCGGAAATCCATGGACATCTTATCGACTTCATCGAACATGAATAATGGGTTACGGGTCCCCGTTCGCGACATATTCTGTATGATCTTGCCAGGCATCGAACCAATATAGGTGCGTCGATGGCCGCGAATCTCAGCCTCGTCGCGTACGCCGCCGAGTGACATACGCACGAATTTCCGATTGGTTGCCCGGGCGATGGATTCGCCGAGCGAGGTCTTGCCCACACCCGGAGGCCCTACCAAGCATAGAATCGGGCCTTTCACCTTGTTGATACGCTGCTGAACTGCGAGATATTCAAGAATTCGCTCCTTGACCTTCTCCAGTCCGTAGTGATCCGCTTCGAGTATTGACTCGGCCTTGGTGAGGTCTTTAACGACCCGACTGCGCTTTTTCCAAGGCACCTGCACCAGCCAGTCGATGTAATTGCGGACCACAGTCGCCTCAGCAGACATCGGCGACATCATGCGTAGTTTCTTCAACTCAGATTCAGCTTTCGCGCGGGACTCCTTGGGCATTCCGGCTTGATCTACCTTTTGCTGCAACTCTTCCATCTCATTGGGGACATCGTCCATCTCCCCCAATTCCTTCTGAATCGCCTTCATCTGCTCGTTTAAATAGTACTCGCGCTGGCTTTTCTCCATTTGCTTCTTGACTCGCCCACGCAAGCGTTGTTCAACCTGCAGCAGGTCGATCTCAGATTCCATGATTCCAAGAATGTGTTCAAGACATTCGCGAACGTCAGCAAATTCGAGGATCTTCTGTTTTTCATCGTTGCGTAATGTCAGGTGCGCCGCAATGGTATCGGCAAGGCGTCCGGGATCTTCAATACCGGCCAGCGAAGTTAATACTTCCGGCGGGATCTTCGAGTTGAGTTTGACGTATTGCTCAAACTCAGAAATCACGGTACGCATCAGCACCTCGCCTTCGCGATCGTCGAACTCGCCCTCACCCACTGGCACCGCGTCGACAACAAAACTCTCTTCTGTCTCTATGTAATTGACGATTGCAGCCCGCGACACACCTTCGACCAATACTTTCACGGTACCGTCGGGGAGTCTTAACAGTTGCAGGATACTAGCGACTGTGCCAATCCCGAAGATATTCTCCGGTGCCGGGTCGTCGTCAGCCGCATCATGCTGCGCAGCGAGAAAAATCTGCTTGCCGGCCTCGACTGCCTCATCAAGCGCTTTGATGGATTTTTCCCGGCCAACGAAAAGAGGGATCACCATGTGCGGGAACACCACCACATCCCGCAGCGGCAGCATGTGATAACGGGCTCTAGGGGTAATCGGGTCGATGGCTTTGTCGTCGGTCATGAAATATTCCATGCAAGAAATGTGAGTTTACAAGGCTACAATAAAGCAATTGGCGCCAAGCTATTAAATCGAACCACGTACTGTAACTGGGGCCGGATAGCGTCGTTTCAAGCGTCGTCATAACGCGCCCCAGGCTAAAACGAAGCCCTGTCAGGATGACTGAGAGGCGTTGCGTTGCTCGTCCTCGTACATGAACAGCGGTTGGGCGCCGTCTTCAATCACGTTGGAGTCGACCGTCACACGAGTTACATGCTCCATGGACGGTAACTCAAACATGGTCTCGAGTAGAGCTCTTTCTAGGATCGAGCGTAAGCCCCGTGCCCCGGTTTTTCGCTCAGTCGCCCGTTGCGCGACCGTTTTGAGCGCCTCAGGACGAATCTCCAACTCGACCCCTTCAAGTTCGAATAACTTCTGATATTGTTTGACCAGCGCATTTTTCGGCTCGGTCAAAATAGTGATCAAGGCATCCTGATCGAGTTCTTCAAGGGTCGCCACCACCGGCATACGGCCGACGAACTCGGGGATCAGGCCATACTTGATGAGATCTTCAGGCTCAAGATCTTTCAAAAATTCACTGACGCGGTCGGTATCCGTCTTACTCTTAATGTCCGCACCAAATCCGATACCCGATTTTTCCGAACGTTCCTGAATCACTTTTTCCAGACCGGCGAATGCGCCGCCACAAATAAACAGTACATTACGAGTGTTAACCTGCAGGAATTCCTGCTGCGGGTGTTTGCGCCCGCCCTGTGGCGGGACTGAAGCAACCGTGCCCTCGATCAGTTTGAGTAAGGCCTGCTGCACACCCTCACCGGAGACATCCCGGGTAATCGACGGGTTGTCGGCCTTGCGGGAGATCTTGTCAATTTCGTCGATATAAACAATTCCGACCTGAGCTTTCTCAACATCGTAATCACATTTTTGCAAGAGCTTCTGAATGATATTCTCGACATCCTCGCCCACATAGCCAGCCTCAGTTAGGGTCGTGGCATCGGCGATTGTGAATGGCACGTTGAGTTCCTGCGCCAGAGTTTCTGCCAAAAGCGTCTTACCCGAACCGGTAGGGCCGATCATCAGGATATTACTTTTGGCAATATCGACACCATCCACCGCATCGGCATCTCCATGCTCGATACGCTTGTAGTGGTTGTAAACTGCAACCGAGAGCACCTTCTTTGCTTCGGCCTGACCGATAACATAGTCATCCAGCCGGGCGCAGATCTCTTGCGGCGTCGGATAGCGCGTACCTGCGGCTTCGGGCGCCTCAGCGTCCTCGACCTCTTCGCGGATAATTTCGTTACACAACTCGACACATTCGTCACAAACAAAAACCGACGGTCCTGCAATCAGTTTGCGTACCTCGTGCTGACTCTTTCCACAGAAAGAGCAATACAGCAGTTTGTCGCCTTTTTTGTCACCGTCGCTGTCGGCCATCAGTCCTCCTACCCAGTCAAATTCCACTGCACTGCGTGCATTTTCTGTATCACCTGAACTCTAACGATGCAAGGTTTGACGAGAAAATGCAAGTCCTGTTAACAGCGATACTACGAGATCCAAGACTATTCATCTTCCCGGCTTTTAATAACCCGATCGATGATTCCGTACTCCACGGCCTCGTTTTCATCCATGAAATTGTCACGCTCAGTATCCGCCGCGACCGTATCCACGTCACGACCCGTATGCGCAGCCAACACAGAATTCAACCGTTCGCGCAGGCGCAATATTTCACGGGCGTGAATATCAATGTCGGTAGCCTGACCCTGAAATCCACCCCAGGGTTGGTGAATCATGATTCTCGAATGAGGTAACGTAAAACGTTTGCCCGGCGCGCCCCCGGCCAGAATGACGGCTCCCATACTGGCAGCCTGGCCAATGCAGACGGTACTGATCTGCGGGCGCACAAACTGCATAGTGTCATAAATCGCCATTCCGGCGTTAACCGCGCCCCCGGGAGAATTTATATAAAGGTGAATATCCTTGTCTGGATTCTCTGATTCCAGAAACAACAATTGGGCCACAATGAGGTTGGCCATATGGTCTTCGACTGTTCCAACCATGAAAATCACCCGCTCCTTGAGCAGGCGTGAATAAATATCATAGGCCCGCTCACCCCGTCCGGTAGTCTCTATTACCATCGGCACAAGGCCGAGGCTCTGAGGCTCGATAGCTCCGGGGCCACTAAAAGTCTTGTTCATATCACTTATTCCGATTAACTGTCGGCGCCTTCAACAGGCGCTGACGTGGGGGTGGTTGGACGCATGAACTCATCAAAGGTGATGGCCGTCTCTGTGATTTTGGCTTCACTCAGCAACTCCTCGATCGCCTGCTCCTCTACGACAACAGCTTCGACCTGGGCGATGCGATTCTTGTCTTCGTGATACCAACGTGCAAACTGTTCGGGATCATCGTAAGTTGACCCCATCTCGGTAACTCTTGCCCGAACCCGGTCTGCATCCGGCTTAATCTCACGCCGCTTAACCACTTCATGCATTACCAAGCCGAGGCGTACGCGCCGATAGGACTCGTCCAGGTAATTAGCACGGTCAATTGGTCCATCGTGAGGTAGACCCTGCTGACGCAATTGCTCGCGTACCGCCATGATGGCACGATTGATTTCATCATCAACCAGTGCCGTAGGCACTTCAAACTCGTTATCGCTCATCAGGGCATCGAGCACGGCTTGGCGCACCCGGGTACGCACCTGCTGGTCACGCTCACGCTCAAGATTCTTGCGTATCTCCTCGCGAAAAGAACTCTCGAGCCCGTCTTCCACGCCGAAAGTGCGTATAAAGGCCTCATCAATCTCGGGAGGCTGAGGCTTTCCAACCTCTTTAACTGTTATTGAAAATTCAGCATCCTTTCCGGCTACCGCAGCCCCTGGATAGTCTTCTGGAAAAGTGAGTCGTATGGTGAGATCATTGCCCGCGGTCGCTCCAGTCAATTGCTCCTCGAACTCAGGCAACAGCGCACCTTTTCCAAGGACTACCGGGTAGTCGTTCGCCTGGCCTCCTTCGAATACCTCGCCATCAACCTTGCCTTCAAAATCGATCAGCACACGGTCATCCTCTTCGGCTGGTGCATCGCCCGGGGTATAAGTGGTTCGCTGCTTGCACAGCGTCTCGATGGTACGGTCAATATCCTCGTCACCCACCTCACAGGTATGACGTTCTATCGGCACATCCCGAATGTCGGCCCGAGGAATCGTTGGAAAAATTTCAAAGTTCGCTACGAACTCTAGATCCTCGCCTCGCGCCAGGGTCTTTGGCTCAATAGACGGCGGGCCCGCTGTCTCTACCGATTCACCGGTCACCGCGTCTCGATAGCTTGATCCAATCAGTTCGTCGGCGGCCTCGGCAAGAGCCTGATCAGCGTAGCGCGACTCGATGACCTTCATCGGCACCTTGCCGGGGCGGAACCCGGGAATCTTGGCAGTCTGAGCCAGACGGCTCAAGCGCGCGCTGACCGCACTGTCCAACTGTGCCGCCGGCACTTTGATCGTCATGCGCCGACCAATAGCGCCTGTGGTTTCTATTGATACATCCATATCTACCTACCTTCCTTTTGCTTAACTCGTTCGCCTTTGTTAGTCAGATGACAACTCACCGGATTGGGTAACTGGTGCGAAAGGGGAGACTCGAACTCCCACGGGTTGCCCCACTGGCACCTAAAGCCAGCGCGTCTACCAATTCCGCCACTTTCGCGTTCACTACCTCAAAAAGGGAACCTAGGTCTTAAGACCCGCAGAGTCCCATTGTCCGTGATTTATGGTGGGCCGTGCAGGGTTCGAACCTGCGACCCGCTGATTAAGAGGAACCAGAAGAATGTTGAATTCATTAGGTTTCTAGACAACCAGCGCCCACCTATGGGTATTCTGTGGGTACGGACTACATCCCATACCCAGTCCGATCTGGGGATTCTACTAACTATTTAGTCCTAATAGTGTAATCAGGGTTGGAGTCTGTCAGTTCCCTTGCCTCGACCAAGGATCGCTGTCTTTATTCAGGCCGCTGGCAACTTCTTACCTGACAATCCAGCTGTACATATTCTTTGGCCTCGTCACCCGCACCATAGGCCAGCAAAAAAATGACCCATAATCTTCTAATTTCCTCATCCCCGTTTGCTCTACTCGCTAAATCAGAGTTCTTTTTTCTTCGAAGTGATTGATTATTTCGGCTTCAGACTGGCATTGACCAAATTAGCCAATCACGGGAAAGCACCCGATCTCTGCTCACCGAGTTCAACGCCGTTGAGCACCCACTTGCGCTTCGGATTTGGCCTGTTTATCACCACTCGGAGTCCCTGGATCCTTCTCGGGGAAAACCAAATCGTTTGATTCATGCCGCCGTAAACCGGATGGCCATTCAGGAACCGTAAGCGATCAAATCGATGTGGATGATCATCAACCAACGTGATCCAGTTACCCTCGACCAGTCCCTGAATATCGACTGAATGGGAATGGCCCTTCGGCTTTTCAGGATAAATGAAAGGAAAATGAAGGGTCACGCGATGAATGACTCTGGGCTGATCCAGCATGGCCTCAACCAAAAAGCCAGGCTGTTGCTGATCCACGCTCGACCAGAAACTCAGGCTGTCTGCGTCCAGAAGATTCTCAAGACCTTCTTCTCCAGCGTTGCTTCTTAGAGTAATCGCGGATCGAGGCACCAAACTATCGTTATCGGCCTGATCATGTTCGAAGTCACCAAAAACGGAGAACACGCCCACGCCCATTTTTTTGTAGCGAATGCCGTATTCCTGCATATGGCGCGTAAACGCCTGAACGGGAAATCGGCTGTCGTAACCGGTGGCCAGGACAAATCGGGCATCGGGCGCCTCATCGATCAACGCTTTATTGGGCACAGGCCACCCCAGAAACCGTTCGTTGTAAGGCTGCGCGCAAACCATGTCTCCATTGGATTCGAAAAGGATTCGGTAAGCATGCCAGTAAGAGGCGTAGCAACGATCGATGCCCATCTGCTTTAACTCCTGAATCAGACCATCAATCCTGGGGGTTGCCGCCACATGGGCCGCAAAGGGTGGCTGCAGCCACCATTTGATCAAGTGGGCTGATGAGAGCACGTTAAATAAAACAACGCTGACCACACCGGGTCCGATCACATATTTTAGAATGGGTCGAACATGTTGAAACCCATATCCAACGAGGAATGGAAAACTCACGACTGAAATCAACAGATAGGATATTGGTAAGTTGATTTTCAGTGAGTAGTGGCATGATGATGATTCCCGATTGATGTACGGGAACCATCCGACCAACTAGGGTAAAGGACCACGGGATATTTGGATTTATTTCGATTAGGTCGTTAAATTAAATCCAACACGGACTGGCAGATCGGGCGAGGAACCGTTTTCTCCAAGGTGGCACTCAGTAAACTGGGCTGGGAGGCAATCTTCGGCAACAACGGGCACTGGAATCTGCTAAAAGTCGATCGTCGATTTATACGTAACTCGGATGATTGGCTTAGGATGTCCATGCTTCGTAAGATCGGCTACACCCCTTTGGCGATATATATATTTGCTGCAATTGACAATACCCTTGGTCTGGAAATAATGCATGGTAGCTGCGAATCCAACGATTTAAGCTGATTAAAATTCACGACCCGGAGATCTTTATGCATTCTAACGTCAGACGGTATTTACTTTTCCTCTGCCTGATTTTTATTACGCAACCCAGCCTTGCGTCCCACGGAGCTGAATCAGATGTGGGAATCCAGGAGGTTACGATTGGCCAGGGAATCGAGGCTTTACCCTATTCGGATGTAGATGTTCACTACACAGGCAGACTCGAAGAAGGGACGGTTTTCGATTCGAGTGTGGGTCGTGGTGAACCCTTTCAATTTACCCTGGGTGCAGGCCAGGTGATTCCAGGCTGGGACATCGGCATTCGAGGCATGAAGCCGGGCGGCAAGCGAGTATTGAAGATTCCCCCGGCGCTTGCCTACGGCGCAAAAGGTGCCGGAGGTGTAATTCCACCAAACGCTACCTTGATATTCGATGTCGAGCTGGTCGCGGTTACGCCACCACCATTCGACAGTATTAGTAATTCGCAACTGGTGACGAAACTTGAAAGTGGCGTCAAGCTGATCGATATCCGTCGTCCCGAAGAATGGCAACAAACCGGTGTTGTCGATGGCAGTATCAAGTCTACCGCCTTCGACGGTCAGGGCCGGTTTATGAGGTCATTTGTCGAAATGCTTGAAAAAACTGTGCAGCCGGACGAGGAGTTTGCTGTGATCTGTCGAACGGGGAATCGTACTGCGACATTGTCCAATTGGTTGGCGACGAAGGGAGGGTACAAGAATGTCCTGAACGTTCAGGATGGAATCACGTCCTGGATAGCGGAAGGGCGTTCAATCAGCAAACCTGGTACCTGAGGCCTATTTCCTTCTCGTGTTTACGGTGAACTAAATGTGTATTTTTCGATTCGGCCTGTCAATGGCGAAAAGCTTCCATAATTTATTAGCGAAAATCATTACTACCACAGTTTTTAAAAGAATTGCGAAAATATCGTATTAACGATTAATAAGAACCACACGCTAAAACTTAATATACGACGATTTGAACGATTAACTCACGATCTAGAGTATGAGTCTCACGTTTATAAGGAATAAGCGATTAGAGAATAAATTATGAAAAATATTTCATCCCGCGTGTCCGGAAATCTCCATAAAATATTGGAGCCTAGGAAGGATAAACGCCCTTTTCACCCAAGTCCAACAGCCGATTGTCCGTCGTCATATAAATTGGGATAAATTGCCGGTTGAACTAACGGAGAGTTTGGTTCATCTGGTTTGTTATATTAGGCGGCAAACTTACGGTGGTGCAAGCGCCGTGTTTCGATGGGTTTTCGTTTGATCCTTTCTCTTTGTTTCAAAATTGCCTGACTGCGCCCGAAGTAGACATCACCCCACTCCTTGCTGTTGATATAACGTCGAGGACACTGACTAGGGCGAATTCTCTGCTAGGTTACCCTACCAACTATGACGCTCTCCTTCGCAATACATCCTTTCGCCCAACTCATTAAAGCGGCCCTTCTTGTGGTCCGCAACAGCCGCTCTATAGCAGTTCTGATATGGCGAAACCCACCAGTAAGTTGCGACCAGTACAGCGGCAACAATAGATACCTTCACAGCGAGAGTAATAAGTTCCTTCATACGCTCACCCTACCTCACCAGTCCTTCCAGTTTGTCAGCCCAGAGCTGTAATGCTCTCTCCTTAACATTCCCGAAGTCATGCAATACATGACGACTGGTAATTCCAGACATAGCATGATTTAAGACCCTATCAGCAGCTTCAGCAGATTCAGTCAACATAGCAATCTGTGTACCGCAGGTTCGTCTGGCATCGTGTAGTTTAGTGTCGGCACCAATCTATCGACTAGCCTCCAACCACTTATGACTTAAGGTGGACACATCAATGTGTTCGGCACGCCCGCTGCGCCAGATATAAGCACCCTTTTGCTCTGGTAACAATGCCATAGCAAGCTCAGGTAACACTAAAGAATGGGGTTGCCCCAACTTGGTATCCAACTGAGTCCATGTACTACTGTGCAAGTCGGCCCACTTCATTCGAGCAACCTCACTACGATGCTGTCCGGTTGCTAATAAGAACTTGAGTGGTGCCGTCAGTAGCGGCCATATCTGTGTTATCTGTGGTTCAGTCAGGATGACCTGGCGTTTAGATTCTTGATTCCTCGGCAGGTTGTTAGTAGGGTTAATCTGCAGCCACCCATGCTCAACGCCGAATGAGCATAGCTTCATTACCTGCGCCCTGGCGCTATTTGCCATAACAGGTGCCTCTATCTGACGCAAGATATCCACCAGAACCTGGCGGTCTAAATCAGATGTTAATAATTCATGTAACCCACCCAGGCACCCGCCACCCTGACGCCCAGCGCCCATTGGGGTGGACCACTACGTTCGCCCTGGGTGGATAGAAGTCCTGGCGTTTACCGTTCTTGGGGGTACACTTCTTGAAGAATCCTTCCGTGAATCGGAACAGACTGTGGGTATCCTACGGGTACCACAGTCAACTACTGAAGTCGCCTGAGTATTTGAAAAGTGGTGGGCCGTGCAGGGTTCGAACCTGCGACCCGCTGATTAAGAGTCAGCTGCTCTACCAACTGAGCTAACGGCCCAAACACTATATACAGTCTTTTTATTACTTCCTCACCTAATCCGCTTAACCTCTGTGGGAGTGTTATGGGAGTGGTACTCCCATAAGCCCGCCGCATTGGCAACCCTGCTCCCACAGGTTGGCTGTCAATCCGACAACTCTATGGACTGTTAAGCCATTATAAGCCGGTCGGCAATTCTAACGGCTAGCCGCTTGTTCCGCTATCAATAGTGGGAAACGAAAAAAACCCACGGCATCACCAAGACTACCGTGGGTACGTGGGGCGCACTTATGCCCTTACGGACAACGTTTTAGAAAGGTCAGGTAGAGGTCGAAGGGGCAATGAGCATCGAAGTTAATCCACGCAGCAGATTGGGTGCGCTGCCCTTGCGAATACAGTCAATACGATTGTCCAAGTTAGACGACTCCTTCACTTAGGTCGTAGACGGCCCTTTCGCCCCTGTCAATCTTGGGGGCTACGAACCTACCGAAGCGAATCGAACGCCAGTGTTCATTGCCCTCCTTGAGAGCCAGGTCAACGATTGCATCCACTGACATTCGCAAGTTCCCACGATGCTTAATCATTTGATCCATCATCTGTAGCTGTTGTGAGGTTGAAACATCGCGAGCCTTCCAAAATCTTTTCACTGCGCGGGCATCACAAGTGGCCTCAAAACCTTCAATGCTCTTTTCGTATTGTTTGACCTCCGAACAAAACGTGGCAGCCTCATCATTGGCCACGGTTAGCGGCGCCACATTGAGTGCGCCTTCACTGGCTCTGTCAGCCATCAACGCATTGGACTCAGTCAAAGAGATCCTTGACGCTGGTGCGCCTTACTGTAGCGCATGAGCCCGTCACAGTAGAAGGTTGGTGGAATATGCGGGCTTATATAATCGCGTGGCGCACCTTTGCGGACACCCATTCGCTGACTACCACAGTTGCGAGTATCACCAGCAGAATAACCGAGACCTGGGTCCAGGTTACGGTGTCGATCGACGAACTGAGTTGCAACCCAATTCCACCAGCACCGACGAGACCCAAAATGGCTGATTCGCGAATGTTAATGTCCCAGCGAAAAACAGAAATGCCAGCAAAGGCGGGCAGGATTTGCGGAACAATTCCATAGTTCAGAATTTGCGCGCCGCTGGCGCCCGTGGCAGTTACCGCTTCGACCTGCGTCTCGTCGATCTCTTCAATTGCTTCATAAAGCAACTTGGCACAAAAGCCTATCGACCTGAATCCAATGGCCAAAACGCCGGCGAACACGCCTGGCCCGAGAATAGTAACCAGCATCAACGCCCAGAGTAGAGAATTGATCGATCGCGACGCGACGATGATGAATAGCGCAACGGGACGGGCAAACGCAGAGGACGGAGTTGTGTTACGTGCCGCGAGAAATGCGATGGGAAAAGCAAAAACAACTGCCATCAGGGTTCCCAGTGTTGCAATGGTAATGGTGTCCCATACTGGCCGCCACAGGCTATTCATGTAACTCCATTTCGGTGGAACCATGCGCTCCATCATATCGACTGCCTGACGGGGAGCATCGGTGACAAACATCCAGATCGTGTTTTCCGAGACCAATTGCCAGCAGTAGACAAAAATAGCGACACCAACGAATTGCCCAAACCAGATCGCAAGTTGACGATTACGGCTCCTGCGTTGCCAGATTTTGATGTCGCCCTGTTGTCTTACAGGCATTACTGAACCCACTTTCTAATGTAACCAGACGAGTATTCGACAACCATGACAATACCAATGATGATCAGTAAGATGGCCGCTGATGAACTAAATTCGTAGCGATCAAATGACGTCAGCAGGGTCGCCCCGATACCACCTGCGCCGACAATGCCCAGCACTGCTGACTCCCTGAAATTGATGTCGAAGCGGTACATGGCCAGCCCAATCATGCGCGGCATAACTTGCGGTTGGATCGAATAATTAAGCCATTGGAACCACGACGCCCCGGTTGCTTTTACGGCTTCCGCCTGCACCGGATCCATGTCCTCAATATCCTCAGCGAGCAGCTTTCCATAAAATCCAATACTGCCAATGGATAATGCAATGATGCCGGCGAACGGCCCAAAACCGAACAGCTTGACCGCAAACAACGCGATAATAATTTCCGGAAATGTCCGTGACACAGCTAGAATTCCCCGTGAAATCAGGTATACGAAGCGCGGTGACAAGTTGCGCGCGGCTCCCAATCCTACCGGAATGGACAACAGGATACCGATAACCGTCGAGACCACGGTCATCCACAGACTTTCAATAATACCCTCCCAAATATCAGTGGATTTGCTGGTAAAATCGGGTGGGAAAAAGGAGGCGATAAACCGCTCCGCGCGTGGTACGCCGGCGGCAACCCGCTCCCAATTAACTTCCATTGTACCGATTGAGATTGCTAGAAAAAGCGTACTACCGGTGATCAATCCCCAGCGTAGCAACGGACGGTCGATAAATGGTTGTCGTTTCCAGGTGCGTGGTGTGGACATGTCTACTGTCAATTCGTTCTGGCTGCGGATGTTGGGACTGCATCCGGTTCTTCATCATCTTCATCATCGACTTTTTCGATGGTTGCTTCCCAATCCTCTTCGCCATATATCGTCGTCAGGACTTCGGCCGTGAGATTACCAGGTGGACCATCGTATACGATTTCACCTGATTGCAGACCAACAATGCGTTCGGCGAACATTTGAGCCAGCAAAACATCGTGAATGTTAATGATTGCAGATAATTTGCGTTCTTTGCAGAGTTCACAAATCAACCGCATGATCTGACGTGACGTCTTAGGGTCTAACGAGGCGGTTGGTTCATCAATCAGCAGCAATTCAGGGTCTTGAATCAGAGCCCGGCAAATACCAACCCGCTGACGTTGGCCACCTGACAATTCATCGGCTCGTTTGTCCGCCATGAGGTCAAGGCCGACTCGTGCGAGTAGTCGGAACGCCTCGTCAATATCGTTTTGTGGAAATTTCCGAAAGTAACTGCTCCAGAAGGACGCATAGCCGAGACGGCCGGAGAGCACATTTTCCATCACGCTAAGCCGTTCAACCAGGGCGTACTCCTGAAATATCATGCCCATGCGCCGGCGCGCTTTCCTGAGTTGATATTGACTCAGGCTGGATATTTCCGATTCATTTAAGCGAACACTACCCGTTGTTGGTTCCACCAGGCGGTTAACACAACGGATCAGGGTTGATTTGCCCGCGCCCGACGGGCCAATCAGGGCCATGACCTGACCATCCGGTACTTCAAGATCGATGCTCTTCAGGGCAAGGTCGCCGGTTTTATATTGTTTGGTCAGATTTTGTAGGCGCAGCATGGCTTAATCAATAAGATTTGTTTTTAAAACGGCTGAATTCCCAAGCGAAGGCGAGCCAGAAACTGTGGCACGCCCCCGCTCAAGGTGGTTTTATTTACAGGTGTATTTGATGCCGTTAGCCGAATCGATTTTGCGGATAACGTCCCAATCAAACTTGTGAACGATTGAGATAAATTTACCTTCGCCAGATTTCTCGAACTCTGCCTTCAGAGCCGAACCTTCCCATTCGAAAGTAAAGAAGGCTTGACGAATCTTCGCCGAAAGAGTCGGATCGAGATTGTGGGCATGTCCGAAACCAGTTGTTGGGAAGGTTTGTGATTTGTAGATGGTACGAATTTTACTCGGGTCAACAACTTTGCGGTCGACCATGCGGCGCATAACCGAATTGGCGATAGGCGCAACTTCGTAATCGTTATTGGCAATGCCGAGAACTGAATTGTCGTGTTTGCCCGAGAAATTGGTTTTGAAGTCGACATCCTTGATCAGCCCAAATTCTGATTTCAATAATGCCGAAGGCGCTTTGTTGCCCGAGTTCGATGTTGGAGATGTGAATGTCAGTGTGCGTCCCTTGATGTCGGCGGGTGTCATAATCGGGCTGTCGACGGGTACAATGATTTCCATTTCGTAGCCGAATGAGCCATCGGATGACGCCATCATTGCAAACGGAACAAATCCGGCGCAGCTGACTGCAATTGGGTTAGAGCCCGTGTTGAAGCCCGCTACATGAAGGCGACCCGAACGCATGGCCTCCAATTGAGCGGCATTGGACTGAACCGAGAAAAAGATGACTTTCTTGCCCGTGACGTTCGACATGTGGTCGATAAAACCAGCCCAGACTGATTTGTAGACAGCTGGATCCTCAACTGGTGTATAGGCAAATATCAGTGAATCCGGATCGACCCATTTTGATGGATCGGTCGGCAGGTCTGCGGTTAAATTGCCATCACGGTCACAGAACTGCTTGTCCAGCGTGCCGCGCGGGCATTCCGCGGCGCTGGCACTCAACGAAAAACTGAGCATGGCTATCGCCATCATAAATTTCAATAGGTTAGGTAAAAAGCGAAACATGAATTACTCCTTCAGTGGTAAATGGTAAATTTGCTGGTTATATGTAGCGAAAAACTGTTTCAAAGCCGACGTTTACGTACAGGCGTTGTAACAGATCAGACATTAGCCCAAAATATGTGCAGTCTCAAGCAAAACTATAGCTAGATGCATTGTACCGATATGCCATAAAACAACGTAAATTACACACCGGTATCTGCTGTGTAGATGTTTTGATCGAACCCACGCCCATCCACGCTAGTAAGTGCTTTCCATGTTAGCCGCCGATATTGTCGCGTTACGGAGTCTGCGGAATCGCTACTACGCAATGCGCCATGGCCAAAGCCTCGCCAACTGCGAGGGGCTGATCGTCAGTCACCCGAAGAATGGATTACACGGATACGGCTTAAGCGAATCCGGACGCCGTCAGGTTCACGACGGAATTGCCGACAGTAAACTGGACTTATCCACACGGATCATCAGTTCTGATTTCAAGCGTGCCCGCGAAACCGCCGAGCTCGTCTACCTGCAGCTCGATTGCCGCAAGTCGGTTGAATTCGATGCACGTCTGCGCGAGCGCCACTTCGGTGATCTCGAGCTTGCCACGGACAATCGTTACCCGGAAATATGGGCCGCCGATCAGCGTGACCCCGACCACTGCGATCACAATGTCGAAAATGTGCATTCAGTGCTTGGTCGTGCCAGCGCCGTAGTGCTCGACTGCGAGCAACGATTTAGCGGCGAAACCTGCCTCCTGGTCGCCCACGGCGACATTCTGCAGATTCTTCAAACCGCCTTTTATCGATTGCCGCCAAGTCGCCACCGCGATCTGCCGCATCTACAAACTGCTTCGGTGCGGGCTTTGAAATTGAGGATCCCGAAAGGCTAAATTCCGGGTGCAAAGTAAAGTTGAAGGGCTCGAAGAGCATAAGCCGCATTAACGCCCCTTCCTGAAACAATTTGCTATAAACACTTGGCCGCTATCAGTAGTGGAGCGCAGTTAAGATCCGCCAACAATTACTATAAATAGGCTAATCGCTCTGATGAAGAGCAGATAGTCGAGCGGCTAGGCGAGATTCCCTGGGTGATCGTCTCGGTAAATTTCTATTCCGGGAGCTACAGCCTCGATTTCATCCCCATAACAAATCTCCCCGAAGAGGGGTTTTACCCCTCTCAGAAAGAGTGTTGTTGTCTAAGGATTCTGCTGTGTACCTGGAAGGAGCAGAGCTGGATGGGAGTAACGACCTGGGGTCATTCTTCCTTGTACCACCTTCTGGATCAGTCCAGATTAGTGGCGGCGGGACTTTTACACATCACTAATGCTTATAACGGTTCGTTAAAGAATGAGAGACAAAAAACCAAAATGAGAGACAATTTCAATATAAGTAGTTGTTTTTAGAGGATTTTTTGATTTCGTTACTGATTAAGAGTCAGCTGCTCTACCAACTGAGCTAACGGCCCGTGTATCCACTGCCTGTGCGCCCAAAAAGGAAACTGGGGTGACCGATGGGACTCGAACCCACGACGGCCGGAATCACAATCCGGGGCTCTACCAACTGAGCTACGATCACCATAACCGCAAAGGCGAGCCCGCAATTATCCAATAAAAATGGGTTCCTATGCTAGCCACATGTGAAAAATAAGCCGACACAAAGGTGTTTTCAAGGGGTTGGCGCGCCCGACAGGACTCGAACCTGTAACCTACGGCTTAGAAGGCCGTTGCTCTATCCGGTTGAGCTACGGGCGCCGGCACGTTCAGGCAAGCGAAATGGTCGGGGCAGAGGGATTCGAACCCCCGACTCCCTGCTCCCAAAGCAGGTGCGCTACCAGACTGCGCCATGCCCCGACTGTCGGGGGATATCCCCGCCCGGAGCACAATTCTACCGGATCGTGATTCATAAAGCGCGCTATGCGGCGCCACTCGCTTAGCCGATGACTCCGTTTCAGGCGCGGGCCAAGAACTTGATTTTGCCCAGTGCAACCCCATTTTCACCACTGATTTTGTTTTTCAAAGACCATCTTGAGCCTCAAAGGCCATTCACCCAGGAGTAAACACCCAATGTCCGAAAACGCTGCAGCCAAGACCCACAGCTTCCAGACCGAGGTGAAGCAGCTGCTGCACCTGATGATTCACTCCCTGTACTCCAATAAGGAAGTCTTCCTGCGCGAACTGATCTCCAATAGCTCGGATGCCTGCGATCGACTGCGCTTTGCCGCGCTAACCGACGAGGGATTGATGGAAGCGGGTGAAAATCTGCGCCTGCGTGTCACTTTTGATAAAAAAGAGAAAACGATTACCGTCAGTGACAACGGCATTGGCATGAGTCACGACGAGGTCGTGCAAAACATCGGAACCATTGCCCGCTCGGGTACCCGCCAGTTTCTCGATGCCCTGAGCGGCGATACCGCAAATGACGCCAACCTGATCGGCCAGTTCGGGGTTGGCTTCTACTCCGTATTCCTGGTGGCAGAGAAAGTCGAACTGACGACGCGGCGCGCCGGTGACCCGGCAAGCGCTGGTGTGCGCTGGACCTCAGATGGCGGCGGTGAATATCTCATTGAAACGGTCGAACTGACAGACCGGGGGACCTCCATCACGCTGTACCTACGCGATGAAGACAAGGAGTTTGCCGAAGATTTTCGTATTCGCGGCATTGTCAGTAAATACTCCGACCATATTTCCCTGCCGATCGAAATGCATCCGCAGGACGAGGATACAAAAGAAGAATGGGAAGCGATCAACAGCGGTTCGGCACTATGGTCACGACCCAAGAATGAGATTACAGCCGAGGAGTACGAACGGTTTTATACGACCTTGAGCTATGACAGCGAGGCGCCGCTGGCGACTTTGCACAATCGGGTCGAAGGCACCCTGGAATATACCTCGCTCTTTTTCATTCCCAAAAAAGCACCCTTCGATCTATGGGATCGTGAACAACGCCATGGCATCAACCTGTACGTACGTCGGATCTTCATCATGGATGACGCCAAGTACCTGATGCCCAGCTTCCTGCGTTTTGTGCGCGGGGTGGTCGACGCCGCCGATCTACCGCTAAACGTATCGCGCGAGTTCCTGCAGAATAACAAAGATATTGATCGCATTCGTGCAGCATCGGTCAAGAAGGTCCTCTCGGAGTTGACTCGCCTTGCCACCAAGGAACCTGAAGCTTATGCGGCCTTTTGGAAGGAATTCGGCAAAGTATTAAAAGAAGGCATGGTCGAAGACCATGACAACCGCACAGTACTCTCGGATCTGCTGCGTTTCTCCTCGACCCGCAGTAAGGATCTCGACCAAACCCAGTCGCTCGCCGGATACTTCAAACGCATGCCCATGAAGCAAAAAGCGATCTACTACATTACCGCTGACTCGCATAATGCGGCCAGCACCTCGCCGCATCTTGAAATATTCCGCAAGAACGATGTCGAAGTGCTTTTGCTCAGTGATCCAGTAGATGAATGGCTAGTCTCCTCGCTTAACGAATACAAGGACAAGCCATTGAAATCAGTGGCGAAAGGCGCGCTTGATCTTGACGATTTCGCAAGTCCCGAAGACAAAAAAGCAAGTGAGCAAAAAGAAAAGGATCTGTCAGAACTAACAGAAAAAATGCAGTCTGTGCTTGAAGGCAAGGTCAAAAGTGTGCGCGTCAGCCTTCGCTTGACAGATTCCCCAGCCTGCTTGGTTGCCGATGAGACAGACCTGGGAGGCAATCTCGAACGCATCCTGGCGGCCATGGGCCAGAGCGCGCCGGATGCCAAGCCGATCATGGAGATCAACCCCGATCATCCACTCATCCGCCAGTTAGACCCAGAGCATGCCCGGCTCGGGGACTGGGCCCAGGTACTATTTGACCAGGCGGCCCTCAGCGAGGGCGCCCCACTTCCAGAACCGGCCGCCTATGTACAAAGAGTCAACGATCTGTTGACAAGGGCAGCCCTTGCCGGCGACTAAGCACTCACAGAATCGCCGCCGTCATGGGTGAGTTTGATTATCCGGGGATGACCCTGGGGTCATCGGTCAGCCAGTGGCGGCTGACTGGTCGAGAACATCGCGGGCATCGCCGACCCAGTCAAGGGTGCCATCAAGATCCGGCAAGGGGTTGCCGGCCTGATCGACACAGTTACGACCAAAGACCAGGGATTCTGTCACCCGGCTACGCGAACTGATACGGCTGTAGTCGAAGAGGATGCTACGTGAAATACGGGCGCCACGTTCAAGGTGACAACCGTGACCAATCCAGGTGGGGCCAAAGATCTCGCAGTCGGGCTCTATCCGAGAGGCTGAGCCGACATAGATCGGGCCCTCGGCCCGAACCTCGTCCCAGTCGACACTGACATTCAGCCCGGTCCAAATTCCGGGGCGCACTTCGGTACCCGGCATAACTGCGCCACGTAACTTGCCGCGCATCAACTGCTGGTTAGCTTCCCAATAATCGCTAAGGTGTCCGATGTCAATCCAGTTGAAAGGCGCCTCGATAGCATGGAAAGCAAAATCTTGCTCGAGGATGAGCGGGAAAAGCTCGCTCGCAATATCAAACTCAGTAGCGTGCGGGATGAGATCTATGATCGCGGGCTCAAATATGTAGATACCGGTATTGGCGAGTTGCGACAAGGCTTCTTCGGTAGAGGGTTTTTCCTGGAAGGATTGAATACGCCCGGCATCATCGCAGACCACCACACCGTAGCTTGAGACCCGAGCTCTGGGAACCTCGCGTACAACTATGCTCGCGGCGGCTCCTGATTGCCAGTGTTTGCGCAGCACGGCCGAGAGATCCAAATCAATCAGGGCGTCACCGCAAACCACCAGAAAAGTGTCGTCAAAGAAGCTGCCAAACTCCTGAATACGTTTGATCCCTCCGGCAGAACCCAGCGGCTGGGCCACCGTCTCACCACCCTCGAGGTATCCCTCGAAAGAATAACCAATCTCCACGTCCCAACGTCGCCCGTCGCCAAAATAACCTTCGATCGAATCGGCAAGATGGCTGATGTTAACCATGATCTGATCAAACCCGTGGCGGGCGAGGTGTTCAACCAGATACTCCATGACCGGCTTTCCCAGAACCGGGATCATCGGTTTGGGCATCACATGGGTCAATGGTCGCACTCGTGTGCCTTTACCCGCGGCGAGGATCATCGCTTTCATTTAGGTATCCCTTGGCATTGACCGGAGATTCTATAGGCTGAGGCCAGCGCTGACCATCCGCTACAGATCACGAATGCAAACCGCGCTAAGCCAACCCAGCTTAGCGCGGTTTGCCGCTAATCAAGCAACCTGGGCAGGCGTTGGTCGCTGGGGTCTGAACACTAAACTCCCGCCCTTTACATCGACGTTGATGGTGTCTCCCGACACTAAACTCCCGGCGAGAATCTCTTGTGCCAGGGGATTTTCCAACTGGTTCTGGATGGCACGCTTTAGGGGTCGAGCGCCATAGACAGGATCAAAACCCGCCTCGCCCAACTTGTCCAGCGCCGCGTCGGTCAAGCTAAGTGTGAGATCACGCGCGGCCAAGCGGTCCTGCAGAATGCCAACCTGGATGCGGGCAATCGCCTGCAGTTGTTCACGCTCCAGCGGATGAAAGACGATCATGTCATCCACTCGATTGATGAACTCTGGGCGAAAATGTTGTTCAACTATGGTCATGACTTCAGTTTTCATCTGCTCGTAACGTTCTTTTCCTGCCAGCTCCTGGATTCGATCAGAACCGAGATTCGACGTCATTACAATAACCGTGTTGCGAAAATCCACGGTCCGGCCCTGGCCGTCGGTCAGGCGACCGTCATCGAGTACCTGCAACAACACGTTGAAGACTTCCGGGTGCGCTTTTTCAACCTCATCCATCAGGATCACTGAGTAAGGGCGTCGACGCACGGCTTCAGTCAGATAGCCGCCCTCTTCATAGCCCACATACCCCGGAGGTGCGCCAATCAGGCGAGCCACTGAGTGTTTCTCCATAAACTCGGACATATCTATCCGCACCATCGATTCTTCGGTATCAAAGAGAAAAGCCGTTAACGCTTTAGATAGCTCTGTTTTGCCTACGCCGGTAGGCCCCAGGAATAAAAACGAACCATAGGGTCGGTTGGGATCGGAAAGTCCAGCCCGCGAACGACGAATAGCGTTAGCCACGGCATGAATGGCTTCTTCCTGACCAATCACACGCTGGTGTAACTCGACTTCCATACGTAGCAGTTTCTCGCGTTCGCCCTCAAGCATTCGGGATACCGGAATACCGGTCCAGTGTGCAATGACTTCGGCAATTTCTTCGTCAGTCACTTTATTACGCAACAGTCGGGCCTGGCCTGTCGACTCACCAGCATCGGCCTCGGCCAACTGTTTTTCGAGTTCCGGAATGCGACCGTACTGCAGCTCTGACATGCGTGCCAGATCTCCTGCACGGCGTGCCACTTCGATTTCGCCACGAGCCTGGTCGAGCGCTTCTTTGATATGCTGACTGCCCTGTACGGCTGCCTTCTCTGCTTTCCAGACTTCCTCCAGATCAGCGTACTCACGTTCGAGTTCTGCGATATCCTTATGCAAGGCCTCAAGGCGTTTGCGTGAAGCTTCGTCGGTATCTTTCTTAACCGCCTCACGCTCGATTTTGAATTGGATCAGGCGTCGATCCAGCCGATCCATAGACTCCGGCTTGGAGTCGATCTCCATGCGGATCCGGCTCGCCGCCTCATCCACAAGATCAATGGCTTTATCGGGAAGTTTCCGGTCACTGATATAACGATGTGACAGAGTCGCCGCAGCCACAATAGCCGGATCAGTGATATCGACTCCGTGGTGGACTTCATA
Source organism: Gammaproteobacteria bacterium (assembly GCA_014239575.1). Taxonomy (GTDB): domain Bacteria; phylum Pseudomonadota; class Gammaproteobacteria; order Arenicellales; family UBA868; genus UBA868. Next base: position 53,881 of record JAAZYQ010000002.1, read on the forward strand.
TTTTTCCTTGAGCCCACGTAAAATAGCCACCGTGTCTTCCACCGTGGGTTCTCCTACCAACACCTTCTGGAAACGCCGTTCCAACGCTGCATCCTTCTCGACATACTTGCGATACTCGTCCAGCGTGGTAGCACCAATGCAGTGCAGTTCACCTCGGGCCAGAGCAGGCTTTAACATATTGCCGGCATCCATCGCACCGTCAGCCTTGCCCGCGCCTACTATTGTGTGGAGTTCATCGACAAACAGGATCACTTGACCTTCTTGTTTGCTAAGATCATTAAGGACGGCTTTAAGACGCTCCTCAAATTCGCCACGAAACTTCGCCCCGGCAATCAGCGCACCCATGTCCAAGGACAACAGGCGTTTACCCTTGACACCTTCAGGCACTTCGCCATCAACGATCCGCTGCGCTAATCCCTCAGCGATAGCGGTCTTTCCCACGCCAGGCTCTCCAATTAATACCGGGTTGTTCTTGGTGCGCCGCTGCAACACCTGAATGGTGCGGCGAATCTCCTCGTCACGACCAATCACTGGGTCAAGTCGGCCTTGCTCGGCACGCTCAGTCAGGTCGATCGAGTATTTCTCAAGCGCTTGGCGCTGTTCTTCGGCATTGGCGTTATCAACCGACTCGCCACCGCGTAATTGTTCAATCGCCTGATCTAGCGCGCCTTTAACAACGCCGGCCTCTTTCAACAGGCGCCCCAGTTCACCCTTATCATCCTGTGCCGCCAATACAAAAAGTTCGCTGGAGATGAATTGGTCGCCGCGTTTTTGCGCCTGCTTGTCAGTCAGATTGAGCATACGCGAGAGGTCGCTCGAGATCTGTACATCGCCGCCGGCGCCTTCTACCCGCGCCGCACGATCAAGCGCTTCCTCCAGTCGGGAGCACAGAGTATTGGCGTTGGCGCCAGCGCGGGTGAGAAGGTGCCTTACCCCGCCACCTTCTTGTTCAAGCAGTGCCAGCATCAGGTGCGCTGGCTCAATAAATTGATGGTCTCGACCCAGCGCCAGGCTCTGCGCATCTGCCAGGGCCAACTGGAATTTAGTGGTTAGTTTATCCATTCGCATAAGGTGATCACTCCGATGAACGACAGCCAACACTGCGTCGTAGCGTTAGTGTCTGCCAGGATGTTTTACACCATTAAAGATGGGGGTTGAGCGTGGATAATCAAGATACATCATAGCGGCGTGGCACACGATGTTGACTCTGACGGGTAAAATCCCAACCCCAAAGCAAAATTAAAGTCGCCGCGCAGACGGGTTATGATCGGCATCTCTTACTTAGTGAAATTTCATCATGAAGAAACTTCCGCCTCGGCACTTGATCGCCGAGCAGGTCCGCCAAGCCCTGGCTGAAGATATCGGCACGGGAGACCTGACGGCCACGCTGGTGCCCGACAACGACACCACTCGCGCGACACTCATCAGTCGTGAGCCCGCTGTGGTCTGTGGTGTTGCCTGGGCTCAGGAAGTTTTCGACCAACTTGATCCTAGCATCAGTATCGAGTGGCTCAGCCACGATGGCGATGATGTCATCAACGAGCAGGCCTGGTGTACCCTCCAGGGCCCGTCCCGGGGTATTCTGACCGGCGAACGAACTGCGCTCAATTTTCTACAATTGCTGTCAGGGACTGCGACCGCCACCAAACACATGGTGGATCAACTTAAGGGCACCACGGCGCAATTACTTGACACTCGTAAAACCGTGCCAGGCCTGCGCTTGGCTCAGAAATATGCGGTGTGCTGTGGGGGTGGCACGAATCACCGGTTAGGCCTGTATGACGGTATTCTGGTCAAGGAAAATCATATCCGGGCGGCGGGATCAATCACCGAGGCTGTGACGGCAGCCCTTGCTCATAGTAACGACGTTTCACTGATTGAGGTCGAGGTCGAAAACGTTGCCGAATTATCCCAGGCCCTGACTGCCGGAGCACAGCGGTTGTTACTGGATAATTTTTCGTTAGCGCAATTGCGCCGCGCTGTTCAGATCAACGCCGGGCAGGCACAACTTGAGGCCTCTGGCAACGTCACGGCAAAGACTATTCGTGAAATCGCCTTGACCGGCGTCGATTTTGTTTCGAGCGGGACAATGACCAAAAACGTTCGCGCGATTGATCTCAGCCTTCAGTTTGAGAAATCGCCAGCAAACTGATCGAGCAGTCGCTCCAGTTGCTCAGCCGTCACAGGACCCACATGGGCATGCAGATATTCTCCACGCGGTGACAACAGAAAAGTCGAAGGCAGGCCTTTTAGCGGCTCCAGCGGCACCAGCGGCTCCTCGCCGATAACTAGTATCGGGTAAGTGATATTAAACTGCTCAACAAAGCGGCGGATCTCGCCAACCGGTGTTTTTTCAAAAGCAATACCAATCACGTTCGCCTGCTGCTTGCGCCGAACGGCAAACGCATTAAGTTCAGGGATCTCGGCTACACAGGGGCCACACCAGGTTGCCCAGAAATTAACGACCAGCCACTTACCACGATACTGGGCGATATCCTGGAGCCGCCCTTGCAGATCAGGCAGACGAAAGCTCACCACTTCCTGCCCTGTCGCTACACCCGAAAATAGCAAAAAACCCAGTAACAAAGAGCTAAATAGGCCGGATTTGATATAAGATAAAATCATTAGGTAGGTTTATCGGCGCATAGCAAACTGAATCTGGCCCGAGACCCGCCGCAGGCGGTATGATTCAATTTATCAGATATACTAATATTAGGATATTTAAAGGATTACGTACCCTGTGAGATTGATTTTCGCTGCCCTTGTCGCTTCTATGCTCGCACTGCCAGCCGCTGTTGCGGGTGGCCCCCCACAGGGCGAAGACCCAGCCGCGTGGTGTGAAACAAATGCGAACGAGTGCGTCACCTGGTGCGAAAGTAATCCTGAGGCCGATATCTGTAAAGAACCCGAATGTGACTGATTTTCAAATTTTCCGCTGGCCGTCATTGAAATGGTGACGATCTCAGCGCGAAACGCTGTGGGCGCTCTAGGAGCGCTCTTCCCATATCTTAAACCTGAATCAAAAAATAGGAGAGAGAATTGAATAAGTCTAAAACTATACTCAGCGTCCTCGCGGGCCTGATCCTCGCCCTGCCAATCTCTGCGCAGGCGGGCAAGCCCGTTGGTATCACTGGCGACATCATGGCGGTTTCGGTGAGTCACAATGGTACGGCAACCGACATTACCCGCAACCAGGACAATGCCAACACCGTAAACCCGGCCTTTGCCAAGACCTCGCGTCCCTGCCCGCCGTTTTGCATCCAGCCAGCTGTTCTGGCTCCAGGCGTTGAAACTATAGCCGAGCGTGAAGTTATCCATTACGCCAAGATGATGAGCGATGGTGACTCCTCGATCATTGTGATCGACTCCCGCACCCCGGACTGGGTTGCCAAAGGCACTATTCCCAGCGCGATCAATGTTCCATGGACTAAGTTGAATCCGGCCAAGGGCGCTACCCCGATCGACATCGCGGAAATTATGCAGGATGTATTCAACGTAACAGAAAGTGAAGGCCTGTTTAACTTCTCTGATGCGAAGACAGCCGTCTTGTTCTGCAACGGCATGTGGTGTGGCCAATCGCCCAACAACATCAAGAACCTGCTGAAATTTGGCTACCCAGCCCACAAAATCAAGTGGTACCGTGGCGGCATGCAGGATTGGGAGATCCTTGGCCTCAGCACAGCCAAGCCGTAATTTTCTGTCATCCCATAAAAAAGCGGGGCTATGCCCCGCTTTTTTTTCGTTTGAATCGCTCATCCGCGCGCCGAACTGGCGCCGCTTCAGGACACTCCGGACAGCCAGATTAAAGATGCCATACGCCCACAACGGCCCTGACGCCGATGTGAAAACCATCGCCCCGGGTCAGAATAGGTGCAACAATCGCTGGCTGCGGAAAACGCAATCTCACAGCGCCTGAGCCGGGCTAGCACTAAGCCCGGCAGATCGGCCATGTACCGATCGCCCTTGCGGGCAAAATATTTCTGATCCGCCGGATCCGCTGCCAGAAACTGTTCTCGGACTTCGTTACCCACCTCAAAGGCGCGCTGGCTGATACTGGGTCCCACCCAGGCGATGATGTCCTGCGGTTCGGCCGGTACCTGAGCAACCCCCTGCTCAATCACACCGGCAACAACACCTCGCCATCCGGCATGTAAGAGGCCAACGAAACTACCTATTCGATCACTGAGAAATACTGGTGCACAGTCGGCGCTTAGCACCGCGCAAACGACCTCACCCCCAGGCCGAGTAGTAAAGCTGCCATCTGCCACAGGCCCCTCCTCTGATCCATCCAATTCACATACTCTCGCGCCATGAACCTGAGTCATCCATCGCGGCTCTCCTACAAGCCTCAATTGTTGCACCAGGGATAATCGGTGGGCCACAACTCGACCTGGATTATCTCCAACATGATTACCCAGATTGAACCCGTTATAGGGATCCCCCGGCTGACTTGCACTGCGCTCGGTTATCAGTGCCCGAACATGACTGGGTGCCGGCCAGTCGGGTACTATCGAGACGGCTGTGGCAGCGTTCATGTCTCGATCGCAGCATCGATGCTCAACGCGTCGGTCAGCGCGGCGAAATCCGATGGGACTCCACTTTCCCAACGAAGAGATTCGCCGGTCACAGGATGCGCCAGCGCAAGAACCGACGCATGCAATGCCTGGCGCTGAAAACCCTGCAGGACAGTGATCAGCTGCGGGCTCGATCTGGGCGGCAGCTGAAAACGGCCGCCGTAGACCGGGTCGCCGACCAGCGGAAATCCAAGATGGGCCATATGCACACGGATCTGGTGCGTCCGGCCTGTTTGCAACTGCAACTTTAATAGAGTGTGCGATCGAAAACGCTGGCCCAGTCGATAATGGGTCACTGCGGGACGGCCTTTGCTGGTAACCGCCATCTTCAACCGGTTGCGTGGATGTCGACCAATCGAGGCGTCAACAGTACCGCCAGAGATCGGGCGACCATTCACCACAGCGAGGTACTCCCGACTGATGACGCGCGCCTCAAGTCCTCGGATCAATTCACTACGGGCAAGCTCAGTAAGCGCCACGACCAGCAGCCCACTGGTGTCTTTGTCCAGGCGATGGACAATACCCGCCCGCGGCAGAGCCCCGGTAGCCGGATAATGGTGCAAAATGGCGTTCGCCAGCGTACCGGCCGAGTTACCCGCCCCAGGATGGACGACCAGTCCACAAGGCTTATCGATAACCACAATATGTTCATCTTGATAGACTACTGAAAGCGCCAAGGGTTCGGCCGCCCATGCGATCTGGGTCAACGGTGGCTTTTGAAGAGACAGGGTCTCCCCTCCGGCTACGCTGAGCCGCCCTGACGGGGCCTCATTTGCCAGTGTGATCCGTCCCTCCTTGAGCCAGGCCTGTAACTGTGACCGCGAGTGAGGCGGGAAAACCTTTGCCAAAACCTTATCAAGGCGCTCGCCGGCTGCCTCGTCAGGTACCACCCCAGTCACTACTTCGCCACTTTTGCTTGCGCCTGCCATAACTATCGCCTTCGCCATTGGCTCTCGAAAGTATAATAGAGGCGTATCCACCAGTCTCTACCACCATGCACCAGTCTATCCGCCTCCTACTTTGCTTGCTAATCGCTCCACTGCTCACCGGTGGCTGCACGATCCTGAAAGAAGAAGATGAAACCGCCAACTGGACTGCGGAGCAGTTCGTCGCGGTGGGGCAAGCAGAGTTGGCCGCCGGCGACTGGCCAGCTGCGATCGCGACTTACCAGAAAATGCAGGGTCGTTTTCCTTACGGCCGCAATGCTGAGCAAGCCCAGTTGGACATCGCTTATGCCCATTTCAAGAACGACGAATCGGCCCTGGCAGTGGTCGGCGCAAAGCGCTTTATACAGATGCACCCAACGCATCCCAATGTGGATTACGCGTACTACCTAAAAGGCCTGGCGTTGTTCGAACCGCCGGACAGCCTGCTTGATGATATTACTGGAAAAAACCCTGCCAACCACGATATCAGGCCAGTGCGCGAAGCATTCGTGGCCTACCGCGAACTCGTGAGTCGCTTCCCTGACAGCCGATATGCCTCAGACGCGCGAAAACGCCTGGTGCATATCATCAACGTACTTGCGATGCATGACGTCGATATTGCCCGCTACTACTATTCGCTAGGTGCAAACGTGGCAGCGGTCAACAGGGCCCGGTCAGTGCTGGAAACCTATCAGAATTCCACAGCAGTCGAGCATGCATTGGGGGTGATGGTCAAAGCTTACCAACGCATGGGACTGACTGAACTACACGACGACACTACCCGGGTATTACAACTCAACTACCCGAAAAGCAAGTACCTCAACTAAACCCCGAAGTCATCGGATAACGCCGGTCCCAGACAATCGTTGGCGGGATGTGCACCTAAAGACTGTCGTATCTTCAACGCCAACAAGCGCCCCATAATGAAAATGCAAAGCCAGATAACCTAGCCCATAAGAAAAAGGCGGTCGCGCCTACAACGCGACCGCCTCAAACCAACAGGCTAAGAACTTCTTAACCGGCGGAATAAATACCTCCAGCTGCCTGTCTGATCCGATCATATTCCTTGAAGATACCAACAACCTTCGCTGCCACTTCGCCCTCTTCAGCTACCTCATCCCAGAACTTGCTGGCAGCCGCTTCAACTTCACGCCATTCTTCCTTGGGAATACTTTGAACTTTCAGCTTGGTTCCATCGGCGCGTAGTTTTGCTTCGCCACCCCAATACCACTGGTTTCGATACTCATGGCTAGCTTCAATGCTCGATCTGACCACGGCCCTCAGATGGTCCGGCAGGTCGGCCCACCGTTTCTCATTAACAAACCACGACCCAATCCAGGCACCGGAAATATTGTTGGTCAGGAAGTAATCGGTAACGTCGGCCCAGCCTACGGTGTAATCCTCCGTGATACCCGACCATGCCATTCCGTCGAGCTCGCCGGTCTGCACGGCAACCTCGGCGTCCTCGTAAGGAATCGACACGGGGACTACCCCGAACTGCGCAAGAAAGCGTCCAGCGGTAGGGAAGGAATAAAGCCGAAGCCCATTCAAGTCATCAAGACTGGTAATGCTCTTTTTGGTGTTGAAGTTACAAGGGTCTTGTCCAGCCGCCGATAGCCAGACTACGCCACCCACCTTTTTGTAAGCGTCCGACCATATCTTGTCGAAACCATATTGGTGGAACAAGGCTGGAACATCCAATGCATGCCTAGTTCCCATAGGGAAATAGCCGCCAAACTGCCGTACATCAGTTGGCGATGCCATAGAATCATCATCCGAATGAACAGCATCGATCGTACCCTTTTGTAGGGCGCGAAATAGTTCGCCTGTCGGTACCAGTTGGTCGGCGTAATAGAGTTCAACCTGCAACTCCCCATTGGAAGCATTGTTTATCGCATCAACCGCCGGCTTAGTAACGTGCTGCCCCAGGGCTGACCCGGCGTAGGTCTGAAACCGCCATTTGATCGGCTCCGCGGCAATAATAGCTGGGGCGGCCAAAGTAGCGCCTGCAGCTGCCGTAGTGAGGCCGGCTTTCTTTAAAAACTCCCGTCTGTTTGAATTATCTGGCTTGGTTTTTTTCATCAGATTCTCCCTCTCCTTTGAGTTATCAAAATAAGATCTACTGTACAACTGTATTTACAGCAAGTTCCTCAAGCATACAGAACTATTTCCCGTAGTGCCAATTGGGTAGCCACAGTGCAATTTCGGGAAACAGCATTACGACAGCAAGGCCAAAAGCCATCACTATTACGAACGGAGTAATCGATCGGTATATATCTGCGAGCGTGATCTCCGGAGGCGCCATCGCTCTCATCAAGAAAAGATTGTACCCAAACGGAGGGGTCATATAGGCGATCTGGCAGGTGATTGTGTAGAGGACCCCATACCAAATCAAATCAAATCCTAGCGCCCCGACAAGCGGAACGTAAAGAGGCGCGACGATGACCAGCATGGCCGTATCATCCAGAAACATTCCCATCAGAATATAGGAGATCTGCATCATGATCAGAATCTCCCAGGGAGTCAGTCCCATTCGGTCAACAAAGAAAAATTCGATCGCCTTAACGGCTCCAAGGCCGTCAAACACGGCGCCGAAACACAATGCGGCCAGAATAATCCACATGAACATGCAGGTTACCTGAAGGGTCTTGCGAAGGGTTGCCTCCATAACCTTTCTAGTTAATCGCCCTTTTACCAAGGCCACCAGAGTTGCTACGGTTGCACCAACAGCAGAACTTTCAACCAAGCTAGTAACACCCATGACAAACAAGCCTGTCATAGAGAAAAATATGAGCAGGGGCAGTATGCCGGCCTGCAGTAACCTGATTTTTGTTGCCCAGGAAACATTTCTTTCTTCCTCGCTCAAAGGAGGGCCTAGGTTTGGCTGAAGTTTGCAGCGCACGGCGATATAAATTACGAACAGAGTCGCCATCAGCAAACCAGGGAACACTCCAGCCAACCAGAGCTGGCCCACGGGCTGTCGGGCAATCATGCCGTAGAGAACGAGCACCACACTAGGAGGCACTAGAATACCAAGAGAACTGCCGGCTTGAATGACCCCGGTGACCATGATCTTATCGTAGCCCCGTCGCAATAATTCCGGCAACGCAATGGTTGCGCCAATAGCCATTCCCGCTACTGACAAGCCATTCATTGCTGAGATAATCACCATCAGCCCGATCGTACCGATCGCAAGCCCGCCGTGGATGGAACCCATCCACACATGGAACATTTCGTACAAATCGTCGGCGATCCGTGATTCCGACATGATGTAGCCCATGTATATAAACATCGGCAACGTCATCAATGGATACCATTTCATCAACTTGATGACGGCACTAAATGGCAGCTCTGCTCCACCGTCACCCCATAGCAATAAAGCAGCAATGCCTCCCACGAATCCGATTGCGCCAAATACACGCTGCCCGGTAAGCAACATCAACATCATAGATGTGAACATCGCAAGAGCAATGAGTTCGTAACTCATGACAGCGGTTTTCCTCGAGCCGCCGCCAAGTCTTTGAAAAACTGGGCAATTGCCTGAAGCAGCATAAGCAATATGCCAATAACCATTATCACCTTGATCGGCCACATGTAGGGCCGCCAAATCGAATAACTCCGCTCTCCGTACTCAATGGCGTAATACGTACTGGAGAGGCTTCCGTAAAGCAGCATCACCAGGTAGCTAATCATGACCAGTGTAGTTACAGCATCCCACCCGTTCCTTGTGCGGGGTTTCCAACGGCTGTACAACAGATCCATGCGGACGTGGCTATCAATCTGGAGCGTATAGGCACCCCCAACCAGGAAGTACCCGACCATAAGAAATTGCGCAAACTCGTAGGTCCACAAAGAAGGATGAAAGAAAGTTTTCGATACGGCAGAATAAAACAAAACGCCGACCATGATGAAGATAACCAGCATTGTCACTCTGCCAACACGGTAGTTGACTCTGTCCACGATCCGCACGTACTGCTTGATCAATTCGGGCACAATATATTTCCCACCAATCTGAGAGCGGCCGACGCCCTGGAGATTTTTTCAAAACGCTCCTGATATCGCTGGACAAATTTATGATGCGCAAAAAATACTGTCGTGCAACGACCAGGCAATCATGGGCGAACCAATGTCCCATTGTCAACGAGCATTATTTCACTGCTGGCGAACTCTTCTTATCACTGAGTAAGTGCGAGATTGCCTGACCTTTGCACTTCATTTAGGCAATGACTATTGGCGTGACCCGGATGTTCAAGTAGAGCTATCGTATACGGCACGCCTAACACGGGGCGGTGAGCCGCTAACACCTGCGACATAATCCTAACCACTGATGCCAATTTAGTATCCCCAACTTGGCCCAGTGATTGTTTGCCGAAAAGTAAGTACCTCAACTAAACCCCGAAGTAATCGGATAACGCCGGTCCCGACCAAAAGCGCGCCGGGTGATACGTACGCCGGGTGGCGCCTGACGCCGCTTGTGCTCGTTGCGCAGCACCATTTGCGAAATCCGAGACACGGTTGGCAGATCAAAACCCTTGGCTGCAATTTCCTCGATTGAGCAATCATGTTCGATGAAATCCTCAAGTATGGGGTCAAGGACTTCGTAGGGCGGCAGATTGTCGGTATCCGCCTGGTCTTCGGCCAATTCTGCTGACGGTGGCCGAGTGATGACACGCTCGGGAATCACCACACGGCTGCGATTACGGTAGCGGGCAAGCTGATAGACCAAAGTTTTAGGAACATCCTTGATGACAGCAAAGCCGCCCGCCATATCGCCATACAGGGTGGCGTAACCAACGGCCATTTCACTCTTATTGCCAGTGGTCAATACCAGGCAACCGGTTTTGTTGGAAATTGCCATCAGCAGGTTACCTCGAATTCTGGCCTGCAAGTTCTCCTCGGTGGTATCGACAGGCAACCCCTTAAACAACGGTTCGAGTTGTGTGCGATACGCTTCTACCAACGACTCAATAGGTATCACCTGGGTTGTAACGCCTAATGCCTGCGCCTGCGCCTTGGCATCGGCAAGACTCATATCCCGGGTGTAACGCGAGGGCATCAGTACCGCTTGCACCTTGTCCGGCCCCAACGCGTCTGCAGCCACGGCAAGTGTCAGGGCAGAATCGATCCCGCCTGATAGCCCCAGCGCCACGCCATCAAACCCGTTTTTGGTTACATAGTCACGCAGTCCAATCCGCAAAGCTTCGTAGACACTTTCCTCATGCCGCGGTAACGGTGCCAGTTCACGGTTACTGCCCAGGCTCCCTTGATGGATATCAATACGCGCTAAGTCCTCGGAAAAAAAAGTACTACGGTGGACAACCTGGCCAGTCGCATCACAGGCAAAAGAGCCGCCGTCGAATACCAGTTCGTCTTGCCCACCCACCAGGTTGACATAAATGATCGGTACCGCGGCCTCGCGTGATCGCCCAACAACAATCTGTTCTTCACGTTCGCGGGCCTTATGGACATCGAAGGGTGAGGCGTTGAGATTAAATATCACTTCAGCACCGGCTGCCACACAGTCCGCGACGGGTCGTTGATGCCAGACATCCTCGCAAACGGTCAGCCCAATAGCGAACCCATCAATATCAATCACCAATGTGTCAGTACCAGGAGAAAAATAGCGCTTTTCGTCGAAGACTCCGTAGTTGGGCAGTTTCCGCTTGAAATACCGAGCACGCACCTGCCCCGACTCAACCACTGACGCCGCGTTATAGAGTTTTCCATCCTCGCGAAACGGGTGCCCTACGACAACACAGATATCGCCGGCTTCGACCAGTAGCCGGGCCAACCCGCGATCGGCTCTATCCAGAAAATCCGAGCGAAACAACAAATCCTCAGGCGGGTAGCCCGTCACCGCGAGTTCTGGAAATATCACCACTTTGCAGGCAAGCTCAGTGCGTGCCTTATTGCAGGCCGCGAGCATCTTATCTACATTGCGGTCTACATCACCAACGGTAAAATTCAATTGTGCGATCGCGACGGGGAGATGCTTCATTGGGAGATATTAAGAAACCAGTTAAGTCAGATGCCAAAAAGGCGGCTGGGGCTAATGATAAGGGGCTTGAGGCCCGAATCACAACACATGCAGCCATGGATCATATCCCGCGCTCCCAGTGGAACGCTCTGGTCCCTGAGGATGCCCCTGGCCTGCGTCACGAATTCCTTGAGGCGCTCGAGCGTAGCGGCAGTTGTACCGCCGCCACTGGTTGGACACCGTGCCACATTACGGTACACATCGGTGAAACCTTAGCCGGCGGTGCACCCTGTTATCTTAAGCATCACTCTTACGGCGAGTTTATCTTTGACTGGGCCTGGGCCAATGCTTACCAGCGCGCGGGTCTTAAGTATTATCCGAAGTTACTTGTGGCCGTACCGTTCACACCGGTGAGCGGCAATCGGCTGTTGCACCATCCAGAATTTGAAAGCGCATCGGTCCGCAGCATAATTGCCGGGGCACTGCCGCAGATCGCCACGCGACTGGGGGCATCATCGGTGCATTGCCTTTTTTGCACCGATTCGGATCTCTTGCCACTCACGGCCAACGGCTTCGTTCGTCGCGAGAGTCACCAATTTCACTGGCGCAACGATAACTATCTGGATTTTGATGACTTTTTACAAAAGTTGTCTTCAAAAAAACGAAAAAATATTCTCCGCGAACGGCGTCGTGTTCATGAGCAGGAGATCACTTTGCACTGGCTGCAAGGTAACCAGTTGAATTCCAGCCACCTTGATCTCCTGATGGCCTGTTACACCAACACCATCGCTGAGCATGGATCGTACGCCTACCTCAGTCGCGAATTTTTTGCTCAACTCGTGCGGGAACTTCCCAACTCAGTACAGCTACTGCGGGCAACACGTCACGGGCAAGACATTGCTTGCGCGCTCTTCATCCGCGGCAAAACGGCCCTGTTTGGTCGCTATTGGGGGGCGCTCGAACAGGTACCCGATCTGCATTTTGAGGCCTGTTATTACGCCCCGATCGAGTACTGCATTAAGCAGGGTCTCACCCGGTTTGAAGCCGGCGCCCAGGGTGAGCACAAACTGAGCCGAGGACTCACGCCTGAAATCACTCTGTCAGCACACTGGCTATCCCATCAGGGATTTCACGATGCGATCGGGAGATATACCACTGAGGAAAGTTCGCAACTCGCAGAATATACCCGCGTCCTTCACGCCCATACACCATTTCGCAAGAACGATCCCTGAATTTGTGAGTGCTAGAATGACTCGCACAATGGCCCGCCCCCCCGAAAAATACGCCTTCCCTGCACTGGAGACCGCCTCTGCCGAGGGCTTGCTTGCCATTGGCGGCGATCTTGATCCTGAACGAATATTGAGCGCCTACCGGCAGGGAATCTTTCCCTGGTACAGCGCCGGACAACCGATACTGTGGTGGTCACCGAATCCGAGAGCCATCCTGTACCCACAGCAAGTCCGGATCTCTCGCAGTCTGCGAAGGAGCCTTCGCCAACGAGGCTTTGTCATTACGGCTGATCGCTATTTTGCTGGAGTCATTCGGCAGTGTACTCAGCCCCGCAACGGACAATCGGGCACCTGGATTACACCCGACATGGAGCAAGCCTATACCACGCTTCACCAGATGGGATACGCGCACAGCATCGAGACGTGGCAAGACACCAAACTCGTTGGCGGCCTCTACGGGATAGCCATCGGCAAGGCCTTTTTTGGCGAGAGCATGTTCAGTCAAACCACTGACGCATCCAAGGCGGCTCTGATTGGCTTGGCATCGCTACTTGTAACGCAGGGCTATCACTTTATCGACTGTCAGGTGGCATCACCCCATCTCGAATCACTCGGTGCCGAGAGTCTGCCCCGACAACGGTTCACGCGACAATTAGCTCAAGCCGTAAATGCCCCTATAAGTGTCGAGGCTTGGCAGTTAGAAAAACAGGGGGGGCAACTGGCATGACCCGCCAACAATCAGCACCAGACCTGTATCAATCCACGCCATACCCATGCCCTTATCTGCAAGGTGAAACGGCGGCAAACCTGCTGATCGATCCCCAGTTCAAGGTAACACCAGCGATGTACGACAAACTGATACGCAACGGCTTCCGACGTAACGGCGCCGTGTATTATCGTCCACATTGCCCGACCTGCCGCCAGTGCCAATCAGTACGCATTCAAGTTAACCATTTTGTTCCCGGAAAATCTTTCCGCCGTATCCAAACACGTAACCGTGACGTCACGATGGAGATGTGTGCACTGGGCTTCCGTGAAGAGCATTTTGCCCTGTACCGGGCCTACCAGTCCCAAAGACATCACGGTGACAGCATGGACGACCCTGATCCAGAGAAATATCAGCAGTTTCTGGCCCGCTCACAGGTCGAAACCTTCATGATCGAACTACGTATTGGCCGCCGTCTACTGGCCGTTTCTGTACTGGATCATGTCGCAGACGGCCTCTCGGCCGTCTATACCTTCTTTGATCCTACCCAGGCTCGACGTAGCCCAGGGACCCTGGCGATACTGCGTCAGATTGAATTGACCCGCTCGGTCGAATACAACTGGCTGTATCTGGGCTATTGGATCCCCGACTGCAAAAAAATGACCTACAAGACCCGTTTCAGGCCGCTGGAAGCTTTTGACTCAACAGCGATAACGTGGGCTCATGTGGGCTAAACCCTCAGTCGTGCCAGAGATTCCTTTTATCCAAGATCACCAGTTTCGCTATGGTGAGATTGAGACGGTTGCACCCGGCATTCGCAGGCTAACCGCGAGAAATGCAGGGGCATTCACCTATCACGGCACCGGAACCTATATCGTCGGCCAAGGGGAAGTGGCGGTTATTGACCCAGGTCCAGATGATCCAGATCATATCGACGCCCTGGTCAGGGGTCTCTCTTCGGAGACCATCAGCCATATCCTGGTGACGCATTGCCACCGGGATCACTCCCCGGGAGCCAGACGGTTACAAGCCGCCTGCGATGCGCCTACCTACGCCTTTGGCCCGCACGCTGGCGGCATAGAGCCTGATGATAGCGCTATCGAAGAAGGGGTCGATACTTTGTTTACGCCTGATAACGCTTTAAAGCATGGTGAATGTCTGACCGTGGGCGACTGTGAGATAGAGTGTATCCATACCCCTGGCCATACCAGCAACCACATGTGTTTTTCTGTTCCTGGGCAGGATTCGCTGTTCAGCGGGGATCACGTTATGGCATGGTCCACCAGTGTGGTTATCCCGCCGGACGGCAACATGGCCGACTACCTGGCCAGTCTGGCGCTGCTTTGCAAACGACCCGAATCACGTTATTGGCCCACCCACGGACCGCCGCTGGATTCCCCGCACGATTACGTTCAAGCGTTAATTGCGCACCGCCTTCAGAGAATGCAAGACATTATTCAGTTGCTCAAGACCGGTCCCTGGAAAATTACCGATATGGTCGAGCAACTTTACCCGAAGCTTGATATCCGTCTGCACGGCGCTGCCAGCCGATCAATATTCGCTGCGATACTCTATCTGCAAGATTGCGGTGAAATCGAAGCTCTGGAATTACCTACGCTTGATGGGTTGTACCAGCGATCACGTTGAGTGAAGCCAGGCGATCGCCTACCTCTTTATCGGTAAACCTCTGTCACAGACTGGCGCTTCTCATAGGTGAGTGTATATAACCGACAAATACCCTCTGCCGCCCCAGGCGCCCCAGGCGCCCGCCATAGTGCTGTTCTTGATTTCGCGATCAACCCTGATCTTTTCATATCTTGCTGATGAGATTTATTTTGATAATAATCGGCATATGGGCATATCCACCGCAGTCAGTCGGCTCTCAGCTCTCAGTTCTCGCCGAGGACGGCCGCCTGCAGATATTCCGACTTCTGATAGAGTCAGACCGTGATGGATTGGCCGCTGGGAAGATTACCAAACGACTCCAGACTTCCCACAACACGTTATCGACCCACCAGGCCGCACTCACCCGAGCAAGCCTACTGACCTCGACCCGGCGAGGTCGATCAATCATCTATTCCATCGACCC
>JAAZYQ010000300.1 GCA_014239575.1 Gammaproteobacteria bacterium
AAGTGTGGCTGACTCCACCCCGGGTCTACGGTATAACGGAAGAACCCTCCATCAACATGATCGCGCAGGCCGCGCCAGGCCATCGCGTCGAGCGAGCTTTCCAGAACCTCACGAACCGCCGCGCTGGCCCAACGCTGATAACGGTCCAGCAGATATTCCAGCTGCGGTACGTGTGGAAAGCGTGACTGATCGCCAAAACCTCCTTCAAAAGTATCGGCGAAAGCCAATGCCATCTTCTCAAAACGGTTACCCAGAGAAACGACTTGGGCCGGATCAACCTGGCCAGCACTGTCCGGAAAATCGTCGGTGCCGATGGGTCGGGCCATCGTGGTGAGGTGCTCGGCGTCTGCGCGCCAGATTTCATTCAGTTGCCGGATCAGCTTGACCAACGCATCTGGCGGCAGGTACAAAACCGCATAGAGTGGATAACCCTCGGGGGTCAAAAAAACATTCAGCGGCCAACCACCACGACCCTGGATTTTCTGGACAAAATCCATAAATGTCTGGTCCAAAGCGGGTTGTAACTCGCGATCGACTTTGACCGGGACAAAATCCCGATTC
Organism: Gammaproteobacteria bacterium; assembly: GCA_014239575.1. Classification (GTDB taxonomy): domain Bacteria; phylum Pseudomonadota; class Gammaproteobacteria; order Arenicellales; family UBA868; genus UBA868. Next base: position 562 of record JAAZYQ010000300.1, read on the forward strand.
AGCATCTGTGCGATTTGCGGGTTGCAATAACTCTCACGCTGCATCACGTGACACCAGTGGCATGAGAAGTAACCCACCGAGACATAGACCA
>JAAZYQ010000301.1 GCA_014239575.1 Gammaproteobacteria bacterium
TGGTCTATGTCTCGGTGGGTTACTTCTCATGCCACTGGTGTCACGTGATGCAGCGCGAGAGTTACCGTAACCCGCAAATCGCGCAGATGCTGAATCGGGATTTTCTGCCGGTCAAGGTCGATCGCGAGTTACAGCCCGCTTTGGACGAGACGCTTATGGATTTTGTCCGCAAAACCCAGGGCCGTGGTGGTTGGCCGTTGAATGTTTTTCTGACCCCCGAGGGTTACCCACTCTACGCGGTTCTGTATCTGCCGCCAGATTCATTCGCCAAGGTGATCCGGCAACTGGATGCAATCTGGCGCGAAGACTCCGGGCACCTCACTGCAATGGCCAGACCCGCCGGCACCGACGATTTTCCGGATAGTGCTGGTCAGGTTGATTCGGCCCGAGCAGCTTCTTTGGGTAAAAGTTTTGAAAAGGTTGCATTGGCTTTCGCCGATACTTTTGAAGGAGGCTTTGGTGATCAGTCACGTTTTCCACACGTGCCGCAGCTGGAATATCTGCTGGACCGTTATCAGCATTGGGCCAGCGCGGCGGTACGCGAGGTTCTGGAAAGCTCGCTCGACGCGATGGCCAGCCGCGGCCTGCGTGACCATATTGATGGAGGGTTCTTCCGTTATACCGTAGACCCGGGGTGGAGTCAGCCGCACTT
>JAAZYQ010000302.1:0-390 GCA_014239575.1 Gammaproteobacteria bacterium
GAATAAACGTCCTATTTGGAAAAGGGAGCGATAAGTTAAATGAAAACAAAAGCCCTCTCCCACGGGGCTTTTCTTTATGCAAACCCATCACGCTACCATTTGAGCCACCACCCAGACAGGGGTATGCTTTCAGGCGTAACAACAGGAGAAAAGACCATGAGCAAAGAGAGCCTAGACCAATTCATTCAACAGATTTCAGACAACGAAGAACTCCAGTCCCTTATTGGTTATGAAATGGAGGCCGATCCGTTTATTGCACTAGGTGCAGAACACGGCTATGAGTTCACCGTAGAAGACTTAACAGGGAACGTTGAGTTAAGTGAAGAGGAATTGGATGGTGTGGCAGGTGGTGCGAAATACGTCAAGTTTCCTGGGATCGGCATAGGGTTG
>JAAZYQ010000302.1:400-650 GCA_014239575.1 Gammaproteobacteria bacterium
AACTGGCAGTGAGGTATTCAGGTTGGTCCGGTGTTTGAAATTGCACTCTGGAAGGTAGAAGTGGTTGCTAACCCCTCATTGAGCTCAACCTCTTCACCAAATCCTCAGCCCTTAAATGCGTATAGCTCGGCCTCTAACCACACTTGTGTACGGTACATACGGATAAGGTCGACTCTCTGGCAATAACTGCGCCTATCTATCCATTTGGACAATTCTGACGCTATTTGACCTACACCGCCCCTTCTGATCC
>JAAZYQ010000303.1 GCA_014239575.1 Gammaproteobacteria bacterium
GCGATCGCTTTCTTGTTGATCTCGAGGCCCTTCGGGAATTCGGCAAACAGGGCACCGGTGTCATCCGCCCTGCGTTCTCACCCGCGGATATCGATTCGCGGCGCTGGCTTACTGAAAAATTTGAAGATTGCGGACTCACACCCCGGTGGGACCCAGCAGCCAACCTGTTCGGAATACCGTCACAACCCGGCAAACCGGTTCTGATCGGATCACACTCCGACACCCAACCGCAAGGCGGCTGGCTCGACGGTGCTTATGGCGTCGTCCTGGCTCTTGAGGTGGCGCGGACTTGTCAGGAAGTCGGTGGACCACCGGTCGCCGTGGTCGCGTTCCAGGATGAAGAAAGCGCCTTCATGCCTTTGACCGGAAGTTGCTTTTTCAGTGGTAAATTGCCCCGCGATGCACTGTATGACCTAACCAACGCCGCCGGACAACGGTACGGTGATCTAGCTAGCGCTCTGTCGGAGCTCAAGGAACCTGAGACACTGACCCCCGGTTTGTTCAGCGCGTTCCTGGAAGCCCATATCGAACAGGGCCCGGTTCTGGATCAGGCCGGAGAGATCATCGGGGTAGTCGAGACCATCGTCGGCTCTCGCCAGTTTGAAGTCACGATCAAAGGCCAGCAGAACCATGCTGGCACGA
>JAAZYQ010000304.1 GCA_014239575.1 Gammaproteobacteria bacterium
GCGATCGCTTTCTTGTTGATCTCGAGGCCCTTCGGGAATTCGGCAAACAGGGCACTGGTGTCATCCGACCTGCGTTCTCATCCGCGGATATCGATTCGCGGCGCTGGCTTGCTGCAAAATTTGAAGGTTGCGGACTTACACCCCGATGGGACCCAGCGGCTAACCTGTTCGGAATACCGTCACAACCCGGCAAACCGATTCTGATCGGGTCACACTCCGACACTCAACCGCAAGGCGGCTGGCTCGACGGTGCTTATGGCGTCATCCTGGCTCTTGAGGTGGCGCGGACTTGTCAGGAAGCCGGTGGACCACCGGTCGCCGTGGTCTCGTTCCAGGATGAAGAAAGCGCCTTTATGCCTCTGACCGGAAGCTGCTTTTTCAGCGGTAAATTGTCCCGCGATGCACTGTATGATCTGACCAACGCCGTCGGACAACGGTACGGTGATCTAGCCGGCGCTCTGTCGGAGCTCGAGGAAGCTGAGGCACTGGCCCCCGGTTTGTTCAGCGCGTTCCTGGAAGCGCATATCGAACAAGGCCCGGTTCTGGATCAGGCCGGGGAGATGATCGGGGTAGTCGAGACCATCGTTGGCTCTCGCCAGTTTGAAGTCACGATCAAAGGCCAGCAGAACCATGCTGGCACGA
>JAAZYQ010000305.1 GCA_014239575.1 Gammaproteobacteria bacterium
CCAATGGTGATGTTCAGGTTGGTATTGGGACCCATGCGTTGTTTCAGGACGATGTCCACTATCACAACCTGGGACTGGTGGTCGTAGATGAACAACACCGCTTCGGTGTCGAGCAGCGGCTGGCGCTGCGGGATAAAGGGCGCTCAGATAATCGTGCACCGCACCAGCTGGTGATGACAGCCACACCGATACCTCGTTCTTTGGCTATGGTGATGTATGCAGACATGGATGTTTCGGTCATCGATGAGATGCCGCCTGGTCGACAACCAGTAGAGACAGTTGTGATACCCAATTCCAGGCGTCAGGCAGTACAGGAACGTATCCGGGAATCCTGCGCCCGGGGTATGCGAGCTTACTGGGTCTGTCCTTTAATCGATGAATCAGAGCTGTTGGACCTAGAGGCGGTGACGCAGCGCGCAGAGTCTTTACGTCAGGATCTGCCAGAACTGAAGATCGAACTGTTACATGGTCGCAACACACCCACAGAAAAAGATGTCGTTATGAACGGGTTCAGGAGTGGCCAGGTCGACCTTTTGGTTGCAACAACGGTTATTGAGGTCGGTGTCGATGTGCCTGAGGCCAGCCTGATGGTGATCGAAAATGCCGAAAGACTGGGATTGGCCCAGTTGCATCAGTTA
>JAAZYQ010000306.1:0-415 GCA_014239575.1 Gammaproteobacteria bacterium
AGGTGATGAGCCATGCTCCAAGCGGGCGGGCGAGGACAAGACAGAACGCAGCCGCGATCAGCGGCACCACCACCTGCAGAGCAGGTAACTGCTCGCTAATCACAGGGACTCATCCTGCCGGTGAATCTCCTCTTCCTCGACGGAGTCATAGGCCTCCCGTATCCGCACAACCAGCGCCAGCCCCAGGGCTGTGGTCGAGACGCCCACCACAATTGCCGTCAGGATCAGTACGTGTGGAAGCGGATTGGAGTAATTGCTGACACCTTCCTGGAGGATCGGAACATGGCCGTTGGCTATCTTGCCTATGCTGATATAGAGAATGAACACCGAGGCCTGAAAGAGATTCAGGCCGATGATCTTTTTTACCAGATTGCCACTTGAGATGACGACGTAGAAGCCGGTCATCATCAGCAGG
>JAAZYQ010000306.1:425-636 GCA_014239575.1 Gammaproteobacteria bacterium
AGGATGACAATCCAGTAGTTGTAAAGGCCGGCGATCGTCAGGGATCGTTGCGCCCGGCGAAGGCAAGAAAGATCGTAATCATCACGGCACTGACGGTGATGCCCACGCCGAACTCGACCGCCAGAATGCCAAGGTGTTGACCAGCTAAGGGGTCTTGCGCGAGTGCGTTGTACGCCAGGTAGTCAGAGCCTGCCAGCATTGTGACCACGCC
>JAAZYQ010000307.1 GCA_014239575.1 Gammaproteobacteria bacterium
TTAGTCGAGTCACACAGCAACAGCCGCAACTGCTTGAACATTAGCTCTGCGCTGTGCCTGCATTTAACTCATCCGCCAAAGGTAATCCTGATGGCTGATGCGACACATGGCTTCACATTCAGCGGCCTCAATAAAAGCGGTGTAGATGCCATCCTAGCTCCGGATGCCTCCACTCCTAACCTGAAACGCTTGCTGAACTCGATTATTCGTTTGTCTGCGTAATTTTCTGTAGTCAAGGGGTGGATTTTCCGCTATACTTCGCCTCCATAATTCCTCGATAGCTCAGTTGGTAGAGCAGCTGACTGTTAATCAGCCTGTCGCTGGTTCGAGTCCAGCCGCCGCAGCCACAAAAGGAGTAGAATGATGACAAAATTACCACAAACACCTTATGATACAGTGTGCGTCTCTGGCGGCTTCGACCCCGTACATATTGGACACTTAAGAATGATACAAGACGCTGCGCAATATGGCGAAGTAATTGTTATTGTTAATTCCGACGATTGGCTGATGCGAAAGAAGGGTTATATTTTTATGCCTTTTAAAGAGCGCTGCGAAATCTTACAAGGATTCACAGGCGTACGCGAAACTGTTGCTGTTGACGATGGGGATAATACGGTCTGCGAGGCACTGAAACGC
>JAAZYQ010000308.1 GCA_014239575.1 Gammaproteobacteria bacterium
CGTGATCAGTACCCGGTCACAATCGCGCAGGCGATCGGTCTGGGTTGTTACGGGAAACGGGATTGACTGCCCCAAGAATTGGGGGTCTTTCTCTATAATGGTTAGCGTTCCCGGATTGCCGGCCCAGGCTTTGATCAGCGGCGCGAAAAATCCAACCATCCCCACGTGGCGCGCGCTAGGCAGGTCGAGATGCCCCAAGGGATCCGAGGCCCGATCAAGCTTAAATCCGGAAATCCTGAGCAGGTGCTGGCTCAGTGCGTTGAGCGCACCCAGGCCCACGGCCCTGGCCAGTGGATCAGCACTCAAGCAGTTTCTGACAAGGTCCAGGGTTGCTGCGCCCTTAAACTGGCTGGGATTACACGCGTAAAGATGCGACAAGGTATCATCGAGACCGGCAAAGAAAAATCCACAACTGCCGTCGTCGAGAACCACCACGCCGAATTTTTTTGACTGCCCGGCGGATGCCGTAGCGTCGGGTGTGTGCAGGCTCCTGACGGCGGGCAGTTCTCTTTCCTTGCCTAAAACAACGACGAGGTCGACCAGATCAGATAATACAGTCACAGGTGCAAAATTCACTGAGGGCAGCATGTCGCAGGAGCGTCGAGTCTATAACAAGTTTCGCCCGCCGGATCTGA
>JAAZYQ010000309.1 GCA_014239575.1 Gammaproteobacteria bacterium
CGCGCAGTGTCCAGCAGCGTTGCCGCGGCATCCACGTCGGCGGTTCAGCCAGGTGGTCGGTTACACGCTCCAGCAGGCCGGCAACACCTCCATCGTAAAGGCCGAACGCTGTGGTACGGACCATAATGCGTACACCGACGCCTTTGAGTGCTTTGATCTGGTCTGCAAGATTATCTGCGGCTTGCGGTTGAGCCAGTGTATCTCCGCCCAGTATTCCTTCTTGCTCAACCAGGATCACATCAAGGCCGGCTTTCGCAGCGGTTAAGGCTGCGCCGCGACCGGCGGGGCCGCTGCCGACCACCAGCAGGTCACAATAACCATGGGCATGCTCGTAGTGATCCGGGTCTGGCGAGCGAGACGCTGTACCCATCCCGGCTGCTTTGCGGATGATCTTTTCATAGCGCATCCACATGCCGGTCCCCGAGCCCCATTCGAAGGGGGGTAGACCCATGAAGGTCTTGTAGTAAAACCCAGCAGCCAGGAAGCGCCCAAAGAGGTTGTTAATTGAGCCGACGTCAAAGCGTACACTGGGCCATGCGTTCTGGCCTTGTGCGACCAGGCCCGCATAGAGTTCCTGGGTGGTGGCGCGGACATTAGCATCACGGCGATCATCCCGGCCGATGGTC